>PLXG01000394.1 GCA_003153195.1 Myxococcales bacterium
CCATCACCTGCAGCAGGATATTGAACAGATCGGGATGCGCCTTTTCGATCTCGTCGAGCACCAAGACGGCATACGGCGTCTTGCGCACGGCGTCGGTGAGCAGGCCGCCCTGATCGAATCCGACGTAACCCGGCGGTGCGCCGATGAGACGCGACACGGTGTGCTTTTCCATGTACTCGCTCATGTCGAATCGTAAGAACTCGATGCCGAGCGTGGCCGCCAGCTGCTTGGCCAGCTCAGTTTTGCCGACGCCGGTCGGACCGGTAAATAAAAAAGATCCGATCGGTTTGTCGGCGGGACCGAGCCCCGAGCGCGCCATCTTGATGGCCGAGACCGCCGCCGCAATCGCGGCTTCTTGACCGAAGATCACTTTCTTCAGCGACGGCTCGAGACTGCGCAGCGACTCTTCGTCCGACGACGAAACGGTCTTGACCGGAATCTTGGCCATCTTGGCGACGACCGCTTCGATCTCGTCCGGACCGATGACCGGTATCTCGGTACCTTTGCGTTTGAGCCGCGCCGCCGCACCCGATTCATCGATCACGTCGATGGCCTTGTCGGGCAGGAATCGATCATTAATATGTTTGGCCGCCAGCTGCGCCGCCACCTCGATCGCCAGATCGGTGTAGGTGACCTCATGGTGCTGCTCATACTGGCTCTTGATGCCTTTCAAAATCTGAATGGTCTCATCGAGCGACGGCTCGAGCACGTCGATGCGCTGAAAGCGACGCGCCAGCGCTCGATCGCGTTCGAAGGCCGCTTTGTATTCCGCGTGCGTGGTCGATCCGATGCAGCGCAGATCGCCGTTGGCCAGCGCGGGTTTCAGGAGATTGGACGCGTCCATCGATCCACCTGAAGTCGCGCCGGCACCGACGATGGTGTGAATCTCGTCGATGAACAGAATTGCGTTGGGGTTGTCTTTGACGGCGCCGATCACGCCTTTCAATCGCTCTTCGAACTGTCCGCGAAACTTGGTGCCCGCCAGCAGAAGTCCCATGTCGAGCGCGAAAATGTGCGCGTCTTTGAGAATCTTGGGCACGGTGCCTTCGAAGATCGCGCGCGCCAATCCTTCGACGATGGCGGTCTTGCCCACGCCGGGATCACCGACGAAGATGGGATTATTTTTTCGACGACGCGCCAGGACTTGAATCGCACGCTCGAGCTCGTTGGCTCGACCGATGAGCGGATCGATCTTGCCATCTTGCGCGCGCTTCACCAGATCGACGCAGTACGCCTCGAGTGGATCTTTGGCCGCGTCGCCGCCGTCCTCCTCCGCATCGGCCCCCGCCTCGCCCGCGCCGCTGGGATCTTCTTCACGCTTCTGGATCTGGCCGTTTTTGACTTTGGACAGTCCATGCGAAATGTAGTTCAGCACGTCGAGGCGGCGCACGCCCTGCTGCTCGAGCAGATAGACGGCGTGCGACTCGCGCTCGCGATAAAACGACACCAACAAATTTCCGCCGTCGATGGTCTCTTTCCCCGACGATTGCACGTGCATGGCGGCTCGCTGAAGCGCGCGCCAAAACGCAGCAGTTTGTTGCGGCTCGCCCTCGGCACCTTCGGGAAGTTGCGCCACCGAATCATTGAAAAAGGTGTCGAGCTCGGCTTGCAGCGCGGGCAGATCAGCGCCGCACGCCTTCAGAATCTTCATCGCCGTCTTGTCGACAAGCAGCGCATAGAGCACGTGCTCAAGCGTCACAAATTCGTGACGTCGGCGCTTGGCCTCGGCGAATGCCAGCTGAATCGTCGTTTCGAGTTCTTTCGAGATAGTCATGACTCAACTCTCAATGTAATTCGTCCTGGCGGTATGCGCTTGTCTATTCTTCCGGCTCCAGGGTGCATTGCAGCGGAAACTCGGCTTTTTGCGCCAGCTCCATCACCTGCGCCACCTTGGTCTCGGCGATCTCGTAAGTAAATACGCCGGCTATGCCGATGCCGCTTCGATGGATGTGCAGCATGATCGCCTGCGCCGACGCCTCTGAATGGTGAAACACATGTTCCAAAAGCGCCACCACGAACTCCATGGTGGTGTAGTTGTCGTTGTGCAAGATGACTTTGTAGAGCCGCGGCCGCGCCACCTTTTTTTCCGTCTTGGTGCGCGTGTCGGTCGCAACACCCCCCTCTTCTTTGGTGCTTCGCGCCATGTCTTATTCTACCACCTGACCAGGCGCTCGCTCGAGGCCGGGTGCTCGTTTGAGGATCGGTCGCTCGGCTCGCCAGCGCTCGAGCGCCTGCGCTCTCTCTTCGGCTTCCTGCCGTAGATACTGATGAAACGGAATCTCCAATCGAGCGTCGAAAAAACGATGGGCGCTGTAGGTTTCAGCCGGCTCGAATCCGCGCGCCAGCTTGTGCTCACCCCCGGCGCCGCCCTCGAACACCTGCGTGCCATTGGCGATGCATTCGTCGATCGAGTGATAGAGACACACATTGAAATGTAAGAAGCGATGCTCCTCGAAGCATCCCCAATAGCGACCGAAAAGATGCGTCGGTGTGGCAACGTTGAACGCGCCGGCGATGAGCCGACCGTCCTGTTCGGCGGCCACCACTTCCAGCGATTCTGGCATGTTGGCGAAGACGTGATCGTAGAATCCGCGGTTGAGCCAGCGTCGGCCCCAGGCCAATTTGTCGACGGTGTGGCGATGCAGCTCGAACGCCGATTTTCCCCACTTCGCCGAATCGCGCAGCATCTCTTCGCCGCGCACGGTGCGAATGGTGATGTTCTGCTTGAGCGGTTCGCTGCGCTCGCGCTTGAGCTGATTGCGCCTTTTCGAATCGAAGCAGCCGAGGAATTCGTCAGACGTTTTATAGCCGGCGTTCCGCCAGTGGTATTGAAACGCGACGCGCTTGGTGAGCCCGTGCTGCGCGATGCGATCGACCTCGTCGCCGGTTGGAAACAGCACGTGAACCGAATGCGCCCCCACTTTGCGCGCCAACTTTTCGGCGCCGGCCAAGAGCTCTTCGGTCAGATCGGGCTCACCCGGCGCAATCAAAATTCGGCGACCGGTCACCGGCGTGAACGGCACGGTGACGATCAGCTTTGGATAGTAGGGAATGCCGGCGCGCTGCGCGGCATCAGCCATGCCCCAATCGCGCGAGAAGTCGCCGTCCGACGTCTCCTTCAAATAGGCGGGCGCCGCCGCCACCAGATCTTTTCCGCGCGATAGCGTGAGATGCATCGGCTGAAAATCACGCTCGGCGCCGGCACATCCCGATTGCTCGAGCGCATCGAGCCAGGCATGACGCACGAACGGATTTTCACTCGCCTTGGGAAAGCACAGCGCATCCCACGCCTCTTTCGGGATCGAAGCGATCTCATTCACGCATTTGAAGATGAGGCTCACTCTATTCGTTTAGCGGGTGGCGGCCCCATGTGCAACTGGCCGTTTGCCGACGGGAGGTAATTAGGGACACCCCCGTGCCTTCGGTCGTGCAAGTGGACGTCTCCTCTTGTACTGTCTCGCTGGCATGGAGTCACTGTCGGGCAAGCGAGATCGGGTAGCCGCGTTTTTCCGCGAGACCACGCCGCGTCGCTTGCTCGCGCTCTCGATCTTCGTCGGGCTTCTGATCCTCTTTCGCCATCTCATGATCATGCTGGTGTTCTTCGTCATCTTCGAGCGGCTGTTTGGACCGTGCGCGCTTTGGCTCGCGCGAGCCCTGCGCATTCATCACAAGGTGGCGCTCACCATTTTCGCGGTGCTGCTGGTCGCGGGCGTGGTGGTGGGGGTGGCGTTTGGCATCGGTCATATCGTGCGCGTCTTACCGGCGCTGCGCGAAAATCTTCCCGGGCGAATCGAGGCTCTCAAAGAGACGCCCCTGTTTCAAGAAATCGCCAAGCACATGAAGGATGCCGACAAGCTGGTCGATGGCATCAACCACTACGCGGTCGATGTGCTCGGCTACCTGAACAAGCTCGGTCACTTCTTCATTTACGCGCTCATCGGTTTCATCTTGGCCATCGTGTTTCGACTCGAGCATCAAGAGATTCAAGATCTCCGCGCGGCGATGAATCCGCGCTCGCTCACTGGTACGCTGGTGCGCTGGTTCAACTATCTCTCCGACGCCACCTTGGTGACGCTGCAGTTTCAGATGGTGGTGGCGGCGTGCAACACCGCGCTCACCTTGCCGGTGGTACTGTTCCTCGGCCTCCGTCACGTCGCCGGCTTGATGCTGATGATCTTTCTCTCCGGGCTCATTCCGGTCGTGGGAAACTTCATCTCTGGCGCGGTGCTGTGCTTCCTGGCCTTTCAGTCGCGCGGATGGATCGGCGTGGGTGTCTTCTTGGTGCTCACCTTCATCTTGCATAAGCTCGAGTCGTACTACTTGAACCCGCGACTGGCTGCGCGTCACGTCCGTCTGCCTGGTTTCGTGCTGATTCTCAGTCTGATCGCTTGGGAGCACTTACTCGGCTTTGTCGGGCTGTTCATCTCATTTCCCATTCTGTACATCGCCACGCGAGTTCGCGACGAGTTTCGCGCCGAAGATCGCGAGGAGGCCGAGGCCTCGGTTTGAAAATAGAAGACGCATTTTTCGCGCTCACGCCCGAACGTGTGCTCGAAGCAGTGGAGACCGGCGGTGGGCGCGCAACTGGATACGTTCAGGCGCTCAACAGCCTCGAGAATCGCGTCTACGAAGTGGAGATGGAAGACGGCGCGCGTCTGGTGGCGAAATTCTATCGGCCGGCGCGCTGGAGCAAAACGGCGATCATGGCCGAGCATAACTTCTTACGCGAGCTGGAGGAGGCGGAGCTGCCGGTGGTGGCGCCGCGAGATTTGGGCGGACAGACGCTACGTGAAATGCCGGTCGAAGGCGGTTGCATCTATTTCGCCGTGTCTGACAAAGTGCGCGGCCGTCCGCCGGAGGAATTGGCTGAGGAGCAGTACGAGCAGCTGGGACGTTTGGTGGCACGACTGCATCAAGTCGGATCTTCGCGCGGCGAACCCGAGCGTCCCCGGCTCGATCCCACCACCTACGGCACCGCGTCGATCGAGCTGCTCTCCAAGAGCGATTATTTACCTTACGAGTTGCGCGACAAATATCTCGCCTGCACCGAGCGGATCGTGCGCGTTTGTCAGCCGGCCTGGTCGGATCTGGAGATGATTCGCCTGCACGGAGACTGCCATCCGGGAAATCTTTTGTGGGGATCGAACGGACCGTTCTTTCTCGATTTCGACGATTTCCTGACCGGCCCACCGACGCAAGACTTGTGGCTGTTGTCGCCAGGACGCGACGCCGAAGCGGATGCAGCGCGCGATGCGATGGTGCGCGGCTATCAGTCGATGCGGCAGTTCGATCGCAAGACCTTGCGGCTGGTCGAGCCGCTGCGCGCGCTTAGAATCATTCGGTACGCTGCGTGGATCGCGCATCGCTACGCCGATCCCGCGTTTCAACGAGCCTTCCCCGATTTTGAGGAGCATATTTTTTGGATGCGCGAGATCGACGAAATGGAGCGACAGCGCGCCCGGGTCGAGGAGGCGCTGGGACTGTCGGGAGCGATCAACTGACATGCTGCTCGAAATTCGAGCGGAGCATCCGGAGCCGCGTAAAATTGCGCGCGCCGTGCAGGCCATCGAAGCCGGCGAAGTCATCGCCTTTCCCACTGACGCGGCTTACGCGCTCGGTTGCGATTTTCTCAACAAGAAGGCCGTCGATCGTCTCTATCAGCTAAAGCAGATGAACAAAGGACAGCCGCTTTCGCTGATCTGTCCCGATCTCAGTGACCTGGCGCGCTACGCACACGTCGACAATCAGGTGTACCGAATCCTCAGGCGACTGCTGCCTGGGCCGTACTCGTTCATTCTCGAAGCGACCCGCGAAGTGCCGAAGATGTTCCACTCGGAACGGCGAACCATCGGCATTCGCGTGCCCGATCACGAAGTGCCGCAAGCCATTACGCGGCTGCTGGGCCGACCGATCATCGTCACCACCGCCAACGTGCATGGCCAAGATCCGTTCATGGATCCGCGAGAAATATCTAGTAACTTTAGTGACTTATCGTTAGTTCTCGACGCCGGTTGGGGAAGCGGCGAGCTCACTACCGTGGTCGACATGAGCGGAGGCGGGATCGTGGTCGTGCGCGAAGGCAAAGGTCCCATCGACGCGCTGTAGACGGACGGGTGCGTAGGGGATAGATTCGCCGATCCGGAGACCATCAGATGGGCCATGCGGATCTATTCAGACGGAAGTGGAAGCATTCGAACCCGGACGTGCGCGCCGAAGCGGTGCGTGACCTGGATGATCAGGTCGTCCTCGCGCAGGTGGTGCGTCAAGACGGCGACGCGCGCGTCAGACGAATCGCGCTCAAGAAGATCGCCGACCCGCGACTTTTGAGCGAGGTGGCATCGAGCGATCCCGATGAGTCGCTGCGCAAGAGCGCGGCGGAGAAGCGATCGGAGATTTTGGTCGCCGATGCGATGGCGTCGGGGAATGACGAGAAGAGCGTCTTCGCGGTTGCGGAATTGTCGCGCGGAAATGCGCTCAAGGCGCTTTCACAAGTGGCCAAGCGCGCTTCGTCGGCGAAGGTTCGCTCGGCGGCAGTGCAAGAGCTCAAAGATCCCAAGCTGCTCGGCGACGTCGCGCGCGGCAGCGAAGATCCGAAGACGCGCGTGCTCGCCATCGGTCGGATCGAAGACGCGGCGATTTTGCGCGAGATCGTGCTGGCCGAGTCGGTGAAGGAGATTGCGCTCACCGCCATCGGCCGGATTCAGGATCGCGCCGCGCTAGAAGCGATCGTGGCCAAGGCCAAGATCAAGGCGGTGCGTCAGCGCGCCAAAGAGCTGCTCGGTCTCGACGACGACGAGCGCCCAGCGCTGTCCAAAGCCGAGCGCGACGAAGAGAAGCGCAACCGCGCCAAGCGCATCACGCTGGTGCGTTTGGTCGAAGCCGCGTCGGTGGCGAGCGATCTTACCGAGGCAAAAAAAGAGATCACCGCGGCGATCATCGATTGGGACGATCTGGGATCGCCCGATGAGAAAGATCCGCTGCGCAAGCGTTTCGAGAAATCGGTCGCCACGTTGCGTGCGCGCGAGGTCGAGTCCGAGAAGCGTGAGCGTCAAGCGGCGATTGTCGCGGAAGAAAATGAGCGCCGCGGCAAGCTCAATGCGGTCGAAGAGGAGAAGCGGAAAGCCGAGGCGGCGATCGAAGCCGCCAAGCGTGCGGAGCTCGATGCGGTCGAGAACGTCGAACGCGAAAAACGCGCGGTGGAACGTGCCGAGCGAGATCGTGCGCGCGCGGCCGAAAAAGCCGAGTTTGACAAGCGAAAGACCGAAGAGCGAGCAGCCCGCTTCGAAGAAGAGGCGCACGCGGTGCGTCGTCTCGAGGAAATGTGCGCGGCACTGGAAGCGCTCGCCACCACCGACGATCGCAAGCGCGCCGATCAGACCCTCAAGATCGCGCAGTCGGCGTTCACCGACAAGAGCTTGCCGCGCGAGCTCGACGCGTTGCGCACCCGTTTTTCAGCGGCGCGCTCGAATGTGTTCGCCCGTCTGAACGAGCTGCGAGAAGCGGAAGACTGGAAGCGCTGGGCCAATGTGCCCAAGCTCGAACAGCTCTGCATCAAAATGGAAAATCTGCTGGAGCGCGTGGCCGGCCCCGACTCGGCCAATGCAGACTTGAAAACGGCCGGGGTTGAGCTCAAAGAGCTGCAGATGGCCTGGAAGTCGGCTGGTCCGGCGACGCAGGAAAAGTCGGAAGCGCTGTGGACCCGTTTCAAGCAGGCCTCGGACGAAGTGTACGCCAAGGTTCGCACGCAGCTCGACGAAGAGCGCTCGGCCAATCTGAAGATGAAAGAGGAGCTGTGCACGCGCGTCGAGGCGCTGGCGGAAGGGCCGAACACCAAAGAGGCGTCCGATCAGGCTAAGGCAATGCAAGAAGATTGGAAGCGCATTGGGCCAGTTCCGAAGGAAGTGTCGGACGAAATCTGGAAGCGCTTTCGCACCGCGTGCGACAAATTATTCGAGCGTCGTAAAGCCGAGGGCACCAAGCTCGACGGCGAGCGCGCCGCGAATTTGAAGAAAAAAGAAGATCTCTGCGTCAAGGTCGAAGCACTCAGCGAGTCGACCGATTGGAAGGGCGCCGCCGATCAGATCAAGGCCGCGCAAACGGAGTGGAAGAGCACTGGCGCCGCGCCGCGCAAAGACGCCGACGCGATTTGGAAGCGCTTCCGCGCCGCTTGTGACAAATTCTTCGCCCGCCGCCAAGAACATTTCACCACGCTCGATTCGCAGCGCGACGAGAACCTCAAAAAGAAAGAGACGCTCTGCGAAAAAGCGGAGTGGGCATTGGCCGGCGCCGACGTCGATCGCGAAGACGCGCAGAAGCAGGCCAAGGACTTGATGAAAGAGTGGAAGACGCTCGGTCCGGTGCCGCGCGAACAGGCCGACGCGGTGTGGAAGCGCTTCCGCGATGCGTGCGATCAGATTTTCGGAAAAGATGAACCGGAAGAGCAGGAGCTCGACGCCATCCAGGCCGAAGACTTCAAGTTCGAAAACCGGCTACACTTGGAAGGCTTCCTAACACCGGAAAAAGATCCCACCGAACCCGAAGGCGGCGGCAGCACTGCAAGTTAGGTAGCGTTGGTGCTGGCGGTGCGAGCGGAGTCTGACTCGCGTGTGATAAACTCAGGCCGCGTGTTCGCAAGCCTCTACACAGATGGCCACCTGGTGACGGCCGCGTTCTCGTTCGCGATGGCGATCGCCTTTACCGTTTCCGCATTGCGGGTTCCCGCCGGCGATTGCCGAGGTGGTACTAAAGGCGATGGCGTCTGACCTCGCGCATCGTTACGAGAGTGCGGAACATCTTCGCGATGCACTCTCGGCACTGGGCAACGAATCTTTCGCGCGCAGGGAGCTCAAGAGCGCCGTTGCGGCTGCGCTCGACATGCGGGAGCAGCGACGTGTAGAACAAGCGGCCGAGACGCGCGTAGGGAAACCGGGCGGCGATCGATCGAAAAATTTCTGACCAGCGAAAAACTCATGACCAGCTACTTCGTTCCGCGCAGCGAGGAGATCTCACTTAGGATCGACGAAATCTGATCAAACACTTTCGCCTCTTTCAACGTTCCATCGTCGTTGAACGCTTGATGGGAGTGCGGCAAAATCAGCTGATTCGGACTCACCCACACGCCGAGCACGGTCAAGATCTGCCGAGTGGTGAACAGTCCGCGCACGCCGCCGAACGGTCCGGGTGACGTGGCGAACAGCGAGCCCAACTTCCCCTTGAACGGATTTTCTGGCGGCCGCGACGCCCAGTCGATCGCGTTCTTGAGCGCGCCCGAGATCGAGCTGTTGTATTCAGGCGATGCGATGAGCAATAGATCCGCGGCGGTGATTTTCTCTTTGAATTGCTTGGCGCCATCGGGAAGTCCGCGCGCCTCGATGTCGCCATCGTAGATCGGAAGCGCCAGCTCACGAAGATCGAGGTGCTCGACGGTCATACCCTGCGCCTCGGCCGCGCGAATCACGTTGCCGAGCAGCTTGCGATTGAACGATCCCGAACGGAGACTGCCACTGAATGCGAGCGAGCGCATGAGGACTCCTTGCTACATCAAGCGAGGTCGAACACCAAAAACTCGGACGATTGATCGGCCCGGAATCGTAGTCGTTGCTCATCCGAATTCTCGGGAGAGATGGCCATTCCGTCTCCGGTCGCGAGGCGCGATCCGTTGATGGTAACCTCGCCGCTAGCCACCTGAACCCACGCGTGCCGGCCTTTTTGCAGCTCGAGCGAGACCTCTTGCTTCGGCTGAAGGATCGACGCGTAGAACGAGAGGTCTTGGTGAATCTGCACCGAGCCGTCGCGGCCGTCGGAAGATCCCACTAGGCGCAGGCGACCGCTCTTGTCCTGCGGTTCGAAATGCTTCTGTTCGTAGCTGGGCGCGAGCCCGTGCTTGTTGGGCAGCACCCAAATTTGGAAAAAATGGAGAGGGTCGGTCTTCGACGCGTTGAACTCGCTGTGAACGACACCGGTTCCCGCACTCATCCGCTGAACGTCTCCCGGATTTATCACCGTGCCGTTGCCCATCGAATCTTTGTGCGCGATGGCACCGTCGAGGACATAGGTCACGATCTCCATGTCGCGGTGCGGATGAGTGGGAAAGCCAGCCGCGGCCTGGACACGATCTTCATTGATGACCCGAAGCGTACGAAAACCCATTTGCGCCGGGTCGTGGTAGTCCGCGAAAGAAAAAGTGTGATGCGAATCGAGCCATCCGTGGTTGGCGTGCCCGCGATCGTCTGCCTTTCGTATGGTCATCATGATCGATCTCCTTTGGGCGCCGGTCGGGCGCTTTCGTCCCGGCCGCTTTTCGTAAACTACTTGGCGGCGGCCGCGGGTGCCTTCTTCATCAGTTCGACGTCGAGGGTGATGGCGACCTCGTCGCCAACGACCACTCCGCCCGCTTCGAGC
>PLXG01000403.1 GCA_003153195.1 Myxococcales bacterium
TAGGGGCGGTTCACCCCATGAGGTCCCGGGCACCTCACTCGCCACGTGAGTAGTTAGTCGAGTCCGAGCTTGGCCAGATCTTCTTCGTCGAGTCCGAAGAAATGTCCGGTTTCGTGAAGAATCGTGGTGCGAACTTCTTCTTCCAGCTCATCGGCCGATCCGCAGTGGTTCTCTAGGTTGCGCTTAAACAATAGCACCTGATCGAGATGGGGCGCTCCGCCCATCGAGCTTTTCTCGGGAAACGGTACGCCGGCGAAAAGTCCGAGCACGCGCGGATCGGTCCCTTCGGCCACCAGCTCCTCCGATGGAGCGTCCTCGACCAACACTGGGACGTTTCCCAGTAACTTGCGCGCGCGCTCGGGAAGCTCGCGCAACGTACGCTCGACGATCTCCTCGAGCTTGGCGCGATCGATCGGCGTCTGGCTTGGCTCGGCTGCGGCGTCGAGTCGACGGGTCTCTTGAAAATGGCTGACCTTTTCTTCGTCCTCGCCGCGTGCCTCGGCGCACAGACCAAGGCCATAGTGCGCGTCGGCCAATTTCGGATCGCTCTTGAGCACCATGCGATAGTGCGCCTCCGCTTGATCGGCGTCTTCGATGGCGAGAAAAATTTCGGCCGCGCGCAAATGAAACGCCAGGTCGGGCAGCGCCACATCGGTTGGCGGCAATTCCGAAAGGGTGGAAGCGGCTGCGTCGGGATCTTCCAGATCGGCTTCGATGCCTGCCTTGAGTAACAGCGCGTCGAGAAAATCGTCCTCCTCTTCGGCGACATCGAGTGCCTCTTCGGCAAACTTGAGCGCGCGCTCGAGATCGCCATCGGCAATCAGCATCTCGGCCGCGTGAAGCTTGGGATCGACATAGTCGGGATCGAGCGTGATCGCTCGCTCGAAGCGAAGCATGGCCAAATCGCCGTCGAGATCGGCGAGCGCGCAGAGCCCGAGCAGCACGTGTGCTTCGGGCGTGTTTTCGTCCCGCGCCAGCGCCTGATCGCCCGCCGATTGTGCCGCAGCAAAATCGCCCTTTTCAAAATCCTCGAATCCCTTGGCCAGCAGCTCTTCTGGGGTCATAGCCCGTACCATGCCCCGGCCGGAGGCGGCGCGCAATCGCCCCAGTCTTTTGCGTCGGTGATGCGCGTTTGCTATGGTTCTTCGGGGTACCCAACATGGTTCGTCGGATTCGTAAAATTCCTCAGGCGTCGCTGTTTCGCGTGGCCATCGCCGCACTGGTGCTGAGCGGCTGTCCCAAGCGTTTCGATCCGCGCGCCGATACCATTACGTCCTCGCCCGATCCCTCGGCGGACAACGAATACCACGAGGCCAAAGCGCGCCTCGATGGGGGCAACTATCGCGAAGCCGAGACGCGATTCACGGCGTTTTTGGAGAAGCATCCAACCGATCAGTTGGTGTCCTCGGCGCAGATCGGCGAAGCCCGCGCCGCGCTCAAGCTGGGCGAAGCGGCCAAAGCCAAAGAGGTGCTGGAGGCGGTCAAGCTTCCGGCTCAGAGCAGCGATCCGGTGACCGAGGCAACCCGCGCACGCGTCAACTTCCTCCTCGGCCTGGCGCTGCATCGCACGGGTGATTACCAACGCTCGCGAAATCTTCTTCAGCCGTTCTCGGCGCAGATCGCGGCGGGAGACGACGCGGTAGAGCTGCACGCGGTGCTGGCCGATTCGAGCGCGCACATCGGCGAATCGGAGCTGGCGTTGCGCGAGTACTCGCTCTTTTTCGAGAGCGGAAAGCCGGCCGAGCGTGAGTACGTTAAAGATAAAGTTTCCGATCTGGTCGATCACTTACCGGCGACCGAAGTCGACCGACTTTGGCAGGCCCTCCCTCCGCACAGCGTCGCCGTGGCATTCTTGGGAAAACGAATCGCGGCCGACAAGCGAGCCGCCGGAGATTTGCAAGGTGCGCGTGCGGTGCTCGATGCGTCGCGTGGCGCGCGTGAAGCGGCCGGACTCGAGAGCGAAAAGAAAGCCAAGGATGTGAAATTGTCGCGGGCGATTGGCTGCATTTTCCCGCTGCAGGGAAAAGGGCGAGCGCTGGGCGAGCGCGCCTTGCGTGGGGCGCTGTTGGCGGCCGATCTGGCGCCGGGACAGACGTTGGCCACCGGTCTGCCCATCGAGTTGTGGGTGCGCGATTCGAAATCGGATCCAGCGCGTGCGGCCGACGCGGTGGTCGAGCTAGCCAAAGAAGGGGCGCTCGCCATCTTGGGCTCACCCGATCGGCTGGAGTCGCAGGCCGCCGCCGAGCAGGCGCTGGCGCTGGGAATTCCGTTCATCGAGCTGGCGCCCGACGACAAGCGTCGCGACGGTACGATCGTGAAATTGGTTCGTCCGCGCCCACCGTCGGCGCAAGCGCTGGCCAAAGCGGCGGTCGCGGCAGGGGCGAAGAGCGTCGCGATTTTGGCGCCGGATTCATCGTACGGTCGTTCGATGGCCGAGGCGCTCGCGCACGCGATCCGCTCGGAGGGTGCGAAAGTGGCGGTGGATCTGCGCTACGCCGACAGCGCCACCAGCTTCGTCGAGCCGGTGAAAAAGATCAAAGCGGCGAATGTCGACGCGCTCTTGATTCCGGCGCCGGCTTCGCAGCTCCAGCTCATCGCGCCGCAGCTGGCGTCGAGCGGGATTCAGTCCATGCCAAATTTGAAATCGACCGGGCCGAGTGTGAAGCTCTATGCGACAGCCGAGGGAATGAACGATCGCTTTTTGGAGTCGACCCAGAAATATCTCGAAGGCGCGGTGCTCATGCCGCTCTACTATTCGGATCCCAACGAACCGCGCATCGCCGCTTTTCTCGAGCGCTATCGAGGCGCCTATAAAGAAGAGCCGAGTGGGCTCGACGCATTGGCGTTCGACGCGGTGAAGGTGCTTCGTCAGACGATCGACCAAATCGCACAAGAGGATCTGCAGCGCACACCGATCTGGAGCGGCATCGCCGCCACCCATCAGATCGGCATCACCGGCGAGATCGGTTTTGGATCAGGCGGAGAGCGCAGCGGCGCGCCGCTCTTGTACAAGATCGAAGGCGGGCAGCTTCATCCGCTCAAGTAGTCGCGCATTCGGAATCTGCCGCGGAGCCGGGAGGCGTGCTATAAAACCGCCTCCATGCGCTACTCGAAACTGCTGATTCCTACTTTGAAAGAGGCGCCCGCCGAGGCGCAGGTCACGTCCCACATTTTGCTGGTGCGCGGCGGCTTCATTCGCAAGGTTGCGGCCGGCGTCTACTCGCTTTTGCCGCTCGGCATGCGCGTGGTCGCAAAAATTCAGAACATTCTTCGCGAAGAATTGGGCCGGTCGGGCGCTCAAGAGGTACTTCTGCCGATGGTGCATCCGGCCGAGCTGTGGCAGGAATCGGGGCGTTGGCAGAAATACGGTCCCGAGCTGTTGCGCTTCAAAGATCGCAAAGGTGCCGACTTCGCCATGTCGCCGACGGCGGAAGAGGCCGTTTGCGATCTGGTACGGCGCGACGTGCGTTCGTATCGCCAACTGCCGATCAATTTATTTCAGATTCAGGACAAGTTTCGCGACGAGATGCGCCCACGCGCTGGCCTCATGCGCGGCCGCGAGTTCATCATGAAGGACGGCTACTCATTTCATGCCACCGAAGAGGACGCCAAGCGCGAGTACAAAAACATGTACGACGCCTACGTGCGCATCTTCAAACGGTGCGGGCTCGATTTTCGCGCGGTGGAAGCGGACACCGGCGCCATCGGCGGCTCGCTCTCGCATGAGTTTCAGGTGCTGGCCGAGTCGGGCGAAGACTCGATCGTTGCCTGTGACAAGTGCGATTACGCCGCCAACGTCGAGAAGGCGGAGCTCAAAAGAGGGTCGATGGTCGACGGTCCACAGTCGACGGCTACCGGACAGATTCAAGAGCTGCACACGCCGGGCAAGGGCGGCATCGACGTCGTCGCTAAGTTTTTGCGCGAAGATGTGAAACGCTTCGTCAAAACGCTCATCTATGTTGCCGACGGAAAACCGGTCATCGCGCTAGTGCGGGGCGATCGTGGATTGAATGAGCTCAAGCTCAAGGCACTTCTCGGCGCCGAAACATTCGAGCTGGCGTCGGACACCGTGGTTACGCAAGTGACTGGTGCGGCCGTTGGATATGCCGGTCCGCAAGGTCGCGGCGTTCTGGTCTACGCCGATCTCGAAGTGGCCGCGATTCCGAGCGCGATCACCGGCGCCAACAAGACCGACTATCACGTGCGCGGGTTCAATCTTCTGCGCGACGTACCGGACGCCAAAGTGGTCGACCTGCGCACTGCGGCGGGCGGCGATCCCTGCGCGCGTTGCGATGGTGGAAGTTATCGCGCGTTTCGTGGCATCGAAGTGGGACACGTGTTCTTCCTCGGCACCAAGTATTCGGAGCCGATGAAGGTCAACTTCCTCGACGCCGAAGGGAAAGAGAATGCGGCGGTCATGGGCTGCTACGGCATCGGCGTAACTCGTATCGCCGCCGCCGCCATCGAGCAGCATCACGATCAAGACGGCATCAAGTGGCCGGTTCAGTTGGCGCCGTTTCAGGTGAGCATCGTTACCGCCGGCAAAGAGCCGGAGCTGGCCGAAGCCGCCGAGAAGCTCGAGCGGGAGCTGGAAGCGCGCGGCGTGGAAGTGCTCTACGACGATCGCGACGAGCGGCCGGGCGCGAAGTTCGCCACGCTGGATCTCATCGGCCTGCCGCGCCAAGTGCTGATTGGCCCCAAGGGCCTCGCCGAAGGCAAAGTCGAGCTCAAGGACCGCCGCAGCGGCGAGCGTGAGCTCGTCAGTCTCGACGCGGCGATCGACAAGCTGGGCGGCAAGGCGTGACGACAGCGAGCGGCGCTTACCCTCACCCCGACCCTCTCCCGCAAGTGGGACAGGGGGCGCGTCCCTTCTCCCGCTTGCGGGAGAAGGTGGGCGCCATAGGGCGTCGGAAGACGCCCGTCGCAAGCGACGGGCTTTGGCGGCCGGATGAAGGGCAGCCATGACCACCGCCTCCGCCGTCGAATCCTCGTCCACGGCTGCGACGCAGCCGTTCTCGGCGTTCGAATGGATGGTCGCTTTCCGCTATCTGCGGGCGCGCCGAGCGCACGGCTCTGTGTCGGTGATCGCCGGCTTCTCCTTTGCTGGCATCGTGCTCGGCGTTATGGCGCTGATCGTCGTCATGTCGGTGATGAACGGCTTTCATCACGACCTGATGGAGAAGATGATCGGCCTCAATGGTCACGTCTTCCTGCAAGGCGTCGACAAACCGCTGACCGACTACGAGGCGGTGACCGACCGCGTCGGCAAAGTGCCCGGCGTGCAACTGGCGCTGCCGCTGGTCGAAGGGCAAGCCTTCGCCACTTCGCCGTACAATTCCGGCCCGGCGCTGGTGCGCGGCATCCGCGAAGCCGACCTCAAGCGCCTGCCCGGCATCGAGGGACACCTCACCCAGGGCACGCTCGACGGCTTCGACTCTGGGCAAGGCGTCGCGGTCGGCGCGCGGCTCGCCGAGCATCTCAGCCTGCGAGTCGGCTACAAGCTCACCCTGATCGCGCCGCGCGGCGCACAGACGCCATTTGGCGTCACGCCGCGGGTCA
>PLXG01000128.1 GCA_003153195.1 Myxococcales bacterium
AGATCGATTTTCGGTTGTAACCTCGATTGTAACCTCGAAATCGCAGAACCTTTCTTGCAGTAAGGCTCTGCATTCCAAGATGACATCTCGGTCTCGCCGCTCACTGATCTCCTTCGGTGATGAGCTCCGCGCCCCGTTCCGTTCTGGCTTGCTCCAGGGCGCCGGGCGCAATGTACGAGCGTTCGGTGGTGCTCTTTTTCTCATGAGAAAGGTGATCGGCAATCGCCTCTGATGCGTGCCCCGTTTCAACCAACATCGTGCCCGCGGTTCCTTTGAGCCCGTGCGGGCAAATGTAGGGTACGCCCGCCAGCGCGCAGAACGTCACCATCGCTTCTTGGAGCCAGCGATGGGTGTGATATCCGCTCTCGGTGAGGGGCGTCTTAAACAGCGGCTCCGTGGGCGCCCGATTGGCGATCATTCGGCGATAGTGCGGCCGAAGAACCTTTGGAATGAGGCGAGGTCGGTTCGACTTCTCCATCTTGCCGCGGCTGACGTGGAGAATCGTGGCATCTAAATCCACGTCCCGCACGTCCCGCCGCCGAACATCGCCCGATCGGAGTGCCATGAGCTGGGCGGACAGGAGCCCAAGGGCCGTCCAGTCATCTCGCTCCGCGNNACGAGGCAATACTTGTAGAACTTTCGCGCCTCATCGCCCGTGTGCTGGTTCTTTCCGTGGTTTCGCCTGCCAACGCCTTTTACCTTTGCGAAGGGTTGGCTTGTACCCACCCTTCGTCCACGCACCAGGAAAACAAAGATCGTGCGTTGATCAGTGTCGAGCGATGGTAGTCAACGGAGATCGGATCTCCGTTCGCTATGTCTGCCAATGCCGCTTCGACGTAGTTGACCAGCATGCCGCCTTCGGGCGAGCCGCGTTCAGCGTCTGGAGAATTGTCGATCGCACCGCGATAAACCATTCGTCCGCGCGCATCGATGACGAACATGTTGGGAGTGTTGGTGGCACCGTACGCGTGGCCAACCGTTCCAGTCTCATCGAGCAGGATCGGATGCGTAAGACCAAAGCGCTTCTGCGCTTCGCGATTTTTCTCCACGCCGTAGCCCTGTTTTCCCGGTGCCGACGAATTGATGGCGAGCCCTACCACTCCGTGCGCCATCTGCTTTTTGGCGGTGTCGACGAGCGAGCCGTTGGTATGCGACGCCTGTACGAACGGGCACTCGGGATTGAACCACTCGAGAACGACGGTCTTGCCTTTGAAGTCGGAGAGCTTCACGGTTTTGCCGTCGAGGTCCTTGAGCGTGAAGTCGGGCGCGGCTGCCGGTTCAGCGAATACTTGAGGAGCGAGCGCGAGACTGAACACGAGGGACGCGATCCATCGCATGTGAATTCTCCTGGTCGAGAAAAGCGAGCCTACACCGTATTTTTTTCGGAGCTGACTTTTTCCAATAGCGCGTAGCCGCGCATCTTCCCCAGTTGGTGCCGCTTTGCCCGCGAAAAAAACATCATCGCCAACCTCATCTTGAGCGAAAGCGGTGGGAATCGCCCGCGCCGCCGTCCCTCTTCGACCAAATAGCGCATCTCTTTGAGCTTGAACCCCTGCTGCGCAAAAAACGCATTCCAGTCGTCCGGTTTGAATTTGAATGGCGCATTCTTCAGCTGCCGTCGGTGCGTGAAGCGCCGCGACATCTTCATCAAATCGGGCGAGGTGTACTCCAACATCCACGCGTCGAAGTGCGACTGCGCATGAAGTGCGCGCGCGAGCGACTCGACCTGGTCATTCGACAGATAGGGAATTACGCCTTCGGTCAGCACGAAGACCGATTTTGCGTTTGCGTTGATGCGATCGAACAGTCTCTTTCGCGCCGCGTCGTCACCAAGATCGAGCTCGACACGCTCGAGTGAGCAGCGCGACGTTTCGTCTTTGAGCCGCTCTTCTTTGAACGCGATGGTGCTGGGAAAATCTACCTCGATCCATTTGAGCGAAGGCGGAAGATCCATTCGATAGGGCCGCGTGTCGAGTCCGGCGCCGAGGTTGACGATGGTGTCGGTACCGCGCGCAATCGCCGCTCGAATGAACTCGTCGATGATGCAAGTTCGAATCACCACTACCCAGGCGACGATTTCGCTGTCGTCCATTTTGGAAGCGATGTCGCGTCCTCGTCCTTCGACCAGACGCTCCGCCAACGGATCGCGAAAAAGTGCGTCCGATCGTACCGTTTCATTGGCGCGATAGGTGGCCACCCAAAAAGCTGTGTCGGCCACGTTCCGGATCGGCGTCTCACTCATGGCGTCTGAATATGCGTAACCGATTTTGCATGCAACAAAACCCGGCCTTGAAGCACTCACTAGTAGACCGGTCTTCCAACCTAGAGGTGATTTATGACGTATGGACAGGGAAAGGCGCATCGCATCGATTGGCAGAACGCGCTGCACTGGGAAGAGACGCCGGAAGGAATTGAGACACTTGGTAAATTTGGAACGGTCGAGCGCATCGATGGCTACTGGGTCGCGCGCGCGAGGGACCGCGTCATCGGTGTGTATCTATGGGTCAGCGAGGCGGAAGAGGCGGTTGAGAATGCGGCCATCGAAGACGGCCATCTCTTGAGCCGATAGTTACGCTTCGATGTCGACCAATACGCCTGTCTTGGCATCTGAGCTGCGTGGCGATTTCACTTCCGCGTTCGGCTTTGGGGCCGAATTCGCCTTCTGCTGCACCGCTTTTTGGGCAATCTCTGCCTCGATTTGCGCCAGCTGCGCCTCGAGCTGCTCGAGCTCGGCTGTTTTGGTCTTGGCGTCGAGGGTTTTGTCCTTCTCGACAGATTGGATCTGCTTTTCCACGCTCTGCTCTTGGCGCTCGAGCTGCTGGATCGAGCTGGTGCTACCGGAGCCGGTAGTCACTTGCGAGGATGAAATGGCACCGATGCTCATGGTTCGACCTCCGCGGTACATCCTTACTTTCGTCACGTTTTGGAATTTCCTGCGGCGCGATATACGAAACTTCCTCATAGATGTAGGTGCGTGTGGTCTTGCGCAATTGCTCAAGCGGGTTCTCTCGCTCGCGCGTCACTATATATTTCTAAACATGGTCTTCATCTCTGGTTCACACCCGCAAGCCACATTTGGGTGGTGAAGGTGGCGCAGATGAATCGAAAACATCAGACGAACTCGAAATGTTTTACGCTCTCGCAAGCAGCCGAGGCGCTCAAGGAACACGAAAGCGCAGTCCCGCGTTTCTCACCGAGGCGCCCGCCATCTCTTCGGTCCGATTCCCAGGCTTCGCAAGCAGCAGATAAATAATCCGCACAGGAAGAGCGACAGTACGCTCGAAGAAGTGAGCCCACCGAAAAGCGAAACCCGAACCTAAATGGAAATCGACGCGAATCTGGGCAGCACCGTCTGCGCACCGAACTAGCTAATATTGTTTGAAGTCTCGGTCCGCGACCGTCGGTGAGCGTTCAAAAGCTTGGAACAGCAGTCGAGTTCGTACCAGAATGACGCTCGAGGAAATCCGCGCGATGAAGTGGGCGATGGCCTTGGCAGTGGTGTTGGTCTTTGGGCTGGCCTATCTCGATCTGCTTCGGGAGCAGCGCCTCGCGCTCGAAGATTTCACCTCGGAACAGACCGCACTGGCGCAGTCCTACGCCAGCGCACTTGATGCCCAGCTGAGGCAGTCGCACGCCGACTCGCTGTCGCTGCGACAATTTTTTGAGACTCTGGTGTCACCTCGAGCTCGCGCTTCGCTCGACGACTCTTCAACCACAGCTGAATCTTCGACTCGCGTCCTGCTCGACGATCCGTCCGGAAGTTGGATTTCCTACTCAGCCGGCGCGCAGCCAGTTGATCATCGGGACGGACCTTCGCATCCAGAGGTGCGAGATCTGTTGCGTGCGATGCGCGGCGGCAATCCCGGCACGATGCTCCTCGGTCGAGACGCGTCGGCCTCACTCGAGCTCGGGGCTCGGCGATCGGTGGCCGCCTATTTCACATTAGAGTTGACGTAGAGGGCCTTATCGGGACTTTCGTCCCGGCCGCAAACTGTCGGCGGCATCCCCCAAAACCGCTTTATTTCGCCTACACCCTACACTCCGTACTTGTACAAGTTCCACCAGCGATTGATTCGCGCACCGATGAGAAAAACGACAAAATCGCCTTCGATCGCTATGGTAACGCGACGGTTGAGTGTGGACATCAGGGTCTTATATCTTCGCGGTTCGCTTGCCGCAATCCCGAGAAATTCGTCAGGGTCGCAACGGTGGCTCGGATTCGTCCTTAAATTTGGGCCTTTGCGTTGGTTCTGCTTCCGCCGTGACCGTCCTTCCACCGGCTCGTCCGCCGCAGGGCCTCACTTCCAGGCTGCTTGCAGAATCGCTTCGCGATTCCCGGAAAGCGAATCTCTGGCTGCTGACGACGAGGGCTACCGTGCGATTTGAGCGGCGACAACCTCGCCCCAATTGAACTGCATTTCGAGCGGTATGCGACAAATGGGGCAGGCGTGCCGCTCAATATGGAACGCCGCGACGCCGCGAGGTGCGCACAGCGAGGTAGCGAAGGAGTCGCAGCAGGCTTTTACCACTTGCATCCTTCGAACATACCACGACGCGCGCGCCTCGAACACTTCGGACGCTCTGTCTGTTTGCAGAATCGCTTCGCGATCCCCGGAGAAGCGACACAGTCGGCGCTGATGACCGATGACCAGGGAATGTGCACCTCGATCCCCACGGCCCGACACCGTGCCAAACCTCGAGGTCACCGCCACGCCGCCGATTCTTCACCATGAGGTCCATCATGATCAACGACATCTCCACCGCGTCAAGTTCAGCGGCCAGTTGCTCAATTGCGGAGTTGGCGCTAGGACTACGCTAGCACTGTACTAGATCCTCCTTCAGCGGTGTGAAAGGTACGCCCTGGGGAAAGGCCGACTTCAGAACCCGGTGACCGCGACTGGAACTGGGTAGTTGAACGTTAGCAGATCGCCAGTTCCAGCCGCGCCATCTGCGTTTCCACCCCAACAGGCCGCGCCTCCTCCGGACAAAAGTGCGCAGGTGTGCTCGAAGCCAGCCGAAATCGAAATGGCGCCCGCGGAAAGATGAATCTGGGTGGGGCTCGATACCGTGCTTGGCATGGTGCCATTTCCAACCTGCCCCATGTTGTTGCCGCCCCAGCATTTTAAAACGCCCCCGGCGATGATGGCGCAGGTATGGGTGGTTCCCACTGAAACGGCGACCACCTGAGAGACGCCCGGAACGTCGACGGGCCAGATGACAGCCGGATGATTCACGTCATAGGGCACGCCGATCTGCAGGTGTTCGTTTTGTCCCCAACACTTGAGGCCGCCACCCTGTAGGATCGCACAGGAGTGCGTTGGCCCTGTGCTCAGTCCGATCACTGAATCGAGCCCCTTGACCTCCGCGGGCACCAGTGAGGAGAAGTCCCCTCTGGAGGTCGGCGCATCCAGACCGAGCATTCCGTAACCCCAGCACTTCACCTTCCCCACACTGGTCAGGGCACAGGCGTGACTGGCAGCAGCTGTGATGGCGACAACCGAAGATAGCCCGGCGACATCAATCGGCACCGCGCTGTCAACTGTCGAGTTGTTGCCTAACTGGCCCGCACCGTTGTAACCCCAACACGTGACCGCTCCGCCAGCAAGTGCGTAGCTGGTGGAGTCGGCGACGACCACGGCGACCGCGCCGCCAAGGCCCACCACGTCGACGGGAGCCAGGCTGTCGACCATCGAGTTGTTCCCAAGTTGGCCTTGAGCGTTCTCTCCCCAGCACTTGACCGCACCCCCATTTGTCACGGCGCAGACATGACGACCCGACGAAATGGCTTGTACCCCAGCCTCCCGGCCGGCGATGAGCACAGGCTGCGCATTGTTTCTGGCGCCCTCTCCCGATGTATTGTTCGCCATCTGACCGAGCGCGCCATCACCCCAGCACTTGGCGGCTCCGGTGTCGGTCACCGCGCAGGTGGAATATACGCCTGTTGACAACCGAGTTGGCTCCTGATTTGGAGTGGGGGGAGTGATCCCTCCATCCAGCCTCGGTGAACAAATTCGGCTGGTGATTTCGCCGCCGCCTCGCAGACGCTGCTCGAATTCGGGCAGAATCCACGCCGGCTGGGTGCGGAGCTCGGCATCACCTGCGTGCTACACACCTGGACTCGGGATTTGCGATTACATCCGCACGTCCATTGTCTCGTGACCGCGGGCGGCCTCGCTCGCGATCGCTGGGTGAGCGCCAAAGGGCGAGGTAGTTTTCTCTTCCCTGTCCGCGCGATGGCCGCGCTATTTCGTGGCAAGTTTCTCGCCGCGCTCGACGGTGCATATGCACGAGGCGATCTCGACCTCAGCGCATCTTGTGCCGAGCTCTCAAGTCTGAAGGTCTTCGCCCAGCTCAAAGACGCTCTCTATCGCAAGGACTGGGTTGTGTACCAACAACTGGCAGGACAACTACAATGTGTGGGACGCTTGGTCGGCGAGCGTCAATCCGCAGATCTACTTTCGATATCCCGTTAGCTATCGATATACGTCGGTCACCGTCGGCATGGACCTCTACAACAGTGAGTCCGGAGTTTCTGAGCCCTCGCAGATTGTGGTTTCGTTTTCCAACGACGGGACGACCTGGGGCGGCGCGCTGACCTTCCAGACCAGCAATGGCTCGCTGCCGACCTTGCCCGATCAACAGCGATCGGACGTGGTGCTGAACCTGGGGAATCAAGGAAGCCAGTACGTTCAGCTCGCGTTCACCAACAATCTCGGATGGATGTTTCTCGACGAGATTTCGTTCAACGCGAGCATCCTCACCGCGGTCGAGTTGAAATCGTTCAAAGCGGTGCGCGGCGCAAATGGTGTGCAACTCGACTGGGAGACCGGCTATGACCCAAGGCGGGTCGGCTTCTACCTATTGCGGGAGCAAAACGGCATACAGACGCAACTCAACGATGAGATGATCTTGGCGCTTTCGGGCGGGGATTTCGCCGGTTCGTATGCCGACACCCTGCCAGGTTGGGACGGCGCGGTGCTCTACTCGCTCAAAGATGTGGCCGAAGACGGCACCTTCGCCATCTACGGACCTTATGCGCCGGTGGAATCGACGGGCCCAGACCTCGGCGGCACGATGTCCGATCTTGGCACCGGCCCCCGCGATCTCGACGCCGAGAGCGAACAAGGACAGATGCTCAAAAATGGCGGTGGCTGCGTCCTCGGCGCGGCAGATTCGTCGGTCCTGTCACCGCTCGCGCTCCTTTTGCTCGCGCTTCTTCGTCCGCGAAAGAGAAGCGATCGCCGGTAGAGCCGGCGGCCCCGACCTAACCCCGAGGGGGTCGAGTGTCCTCAGTTTGTCGGCGTTTCGCCCTGCCGCGCGCTGCCCTATTGCACCAGATTCGCCGGCATTTTGGCATGCTGGTTGCTCCATAGGGTAATTTTTTTCGAGTGAAGGTCATTCTCTTCGGTGGCACCGGCATGGTCGGACAAACCATGTTGCGCATCGCCAAGAAAGGGTTTTCCAAGAAATTGCTGGAGAACCCGGATATCAACGCGGCTTCCGTCAGCTGAGTAGAAATTGAGCGGGTAGTTATCGAGCCGGGCAGATGTTGCTTGGCGCGGTGTAGCTGGTGTTGTTGAGCGCTTGTGCGAGAACGTAGTTCGCATCGGGATTGTCGGCCGTCACGACGTTCGGGAAGTTGTGGTCGTACCAAGTGACCGTACCGCCCGGCTGCACACTCGGGATGAGCTGGAGCTCGAACGAAACCCAGTCGTGCGCGGTCTCGCTGGTCTCATCCACCGTATTTCGGTAGAGACTGAAATCGAATCGCTTGAAGCCTTGCACGGGCGCTTCATTGCTCGGGGAACCGCCGACCTCGGTCCAAATATTGTAGGCGTTGCTCCGAAAGCCAACCCCGTTCGGTCCGCCAAGCGCCGCGATATCCTCGCGCAAGTCGAACGCGCCGGTCCAAACAACCGAGTTGTCCTCGCCGGCTTTGGTCACATCGACCGCGACGTGGCGAAGAACCACGCGGCATTCGGTATCGGGCTGGGAAGTCGCGGTGCTGCAGGCGGCACCCACAGGACGACCCGGTGTGCCGACGCTCCAGTTATTGGCGCTGTCGAGCACGTAGTTCGAAAATGGATCCGGATTGCCGTTGTGGTCGAAGACGCGTCCGCCGGTCGCGGTGTGAAGGACCGGAATCAGCTGAAGCTGGAAGGTCGAAAGCGATGTCGGACTTTCGCCTTCGTCCGCCGTGTCTTTTGAAAGGGTGAAGTTGAAGCGATGCGTCCCATCGTCGGTCGCTGCCTGCTCGAACCAGGTTCCGCTCGCGTAGTAGAGCACGCCCACCGAGGTTCCCGGGGTGAGCGCGGATGCGGCGACGTCGATCGAGCCGTTAAACACAAACCAGCAAACGCCGGTCGAGCAGTCGGTTGCCCAACCGCCTTTGCCATCGGGCACGCGGGCCGCGGTATCCAGCACGATCTGACACGAAGTATCGGCAACGTCGGCGTTGGGCGAATCGCTCTTGGTACCCACACTCGGCGCCGCGACCGTCGTGGAGTTTTTCGCCGGCGTACACGCGGCCAGAAGCGCAAGCGAGACCATCCAATGTTTTTTTCTCATATTCCTTGCACCAGCAAGGCACAGGCCGTGCGTAACATCTCGAAATCGCGTACGCAAAGGGGCCTCGAGGTCCCTTCGAGATGGCTAGTGTCGCCACTACTGCGTGCAGGGCAACTGCACGTCGACCTCATAAAACCTATGCTTGCGAAACTTCATCTCATGGCATGACGCTTGTACGTCCTGCGGCAATTAGTCTGAGCAAAGGACCAAACCAAACGGATGATGATGTTGTTGGCGGCGGTCTCGCTCGTCGGCTGTGCTGGTGGTGACCAGGCCGGTGAGGTCGACGATCTCGACGCCGACAAGGCCGATGGAGTGTCCTACCCGCTCGGCACGTTCGACACCACTTCACCCAAGCTCTACGAGGTGAGCGAGCTGACGTTGAACGCCGACAAGTCGTTCGGCCGGCAGACCGAAGTCGCCTGCGCGGGCGGGGGTGGCTGCGGACCGGAAAAAGAGAGCGGAACCTACAAGTTCACCAAGTCGGGAAGCATCCGCTACATCCGCTTTCTGGATGAAAAAGGGGCCTTGATCGATCGCTATCAGTGGACCCTCTCCGGAAAGACCCTCAAGATTCGAAATACCGATTCGAAGGCTCCCGGGACCGAGTGGATCACGCTCATGCAGGTCGCCGCGCGTGTGGTCGCGCAGATGAATGACGTTTCGATCCTGCTCCCGCTTGCGACGACCCAGGCCGATTTCAATGCGTATCTCCCCGCAAGCGCCGAGGGGGTAGGTGGACCTTTGGTTCCCAAGGACATCTTCACCGCGTTCGACGTACCAGCGATGACCGCCGTAGGCCCGGGCGCGCCGGAGCTCGTGTACTCGACCTTGCGACTCGTGGCAGCGCGCCTCGATCCATGCTTTGCGCAAATTGGGCCGATTACCGATCCGACGAGCTGCCAGAACCAGCTTCGCGTCATCTTTCAATCGCTCTCGTTTGGCAGCGGTACGACGACGGCGGAAGACAGCGGGCTGCACGTCTTCTATTCCCTCACGCGCGACCAGTTCACCGCAGCCCTTCGGCAGGTCATTGCGTTGCGCGAGGCAAACGGCGGGGAGGCGGATCTTGGACCGCTCGCCGTGCACCCGATTATTGCGAAGCAGGGGGTGGCAGGTGCGATGGGAAAAGCGCTCGCGGCCATCATCGAGCAGTATGCCGGAACGGGGACGATCACGCGCATGACGAGGATCTACAGCTCTAACGACTTCTGGGACTTCAACGGCATCGACATTGCGAACGGGGCGCCTCTGCCCATGGTCATTCCGACGCTTCCAAACAACTCCACGACAGTCGAATTCGTGTCGCCTCTGGGTGGTAACACACTCGGAGGGACTTTTGTCCCGGGCACCACCTCAAGCGACAACATGGATCTGCTCGCTCTGTTCGCGGATGCTGAAAAGGCAACCACGCACGCGCGGCAGAGCGCGTTTGATGCCGTGCTTCGGATCGAAAATCCGAACTTCAACTCGCCCAACACCATCGATTGCGCAAGCTGCCACGTGTCCGCAGTTGCGCGGATGCTCAACGGCGCTGCTCTGGGTCTTTCGGCGACCGGGGATCCGAACGCGTTCGTCGCGCCTGCCTCCATTCCGTCCGCGGACCTCGCAGCTACCGCTCCCCCGATCCCAGGGGCCGACAGCCGCGACTTCCACATGTTCAGCTACAAGGGCACTCAGCCGCTGATCATGCAGCGCGTGATCAACGAGACGGCTTCGGTTGTTGCGTATGTCAACGCACAGGTGCTGACGTCGGAGTGAGACGTCGGCGCCTGCCAGTTGACCGACGAAGCAGGCGGCCCAACCGACGTCTCCGAATTCAGTCATCCAACTGGTCTGAGGACAGACCGGAATGGAGAATTCATAGACCTGTCTGAAAAAAGATAGACAGCTCCGCAACACTAATTTATTGGGAATGGCGAGATACTATTACGATAGGTTGTCGAAGAAGAGCACTTCACCGGTCGTCAGGTCGAGCTCGGCACCGACAACTGCGAGTCCTTCGTCGGTCGCCATCCGCTCGATGATGTCGGAACCGTGTCGAAGATGGTTTACGGAAGCGCCAGACGCAATACTTCGAAGTCCATCGCGAAGAATTATCAACGGTTAGAGCACGGTTGAGCCTACAGACCCTTACAGGTGCTAAGGCGCTGCTTTTTCGGATCTCCGGTCTGTTTGACAAGTATGCTATTATGAGCATAATATGCCTATGTTGGCATAGAAGACCTCGATGGAGACTGCTCAAAAAGAACTTCGCTGGATCGGAGGCGCACTGAAAGCGCTCAGCAAACTTCCGGAGGAGGTCAAACGCGTATTGGGCTACGCGATTTGGCTTGCGCAACAAGGCGACAAACATCCGGATGCCAAACCGCTCAAGGGATTTGGTGGCGGTGGGGTACTTGAGGTCGTGGAAGATTACGACGGCGATACGTATCGTGCCGTCTACACCGTGAAGTTCAAAGATGCGGTGTACCTGCTCCACGCGTTCCAAAAGAAATCGAAACGTGGCGCCCAGACGCCGCAAGAAGACATCGATATCATTCGGAGCCGACTGAAGATCGCAGAGGCAGACCACGAGCAGAGACGGAAGGGATCAAGCAAATGAAAACTCGACGCGCAGAAGTGGGATTGAGCCGCGGCAATGTTTTTGCCGACCTCGGATTCAAGAAAGCAGATGACGAACTCGCCAAGGCTCGACTCGTTGCCGCAATCGCACGAGCGATCAAGCGTCGGCGGTTCAAAAATCAAAGTGAGGTGGCGGCAGCGCTGGGAATCGACCAACCCAAAGTATCTAAACTTCTGCGAGGCCATTTTGCCGATTACTCGATTGAGCGGCTGCTAAACTTCCTCACCCGTCTGGGATTTGATGTGAAGATTCGAGTCGCAGATCACGCACACCGCAGAAAGCCAGGGCATGTGGAAGTGATCGACGCCGCCTGAGCTAGCAACGTCCGACTCGAGGGTTGATACGGTGAGGCGCCTTGTAGGAATTCTCCTTCTCTTGGTCTCGTGCGCGCGGCCATTCGACCGGCCGACGCAATCGGCGGTGACTCTGCACGCTGCCGATCTGGTGCTCACCAGCGGCGATATTTGGACGAATGTCCAAGATGCGCCTCGCGCAAGTGCGCTCGCGATAGCGGATGGCCGGATCGTTGCCGTTGGGGTCGATGCGAAAATCCGATCATGGATCGGACCTCGGACCAAAGTCGTCGAACTCTCGGGGCACACGGTTTTTCCCGGCCTGGTGGATGGGCATATTCACCTGTTCCGTCTCGGCCAAACCTTCTCCAGCGTGGACTTGCACGGCGCACGCAGCCCGGAGACGGTGCGCGATCTCATCAAGGCGCGCCTCGAGCGCGATAGCTCGCCGTGGTTGCGCGGCGACGGCTGGAATCACGAATTATGGAGCCCGCCTGCTTTTCCTACTCACACAATCCTCGATCAGGTCGCACCCGATCGGCCCGTCTGGCTGCGCCGCGTCGATGGGCATGCCGCGTGGGCATTGCGTGGAACACGGCCAGACCGCGGTTCACGACATGGGAATGACCGAGCGAGTAGCGGAGGCGCTGAAGCAGCTCGCGCGGACTAGGCGACTATCCCTCAACGTGTATGCATACTTTGTTGTGTCGGAAGCGCAGAAGCTGCTTTCGGGCCCGCCGCCACCAGCGGTCGGTCGCTTTCACACGCTGGGTATCAAAGCGCTCGCGGACGGCGCGCTTGGATCCGAAGGCGCACTGCTCAGCGCGCCTTATCAGAATGATCCCAGTCGACACGGCACTGCGATCGTAGATCGCGCACGACTTACCGCATTGACGCGCGCGGCTCTGCGGGCGGGTTGGCAAGTCGCGACCCACGCGATCGGAGATGCCGCGATCCACGACACACTCGACGCCTATGAAGCAGCGCTCGCGTCAGAACCAGGTCACGACGCACGCCTGCGAATGGAGCACGCGACCATGGTGCCAGTGACGGATCGTCCGCGCTTCCATCGACTCAACGTGATCGCAGGGATTCAACCGATTCCCGACCGGCTGATGCCATCCATCGGCTTCGAGCGAAAACTGGGAGTCGAACGCACGCGCTTGGTCGCTGACTGGCGCGAACTCCTTTCCGCTGGCGCACGCATTGTTCTCGGACGCGACGCTCCTATCGACTACGTTGATCCATTGCGCGGCATGTACCTCGCGACCACGCGACTCGACGGCGGCAAAGATGCGTCTGAGCAGCTGACGATCGCAGAGGCCGTGGCCGCTTGCTGCTTACACCACGGGACCCGCGTACGCGGTATTCGAAGAAAATCAGCGGGGGAGAATTTCACCGGGCATGCGCGCGGATATCACCGTGCTCGATCGGCAGGTTCTGGAGGCAGATCCGCAAAGCCTACGAGAAGCAAAAGCCGTGGTTACAATCGTCGATGGCGAAGTCGTATTTGACCGGACCGCGACAAAATAAAGATGCTCGATAATGACAAACGCATCGGTCGAAGTTGCCCGTGGGAAACTCGAGTGAGCAGCGCGTTTTCGATTCCATTTCGAGTGGACAGCCAAGTGCCTGCATGAACACCGATTTCAGCGTCTGTCCACTCGAAATCAAATTTTCTCCGTCGACGGTACTTTCATACG
>PLXG01000229.1 GCA_003153195.1 Myxococcales bacterium
AATTGGTGAAGATCGGGCTTCCGTGGGTTCCCGCGCTCAAAGGCCCGGAGGTGAGCGCCGCCGGCACCTTGACCGCGCCGTACAACGTTTCGATCTTCTCGCTCAAGGGCGCCTACCATCTCGTGAGCGACGTTCCCGTCCTGGTGTATCAGTTCAACGCGCTCGAATATCAGGGCGGCACCGGGATGGACCTTCACGGAGTGGCCTGGTCAGGGTGTCCGGGCAACTCGAACTTGCCCGCCGATTGCTTCTCGTTTTCCAATGACGCATCGATCCTACTGCCGTCGACGGCAATGACCCCCAACTATTTGGTCACTGGAGTTCATGGTGACGACTCGATGGATCCGACCACCAACATGGCGACGCCGATCGACGGTCCCTTCGTGGCCATCACCGCGGTTGCCGACAGCACGACCATCACCATGAAGCTCGGACCCAAAGCCAAGATTCTTCCCAGCGCTGACGGCGCCGTGACCGCCGGGATGCCGGGCGACACCATGACTTTCGATCTCGACGCCGGCGACGTCCTTCAGCTGATGTCTGACATCGGAACCGTGCACGACCTGACCGGTTCTCAGATTCAGGCCACCAAGCCGGTGCAGGTGATCTCCGGCCACCCGTGCATGATCAACCCGCAGGTCAACACCTACATGCTCTTCGACAATATGTACTATCCGAACTACACCTGCGACCACGTGGAAGAGACGCAGCTTCCGTTCGAGACTTGGGGTAAAAAATATGTGGTCACGGCGCCGTCGGGTCCGCACGGTGCGACGCCGCAATACACGGTCCGAATCTACGGCGGCGCCAAGGATGCTAAGCTCACGTTGGATCCGACCGTGAGCGGTGCGCCATCGACCATCTCCGCCGGCTCCGTCGCCGAATTCGACACCACCAAGAGTTTCTACGTCGAAGGCGACAACGAATTTTCAGTCGGTATCATTCAGAAGAGCGGAGCGATCGTCGATCCGACCGCGATCGCGAGCATGCAGGAGGGCGATCCGTCGCTCAGCTTCATGAGCTCGACCGAACAGTATCGCACCACCTATCTGTTCCTCGCGCCGAACGACTATGAAGAAAACTATGCCGACGTGGTGGTTCCGGTCATCGGGGGTGATGGTCAAGCCGGCACCAATCTGACGCTGGACGGAGATCAGGTCACAGACACCATTAGCCCCGTCGGCGGCGGCTTCGGTGTGGTGCGAATCAAGCTCGCGTTTAGCAGCGCCTCGGGCGCGCATCAGCTCGTCGCCGACATGCCAGTCGGAATTCAAGTCGTCGGCTACGGCTCGTACACCAGCTATCAATATCCGGGCGGACTCAATCTCAAGCCGATCACCGCGCCGCCACCACCGATCAATTAGTGTAAGCGGCGAACGGGTCCTGCCCCGAGTTTGTATTTGCTCTCTCGTCGGACGCGACCCTAGGCGCCGGCTACGCCGTCGCGCTGGTCGCTCGCAGCACTATCGTGCTGCGCTTGGTCGGCGTTCGTTCGCTGGCGCTCACCGCTCCGCGCGCCTCGGTCGCGAAGCGCCGCCGAGCTCGGCAAATACAAACCCGGGTCACCCGTTCGTCGACACTAATTTCACGCGGGGATAGATATCCCCTCAATCTATGACGATCTCCGTCAAGGCCGACATTCGCGAAGCGAATGGAGATCTCGAACAAGATTAGGAAGTGAAAACTCGTGAAGAGTTCGCAGCAGGATTTAAGGCTGTGGAAACTCTCCATGAGCCCGCTTCGCCTCGAGGATCTCCATCACAGTCGGTGGAAATTTTGGATGAAAGCCGCGGGGAGAAAAGTCCGTCGCGTGGCGAGTTGTTCGACGCGCCGGGGCGCTTCGAGGGCGCTCGCCGTCTTCGGCGATGCCAGCCCGAGAACCGAGCGAGCAGCGTCGCCGTCCGCGGCGACCATGCCGAGCGTCCCCAAGCGGCGGACAACTCGCCACGCGAACAGGACTTTTCGATCATTCACATCTTAGGGAGATGGTCCAGCCTTCGTGTAGGTAGCTGCGGCGGAGCGTGCCGGGTGAGCCGCACTCTTTTTGCGGGTCGGCGATGAGGCAGAGATCGTGCGGTCCGGGCGCAGTTTGATAGCCGACGCGCGCGCCGGCGGGCACTTCGCCTAACTTTTTGCCGTCGAGATAGACGGTGCTGGGCCGCTGACACTTGGCGTTGTCGACGTAGAAGAGAATTCCCGAGCGCGGTTGCGATTGCGCTTTTTCGTCGGCGGGCATGGGCGTCTTTCGCGAGGGAAGGGCGATCGCTTCGCGCGGTGGGACGTGCTCCACCGGGAGCGTGGGTGGAAGCGACTCGTGGGCCACGCCGCCGTCAGGCGGTTTTTCGCCGGGCTTGGCTGGAACTCCGGGCGCGCCCGGACTTCCAGGCTGCGGCCATTCGTCGGAGCCGCTGGCGACGGTGGTGGGCGTCGTTTTCGGCAGCGCCTCGGCACGCACCATCAGCGATGGCAGATCGCAGCCGGCGTAGTGGAGCTCATCGACCAATTGATCGTGAAACGCGACCTTCATCTCGCGATAGTCGGTGAGGAGCGTGTTGTATTGCTGCAGCACCCGCTTCACTTTCCATCGGTAGTCCGGCGTGAGGCCCACGCTCTCGCCCAATCGATCGAACTCTTTCACCTGATCGTAGTGGCGGGCCAGCTCGTGCCCGAGCCGCAGATATTCGGCGCCCGATTTTCGCGCGCGCATGTAGGGCACAGCAACTTCGTCGATGGGACAGTGGCCTTTTTTTACGTGCTGCTTTCCGTCGAGCTCCCCATTGGGATTTCGCCCGAGCTCGGCCAGCGCCGCCTGAGTCGATTTAGCGAACTCGTCGCGCGTGGCCTGCATGCCGGTGGTCAGCTCCAAGAAGCGGTCGATGATGCGCCGGTAGTCGGACGAATCGCCGAACACGTCGTCGACGGCCGGTTTACCTTCCAAGTGAAATCCGTTGGGATCGACCAACTCGGGCGCGCCGAGCGCGATTCCGCTGCCCGCTAACGAAAGCGAGAGCACGGCGGTGAGTCGCACGGTGACCCCAAAGACACTACCCATCGAGTACACCATTATGTTCTGTCGGACGGCGCGGGGCAAAAATTGATACACTCTGCGGGTGACCCTTTCTCCTGGAACCCTACCGACGTTCGTATTCTCGACGCCGCGCCACCTGCCTCATGCCAATAAGTTGACGGGAAGGGTAGCGGTGCTCGACATCGCGTTCGCGGCGGCGGGAATGGGGACGCCCTTCGAAGAGACCACCTTGCCGTTTATCAACGGGCTCGGCAGCCGCCTGGCGGCGTGGGTCGATCATCATGACCACGAGATGCACGCCAAGTACAAAGGCGATCCGCGCTTCACGCTGGCCACCAAAGCCGAGCATGGTGCGTGCCCAGAGATGGTCACTCCTGAAGTCGTTCGCGAAGCCGGTCCGGTGGACACCGTCGTTTGTCACGTCGATCTCGACGGACTCTATTCGGGCGCCAAGTGGGTGCTGGGCGGACAGGAGCCCTATCCTGGCGCTGACGATGACGCGCGCGCGGTCGATACTCGTATCGGCACGCCTGGGCCGCATGGACTTTTGATCGACAAGGCGCTGCGTGCCCATTTTCGCGACGAGGTGCTCAAGCATCGCGTGATTCGCTATCTGGTCGATCGATTGCGCGACAAAGCGCTCGCCAAAGAGATTGGCGAAGCGGCCACCGAGTTCGATCGCACGCTCGCCGAGACCGCGCGCCTGACTGGGCTCTACGAAGCGCGCGGCAACGCCGTGTTCGTCGACGCCGGTGCCAACGCGCGCGGACCGTTCGACAAAACCGAGCTGCTGCTGGCCGGACAAAAGCGTGCGGCGGTTTCGATCGTTCGCGACGCCGGCATGATCACCGCGGCGGCGGCATTCGACTCCGGCATCGACTTCGTCAAGCTGCTCGGCCTGGGCGGGGGAATGCCCACGCGTGTCTCGATTCCCGAGAGCCGGTTGCCCGACCTTCTCGAACGACTGGCGAAGCTGTAGTACTATCGCGCCATGCCTGCTCGCTCGAAGCCCCGCGCTCAGCTGCACATCGGAGAAGTGGCCGCGCGATTGGTGAAAAGTTACGCCGAAGACGCGCGCCTGCACATCGCCGCCGGTCACGAGCTGCCTTCCTCGACGGAAGTGAACGCCATTTTGACCGACCTTCGCGAGCTGATTTTCCCCGGGCTTTCCGGCGGCAATCGCTCCACCAGCCATGGCTCTTCGCAGAGCGCCGGTGTCGAGGCGCGCCTGGCGCAAGTTCGCGTGCGACTGATGCAGCAGGTCTACCGCGGTTTGCACCATCGCTGCCAGCGCGGCGACGGAGGCTGTCCCGATTGCGAGCGCCGCGCCGAGCGCTTCACCGATGAGCTTTTAACGTCGCTCCCAGAGTTGCGGCGACTTCTGCTCACCGACGTGCGCGCCGCGTTCGAAGGCGATCCGGCCGCCACCGGTGCTGACGAAGTGGTGTTCTCCTATCCAGGCATTCAAGCGATCTGCGTATTCCGTATCGCCAATCGGCTGCTCAGCCTGGGCGCGCCCATCGTTCCGCGCATGATGACCGAGCTCGCGCATTCGGAGACCGGCATCGACATTCATCCGGGCGCCCGCATCGGGCCCGGCTTTTTCATTGACCATGGCACCGGTGTCGTCCTCGGCGAAACCTGCGACA
>PLXG01000086.1 GCA_003153195.1 Myxococcales bacterium
GTGGCCGCAGTTCAAGAGTCCGCTCACTTGGGACGTGTTTGCAGTCTCCACTTATTTAACCGTCTCCTTTCTATTTTGGTATCTCGGGCTCATTCCCGATCTGGCCGCGCTACGCGACGCATCGAAGAGCCGCCGCAAGCGAATCATCTACGGCATCTTCGCGCTCGGCTGGCGCGGTCAAGCAAGTCACTGGAAAGAATATCGCTGGGCCTACCTGATGCTCGGCGGTCTGGCGACGCCGCTCGTGCTCTCGGNNTTCCCGCCCTACTTCGTCGCCGGCGCAGTGTTCTCTGGATTCGCCATGGTGATGACGCTGATCGTGCCGGCCCGTCGCCTCCTCCGCCTCGAGAAGGTGATCACCATTCGCCATCTCGAAAGCATGAACAAGGTGATCCTGGCCACCGGCTGGATGGTCACGTACGGCTATCTCGCCGAAGCGTTCATGGAGTGGTATTCGGGAGACACCTTCGAGCTAGGCGCGCTCGCCACGCGCGCGCTCGGACCCTACGCGCCCTTTTTCTGGCTGCTCATCTTTTGCAATTGTCTCATTCCGCAGACCTTCTGGTCCAAGCGACTGCGCACCAACGTGACTTGGATGTGGATCGCCGCAGTGCTGGTGAACGTGGGCATGTGGCTCGAGCGCTTCGTGATCATCGTGGTGTCGCTGCACCGCGACTTTTTGCCGTCGAGCTGGCGCATGTACTACCCGACCTGGGTCGATTTCAGCCTGCTTGGAGGATCCATCGGGCTGTTTGGATTTCTCTTTCTGCTGTTCCTGCGCTTCTTGCCGCCGGTCTCCGCCACTGAGGTCAAAGAGCTTCAGCACGAGATCAACCACCACGAGAGAACGCACGACGGAGCCGCACCGTGAGTCGCGCCTGGGTCATGGGCGGATTTCATTCGCCCGAAGCGCTGCTCGACGCGCTCGGAAAACTTCGTGCGCTCGGCTATGGCGATCTCGACGCGTACACGCCGTTTCCGGTCGAAGGTGCTGAAGAGGCGTTGGGACTGGGCGGTTCGCGCATTCCTGCATTCGTGCTGGGCGGCGGGCTCACCGGCGCAGTGTGTGGCTATCTGCTTCAGTGGTACTGCAACGCCTACGACTTTCCCATCAACATCGGCGGGCGACCGGCCCATTCCGCGCCGTCGTTCGTGCCGATCACCTTCGAGCTTACGATTCTGCTCGGTGCTTTTGGCGCGTTCTTCGGACTGTTTCTACTGCTCAAGTTGCCGCGCCTTCACCATCCGGTCTTCAATGCACCCGGATTTCGCCACGCCAGCGTCGATCAATATTGGGTCTCGATCGGCGCTGGGGAAGACGCGGCCACCCGCGCCGAGATCGGCTTCGCGTTGCAAAAGCTCGGTGCGGCCAACATCTCGACGGTGGAAGGCGCGCCATGAGTCTGCGATTCGCCGTCGCCCTGATCGGGCTGGTCGCGCTGGCGAGCTGCTACTCGCAACAGATCGATCCCATGGAGGCGCAGCCCAAGCTGAGGCCATTTGCTGCCAGTCGACTGTTCGCCGACGCGAGCGCCATGCGCAGCCCGCCCGCGGGAACGGTCCCCATGGAGCGCACCCTCGATGAATCAGCGCCCACCTTCAACGCGGCCGACCTCGCCCTCGGACGCGAAAAGTTCGACATCGTCTGCGCCGCTTGTCACGGCCTGGTCGGGGACGGCGACAGTGTGGTGGCGACCAAGATGTCGCTCAGGCCTCCCCCGTCACTGCATGAAGATCGGATTCGCGCGCTGACATCGGACTATCTTTACGCGGTCATTCGCGATGGATATGGGCTCATGCCGCGCTATTCCGATCGTTTGAGTGTGCACGAACGATGGCAGGTGGTGGCCTACCTGCGCGCACTGCAGCTCAGCCGTCACGCGCCGATCGCCGAGCTTCCCGACGATCTTCGGAAGCAGCTCGAGGCCAACCCATGATCGCGCCCGTCTTCTCCGGCGGCTCTCGCACGCTCAAGATCGCGGTCGCGATCGCTGTGGCCGGCCTGGGATTGACCGCGCTCCGGGGCACGAGCGATGTGCGCGTCGCTTTGGCATCACACCTGCTCGCCTTCTCTTATTGGGTGGGGCTCGGGCTGGCCACGCTGGTGCTGCTCCTGATCCTGCTTGCGTCCAAAGCAACCTGGACGGTGGTGCTACGCCGACTCATCGAAGTGAACGCGGCGTCACTGAGCGCGGCGCCACTTCTGTTTTTACCGATTGCGTTTGGACTCCGTCATCTCTATCCATGGGCCGGGCCCACCGACGGCCTCAGCGAAGAGACTCAGGCGCTGCTTCACCACCGCGCACCTTATCTCAACACCCCCTTTTTTCTCCTTCGTGCCGCGATTTACTTCGNNTTCGCAATTTGGATCGGGCTCAGTCGCCTCTTTTTGCGCTGGTCCACTCGACAAGACGAAAGCGGCGATCGCGCGCTCACCGTTCGTTCCTGGAAGCTAGGCGCCGCGTCGCTACCGATCGCCGGGCTCACCCTCACCTTCGCGTCGATCGATTGGCTAATGTCGCTCTCGAATGAGTGGTATTCGACCATTTGGGGCGTTTATATTTTCGCCGGCAGCTTCGTGGGCGCCATCGCACTGGTGATCGTGGTGGCCTTCGCGCTCGACCAAACGCCCTATCTGCCGAACGCGCTCAAGCCGGCGCACTGGCTCAGTCTCGGCAAGTTCTTACTGGCCTTCACCTGCTTTTGGGCCTACGTCGCGTTCTCGCAGTACCTGTTGACCTGGATTGGAAATCTTCCCGACACCATGCCGTGGATGCTGCTGCGTCAAAATCACGCATGGCGCTGGATCGGCGGCGCGCTGATTGTCGGACATTTTTTGATTCCATTCTTTCTTCTCCTCTCGCGCAAATGGAAGCTCGATCCTCGCCGGCTGGTCACTGTGGCGATCTTCATTTTGGTGCTGCACTACGTCGATCTGTATTGGCTGGTGATGCCGCAACTTCGACCAGCCTCGATTCTCCCTGACTGGAGCAACCTCACCGCATTCTTCGGCGTGGGCGGCGTGGTGGTGGCTACCTTTATTCTGATCTTGCGCGGGCGCCACGTGCTGCCCGTGCGCGATCCATTTCTGGCCGAATCCCTCGGCTATTCGAAGCTGCGATGAGCGCCCCTCCTCCAAACGATCGCCTTCCTACTGGCCGCATCGTGGCCATCGGCGCTTTTGCGCTGGTCATCTTTGGCCTGGCGATTCTGTGGTCCGCCAGCGTGCAGCGAGGAATCAACCACACCCTCAAGGGCGACACCGCCGCCAAGCCCGAATTCGCCGGGCGTCAGGAGATCGGCATCGTATTTCAGCCCACCTTCGACGATCACGACTGGGCCCGCGGAACGAACGGGACCAGCGAAAATCGCAGCATCGCCAGCCAAAAGCACATTGCGGCGGCGCAGCGATTGGAGATGACCGACTTCAGCGATCTGCAGCATCACTTTGCGGTCATCCCGATCGAGCGTGCAATGGAGCTGCTGGTGGCGAAGCAAAAACCGAGCGCGATACGGAACGGAGGCGCGCCATGACCCGGGCGCTCTTGTCGCTTTCCTTGGTGCTCGCCAGCGCATCTGCGCATGCCAGCGATCGGTTTGAACGTCCCGAACCCACCGGCATCGAGGGTAACGTCGACATCGTCGAGAAGCTCAACGATCCGATCTCGCGCGATCTGGCATTTACCGATTCGAACGGTCGGGCCGTTCATCTCAAAGACTATCTCTCCGGCCGGCCCATCGTTCTTTCACTGGTCTACTACCGCTGTCCGGTGCTGTGCAGTTTGCTTCTCGGCGGGCTGGCCAAAGCGATGCACGATCTCGATTGGCGACTCGGACGCGAGTACGACGCCGTCACCGTCAGCATTGATCCCGACGAAACGTCCGCGCAGGCGAACAGCGCACGAAACGGATTCCTTCAGGCCCTCGGACAGACCGCCCCCGACACGCGATGGACCTTTCTGACCGGTAAATCGGAGGCGATCGACGCGCTGGCCGAGTCGGTAGGCTTTCAATTTCACAAGCTCGATGGAAGACGCGAGTTCGCCCACGCCGCGGCGCTGTTCGTGCTCACGCCCGACGGCCGAATCTCCCGTTATCTTTACGGTGTCGAGTTCCCGCCGCGCCAGCTCAAATCGGCGCTCTTTGAGGCGGCCAGCGGTCGCGTGGGCACGTCGTTCGAGCGGCTGATCTTGCGCTGCTATCGCTACAATCCCAGCACCAAGCGCTATCAACTCTTCATCACGCGCTACTATCGCGCCGGCGGGATCGTTCTTCTGCTGGCAGTGGGCACCCTGCTCGGGCTTCTGTGGCGACGCGATCTACGCGGAGCACGCACGTGAGCGATCTCCTGCGCCGCATGCTGTTTTTGCCGCCCGAAGGCTCGGCGGCGGCGGCCGACATCGATCATCTGCACTTCTTCGTCATTCTGACGACGCTGTTCGCCTCGACGGTGATTGGGCTGGTCGCGGTCTACTTCATGGCGCGCTATACGCGTCGAATGCCCGATCAGCCGACGCCGCACATCGAAGCGCCGCGCTGGCTCGAAGCGCTGTTCGTGATCGTTCCGCTGTCGCTCTTTCTACTTTGGTTTCGCATCGGCTTCGGACAGTTCGTGGCCATGACCACGCCGCCGGAAAATGCCATGGACGTCTACGTCACCGGCAAAAAGTGGATGTGGAAGTTCGCCTATCCGTCGGGACCGAGCGGACTCGAGGTATTGCGCGTGCCCGCCGACCGACCGGTGCGTCTGCTCATCACCTCGCGCGACGTAATTCACGGCTTTTACATTCCCGCCTTTCGCATCAAACAGGACGCGCTTCCCGGTCGCTACACGCAGACCTGGTTTGCTGCCAACGGCCCTGGGACCTATCCCATCTATTGCTCGCAATATTGCGGCACCAATCATTCCACCATGCGCGCACAGGTGATCGTGATGCCGCCGGCCGAGTTCGATCGCTGGATGGAATCGCAAAAGAGTGGAAACAGCGCTGCGCGCGACACCGCGCCGGCCGAACCGCGACGAGACGCCAACATGGTCGAGATCGGCCGCGATCTGGCGGTAGCGCAAGGTTGCTTCAAGTGCCACAGCACCGATGGCACCGTCGGCAGCGGACCGAGCTTTCGCGATCTCTATCGGCGGCATGAGCCGCTCGAGGGCGGCGGACAGGTGACCGCCGATGAAGGCTACATGACCGAGTCGATGATGGATCCGCGCGCCAAGATCGTGGCTGGCTTCAAGCCAGTGATGCCATCCTACTTCGGTCGACTCGACGCGCCCGAGACCGCTGCCATTGTCGAGTTCATCAAGACCCTTCGATCGGGAAGCGACATCGGCGGTGCGCCATGAATGAGCCGGCGCCAATCGTTCGCGAATCGCCGAGCTATCTGACCGTCGACACCACGGTGGCCTCGTGGCTCAACACGCGCGATCACAAGCGAGTCGGCGTGATGTTTCTGGCCGCGGTGCTGCTCGCTCTTTTGGCGGGCGGCGTGTTCGCCATGGTCCTGCGCATCGAGCTGCTCACGCCCCAGCGAACCATCATCTCGGCGACCGCCTACAATCGACTCTTCACGCTGCACGGCATCGTGATGATCTTTCTCTTTCTGATTCCGGCCATTCCGGCGGTGTTCGGAAACTTCATGGTGCCGCTCATGATCGGCGCGCGCGACGTCGCCTTTCCGCGGCTCAACTTGCTCAGCTTCTATCTCTATCTCTCCGGTGCGGCGATCGCCCTTTGGGGAATGATTCACGGCGGCACCGATACCGGCTGGACGTTCTATGCTCCTTACAGCACCACCACCGCCACCGCGGTCGTGCCGGTTCTGCTCGGGCTGTTCGTGATCGGCATGTCGAGCATCGTCACCGGCATCAACTTCATCGTTACCGTTCACACCTTGCGCGCGCCGGGCCTGAGCTGGATGCGCCTGCCGCTGTTCGTGTGGACCATCTACTGCACCAGCATCATTCAAGTGCTGGCCACGCCGGTCCTGGGCATGACCCTTCTTCTGGTCGCGGTCGAGCACGCGTTTCAAGTTGGATTTTTCAATCCTCAGACGGGCGGCGATCCGCTCCTTCTGCAACATCTGTTTTGGTTCTATTCGCATCCGGCGGTCTACATCATGATTTTGCCGGCGATGGGTGTGATCAGCGAGGTGGTGAGCGGCCTGTCACGCAAAAACTCGTTCGGCTATAAACCGATCGTCTACTCTTCGCTCGGCATCGCCTTCGTCGGCTTCTTCACGTGGGGACATCATATGTTCGTCTCCGGCCAGTCCACTTTCAATGGTGGCGTGTTCGGTGTGCTCTCGATGCTGGTCGGCATCTTCACCGCCATCAAAGTGTTCACCTGGGTCGGCACCATGTACAAAGGCGCAATCGCCTTCACCACGCCCTACGCCTACGTGTGCGGGTTTCTCTTTTTTCTAGTCTTCGGTGGAATGACCGGTGTGGCGCTAGCAACGGTCTCCCTCGACGCGCACTGGCACGACACCTACTTCGTGGTGGCGNNTTGGTTCCCCAAGATGTTCGGACGCGCCTATCCCGAGGGTTGGGGCCTGGTCTCGGCGGTACTCATCATTCTCGGATTCAACGCCACCTTCATCCCCCAATTTCTCCTCGGCAATGCCGGCATGCCCCGTCGCTATTACAGTTATCCAGCCGAATTTCAGGCGCTCAACGTGGCCTCCACCATGGGTGCCACACTGCTCGGATTCGGATTTTTGGTGATCGCGATCTATCTCGGCTGGTCGCTGCGTCGCGGAAAGATCGTTCGCGACAATCCGTGGGAGTCGCGCGGTTTCGAGTGGTACACCACGTCGCCGCCGCCCAAAGAAAACTTCACCGTGAAACCCGAATTCCATCACGAACCGCACGACTATCAACTGGGGCATCCGCGTGACCGCTGACAGTCGTCTTGCCCATCATTTCGACGATCTCCCGCAGCAGGCGCGTGCCGCGCGCCTCGGGATGTGGATNNCTGCTTTTCGGCGGGCTGCTGGTCAGCTACGCGGTCTATCGGCGAATTTATCCCGAGGCGTTCGTGGCCGCCAGCCACCACCTCGACAAAGTGCTCGGCACCGTCGATACGGTGGTGCTGATCAGCTCCAGCTTCTCGATGGCGATGGCGCTGCACGCCTGTCGCATCGGCAAACGAAAAGCGGCGACGGCCGCACTGGTGGTTACCATCGCACTCGGCTTTGCCTTCCTCTTCATTCACGCGCACGAATATCTACATGAGATCGAAAGCGGCGCGCTGCCCGGTCGATTGTTTCACGCGGCGAATCTTCCGACGCGCGGCGCACCGATGTTCTTCACACTCTACTTCTTCACCACCGGACTGCACTCGCTGCACGTGCTCATCGGAACCGGACTACTGAGCTGGCTGGCGGTGAAAACCTGGCGCGGCTCCGTCGACGCCGTATACGACACGCCGCTCGAGCTGGGCGGGCTTTACTGGCACTTGGTCGACCTGATCTGGATCTTTCTATACCCGCTCTATTATTTGATTTGAGGAAAAGCTGATGGAGCTCGTAAAGACAGAGACAAAGGAGCACGGCGCCGGGCGTTATATCGTCGCCTGGTTGGCGCTGCTCGCGCTCACCGCCCTCACCTGTGGACTCTCGTTCATCGAGCTCGGACGCTGGTCGCTTCCGGCGTCGCTTTGCGTTGCCATCGCCAAGGGACTCATCGTCGTGCTTCTGTTCATGCACCTGAGCGAGCACCGAGGCGCCAATCGACTCGTCTTTGGTATCGCGATTGTTTTCTTGCTGCTGCTCATGACCTTGGTTCTCAGCGACATCGCCACTCGATTTCCGCTCGCGCTTCCCGGCTGAGACGGCTTCCTACCGCACTCAAGGAGCGCTGTTCTTGTAGCTACGTTCAATCGGTAGCGTCGGATCTTTCGAAAGCGAATCGTCGCTCAGCATTGGGATATTGCGCTTCCTCTCCTTCAACGCCGTAAAATCCAATCCTAGGGCGTCGACGGTGACCTGATCGAGAACCCCAACGCGCGCGATTTGTTGTCCAATCAGACTCCGCTGATACGACTCGAGCGCGGCGTGCAAGCGCGGTCCCGCCACTCCGTCCAGCGGCCCCGGATCGACAGCGTGAACTTTCAGCGCATCTTTGATCAGACGGATGCTCTCCGGATCGTCGAGACGATATTTCGGCCCGCCCTCGGTCACGCTCAGCACTAAATAGTCGTCGTTGACCGAGGGAACCGGCGCCGGCGGCGGAACGGTGGGCGCCGGAAGTGAAAGCGGACTTGCTGCGGCGCTCGAGGCCAGTGGAGGCTCTGCGCGAATCGTTTCCGACGATTTCTTGCTGCATCCACAGGCGACGAAAAACAACAGCGCGACCTGTATTTTCATCGGCAACCTCGATCTTGTCAGCCCTCGCAACATCGGCGCCTGGAAGACGATTTCAAGATCACCCCCAATAACGACGAAGCGAGCTCGCCCTCGCATACCGCGGCGGCATATCTAATGCAGCCTTTTACTCGCCAGGAGGAGTTCATGTATCCATTCCAGATCGTAACCTGGCTCTTGTTCGGCCTTTCGCTGGCGATGATTCACACGCCGCTCATCGCGCATCGGCCGGGAGCGACCGTGCTAGCCGGAATGGCGGGCGGCCTGGGGGGCGGGCTCTTGGTCCGCGCCCTCTCCCTACCGCCGATATCGGTCCTCGGATACAGCATGACCGGGTTGGCGCTGGCCGTCGTGGGAGCCGAGGTGCTGATCGTCCTCTCCTCGCTGCGATCTCGGGTATTCCCCGGCGGCCACCATAGGATGGTGTGAGCGAACGAACTCTCCGTCCTACCAACTGGAAAACTTTTACACCACGGGATTGAAACGCTCGTCACGGCGATTAGTTACATAGCCGCATGTGATCTGGCGGCGGCGAGAGCTCGCTCGAGCACGCTGTCGGCGACTAGGCCCCTTTGGGAACGGCAGACCCCAGCCTGGCCACCAGATCCGTCGCACATTCCATCGTAACCAGTTGACTTCATTATATGCGAATTGGTACCCAGGTTGCTCTCCCTTCTCGGGTCACAGGACCATGAGACGCCTATCGCATATCCTCGCGCTGTCGTTTTTGTCGAGCGGAACATTCTTTGCCGGAGCGGCCCCAGTTTTCGCCGCGCCGCTCGCCGCGCCAGTTGCCGCCCAGGTCAAAGCCTCGAAGGTCGAAGCGATCACGCACGATCCGCTGGCCACGCAAAAATGGAAGGTCGGCGAAGGCGCGCCCCGCACCACCATTGTGTACCTGCACGGACTCGGTTCGTCCCCGACCGATTCGCTCAGCCAGCGACTGCTGGAAGGACTCTCCGAACGAGGCGAGTCGGCCGAAGTGATCGCGCCCTGGATGCGCCCGATGAAGCGTGGCGCCGACGGAGACATTCAGACCGCCGGATTGCAGACCATGTCCGACCAACTCGAGCGCGCACGTGTCACCATCGCCGCGCAACCCGGGAAGATGATTCTGGTCGGACACAGCTTCGGCGGCAAAGCGGCGCTCCAGCTGGCCAAAGAATTTCCCGACAAGGTGCAGGCGGTGGTGGGTCTCGCCCCCTCGGTGAACATGCTTTATTCGCATTGGAAGCTGGTCACCGGTGAGCGCGGGCTTCCCGACGCGCAGACGATTCAGCAGGGCCTCGACACCTACGAAAAAGAGATGCACGCCCGCCTGAGCTACGCGAGCGAAGGAGAAGCGCGCGCGATCAAGTCAGACATTCGCTACAACCTGGTGATGAAGGATCTGATCAAGTACGAGCCCAGCCTCGAGCGCAACGTCAAGACGCCGACACTGGTTCTACATGGCACCGATGACCAAGCAGTCTCTATTCACTATGCCCGACGCTTTCAGGAAGCCAATCCGCAGGTGCGACTGATCGAGTTCGAGGGCCTCGGTCACGGTCTCGATCGATTCGGCGATGACGAGGTGACGCGCGAGGCAACGCAAAAGATCGCCGGCCACGTGGTCGAATGGATTGAGCAGCATCGTGAGCGCGCACCGTGAGCATTCGTAAAATTCAGCTCGCGTTTGTCGCGATTGCCTTCGCGCTGCAAACTGTCGCCGTCGCTCGGGCGGCCGAACCGGCGCGCACGCCGGCGCAGCTTCGCGACGCACTTGCCACGCACGCGCAGACCCACGGCATTCCCGCCTACAAACGCACCATGGCGCCCGGAAACGAGAAGGTCTATCTCAATGCCACTCCCGCGCAGATTCGCGCGCTCGATCCGCTGATCGGCCAAGGCACCGATGTGCTGCAGATCGTCCACTTTGGCGAGCCGGGAGCGATGCACACCATGGCGCTATTCGACGGCGAACCGGTGCACACGCAATACCAAGGCGCGAACTGGCGTCTCCGTCGCTGGCGAGGACCCGAGTCGTTCAGTCAGCAGCACTGGCTCTATAGCTCGGTCATCAAGCTCGAGCCAGGTGAAGCGGATTCGATGCGAAAACAGATCGCTGCGGCGCGAGTGGAGCAAGGCGACGAAGCCGCGGCTGGACCGGGCTGGCAGAACGGACACATTCGCACCGCGTTCGGCAATCGCAGCTTCAACTGCTGCTCACTCTGGTCGGAGATGTCGCTCGGTGACGCACCGCTCTGGAAAAAGTTGGGAATGCGCTACGGCGGCGGTAGTCCGCCCGATTTTCAGCGCCGCCTCGAGAGTGAAGCCAACGATCGCGTGGTCGGTCACATTCTCTACGGGCCGAAGCAGATTCCCGAGTTCGGCAAGAACCCCAACACCAATCAGTTCACCTTTCAAAACCCCGCGCCCTAAGAGCGGGCCGTCAAAACCTNNGGTTTTGACGGCCCGCTCTAAGCCCTTTCGAAGTCAAGATGATCGGATCGGATACTCTTGAAAGCACACAATGGGTCGAGCCACCGGGGCTGTGTTTGCGACTGCCCGTCGCTCCGGCCGCCTCTACCTACGCTCGCGGCTGAGCGTCCCTACCATTCGGTGAGAATCGATCACAAATCGCCACCCTTGGTCTCGACTTTCAGGAGAGACAGCAGCTCCTCGATTCCAACCGGCTTCACAAAATGAGCGTCGAAGCCAGCGTCGCGGCTTCGCTGACGATCGGCTTCGCGACCGTATCCGCTCACCGCGATGACTCGCGCCGAGCGATTTTTGGGGAGCTCACGAATTTTCCGCGCCAGATCCCATCCATCGATGCGAGGCAGCCCGATGTCCAAAATGAGCACGTCGAACTCCGCTTGAGCGGCGAGATCGAGCGCAGACTTCGAGTCGTGCACCACCACCACCTGATGCGAGAACTCGCCGAGCAGCTCTCCGAGAAGATCGGCGGCGTCTTGATTGTCGTCCACGATCAGGATGCGTAGCGGCATACCGCAGCCTTTTACCGCGACGCATTTTGGCTGCCAACACCTTTGTGCAAATGTGCACGTGCTGCGCGCGCGCCTATCTCGTCTTCAGCTGTGTGTTTTCCCGCTCCAGCACGGCGATTCGTGCCTTTAGCTGCTCGACGTCGAGCTCCGACAGAAAGACCAGCCGGAGGCGCAGCGATCGAGCGGTCTCGGTGCACCCGCGGCTGATCGTCAACACCGCGCAGGCCGCCATCGATGCCGCAACGTCGGGGATGGGAATCGTTCGCGTCCTCTCGTATCAAGTGTCTCACCTGATCGACGCCGGCAAACTCCGAACTGTCCTGGATCACTACGACGGCAAGCAGGTTCCGGTGCAGCTGGTGCATTTGGCGGGAGTTCAATCGCGGGCGGCGACCGCCTTCATGGCGCTGGCTACAGAGCGACTGCGCAGCCGACTGGATCACATCGACTCGCAGTTTTCGTGAGGTTTCATTTCCGGGCTCGAAAGCGCGCCGATCGCTAGATCTCGCTCATTCGCGGCTTACATCTCCACCATGAAAATCATCTCGACCACGTTCCTAGCCTTCGGATTACTTGCGACTTCAGCCGCGTTCGCAGACGACAAAGCGGGCAAGACCACCGAAGAGGCGGCCAAAACTGGCGGTAACGCAGTGGTCGATGGCGCCAAGACGGCCGGTCGCACCACGCGCGATTTCGTCAAGGGCGGATCGGACTCGGCGTCGGTCACGGCCAAGAAAAATGCCAAGCACACGTCGGAGCACGCCAAATCGGGCGGACGAAAGACCAAGGCCGCATCGGAGGACAAATAACTTCTACGGCGAGCAGAAGGCAATGCCCCAAGGCGCGCTGAGCAGCGTCGAGTCGCCTGAGATCGTATGCAAGGGCGCGATGTTGCCATCGGCGGTTCGTGAAAACGTGAAGATCGCCCCGCTTCCGTAATCGGCGAGATGGATCAGATCGTTCGTAGTGTCGACGATCAGGCTGCCCTGACTGTCACTGAACAAGGTGGCGTCACCCGAGATCATCCGAAGCGGGATTGCATCTCCATCGGCGGTGCGATCGAACACCAAGATCGCGGAGCTTCCATCGGCGACTAGAATCTCGTCATTCACCGTATCGACCGCCAACCCATTCGGAGAGAAGAGTCCGGTATCGTTGCCGCTGATGGTGCGCAGCGGCGCGACGTCTCCATCGGCAGTGCGAGAATAGACAGTGACGGTTCCCGCATTCCAGTTGGCGGCCACAATCTCGTCGTGGACGTTGTCGATCACCGCCCCTTCCACTCGATCGAGACCGGTCGACGGTCCAGCGATGGTCCGAATTGGCGCAGCGTCGCCGTCGGCGGTACGAGCGAAGATCAAGAGCGCATTGTCGGAAGAGTCATTGCTGACCACTATCTCGTCATTAACGGTGTCGACCCACACCGAGTCGGGTGAGTCGAGTCCGGTATCGGGTCCAGTGATCGTACGCAGCGGCGTCGCATCTCCCGAAGCGCCGATGGCGAAGACCACGATGGCGTTGTTGTCGTAGTCGGGAACGAAGAGCTCGCCATTGACCAGGTCGCTGGCCATCGCCGACGGTGTAAACAGCGTAGTCGTTTCGCCGGCGATGGTACGTAAGGGCGCGGTGTCGCCGTCGGCCGCGGAGTCGAAAACATAGACCGCGCCGGTGTCGCTGTCCGAGACGCACAATGTGATGCCGCTCGCCGAAGCCATGTCGCCGGCCATGTCGGTCGTGGACAGATCGGGTGGGGCCCCCGCGAGATCGTCACCGCTCGAATCGCGGGTCGCGAGATCGTGAACCGTCCTGAGATCGGGATTGGTATCGATCATCATCGACAAGTCATTCGTCGTCGTCGACAAGTCGTTCGTCGTCATGGTGCCCAGATCCGGTGCGCCACCGTTGGTGACGCCACTATTCGAGTCACATCCCGAAAGACCGACGAGCACCAAGGCTACCAAGCCAATTTTCATGCATCCATTGTAACACGAGGAACATTTGAAAGGACAAGCGTCGCGGGTCTCGCTTTCGCTCAGCTGGCACCTAGAAATATTGCAACAGACGAAAAGGAGCGGTCATGCGCGCAATCATCGGGATCGCACTCATCTCCGTCGCATCCACTGCTCTGGCAGACAAACCGCTGGCCGGAAAACGCGTGGCAATCTTGTCCACCGATGGTGTCTAGCAGGTCGAGCTCCTGAAGCAGCGTCAAGCGCTCCTCGACGCCGGCGCCAAGGTCGACGTGATCGCACCCAAAAAGAGCGTGCAGGGTTTCAACCACCGAGAAGGGCGATCAGATCGCTGCCGACAAACAGCTCGCCGATGCGAACCCCGGCGACTACGACGCGCTCATGCTGCCGAGCGGCGTCGCCAATCCCGACAAGTTACGACTCGACGATCGCGCCGTGCGGTTAGTCAAGACCTTCGTCGCCGCTTACAAACCGATCGCCGCCATCTGTCACGGCCCGTGGACGCTCATCAACGCGGGCGGCGTTCGCGGCAAGAAGATGATCCACGCTGACCGATAGTCCGCTTTCAAGGACCCGACCTCAGCCGCCCGTCCAGGCTAACCGAGGAGCCACGTTCCTCTCCGCCAAGTAGCCGATTTCACCTGCGGGTTTTCTGGCATAGCGGTTGCTGATTTATGGCTGCATGAAAAACTTACTGCCTCTTCTCCTCATCTTTGCGGCCGCCTGCGGAACCGCGCCCTCTGAAGAACCCACCGCCGAGCGCGAGAGTACCACCAAAGCCGACGGCAACCCGTGGTGTCACGCCGATTTCAACTCGACCGACGGCACGCAGATGGTGTTCGATTACCAGGTCGCGTCCAAACAGGGCACCGGCTCCGAGCCCGGAGTCAACACTTTCGCCAAGAATGTCTGGTTGAACGTTCGCAACCCGAGCTTCAAGTCGACCGACTCGGCTCAAGCGGTGGTTTTGTCCGCCAGCTACGCGGGCGAGTGCGGCGACTCCTGTGCGCAGTTCGCGTCGCAAGATCATGTGTCGACGGTTTCCCTTCACTACGAAAACGGTCGGTTCACTGCGCCGATCTCGAACCTTCCGATTTGGGAAGTTCCCGAAAGCACCGACGGCTCCGACATGACCGCGCACTACTGGGAGTTGGCGGTGGTGGTGAACGGAACTTGGTACAAAGATCAGCGGGGCAACAACCTGCGCTTTCTCGCCGCCGATGCGCCGGGCTACTGCGCCAGCGGGACCTCATTCTAGCAATGGTTTTGACCGATCACTTCTCCACGAAAGATTTGAGTCGCGACAGCGCGTCGTCACACTCCGCCGAAATCTGATCGAGGCAGGCCTTGGCACCGTCGAGCGAGGCCGGCTCGAGCGCAAACACGATCTGTCGCCCCGAACGAACGCCGCGCACCACGCCCGCCTCCTCTAGCACGTGAAGATGTTTGGTGATGGCCTGACGAGTCATGTTGGACTTGAGCGTCAAGCGTGCGATCGATCGCGCCCTCCCATCGGCCAGCCTGGCCACCAAGGACAGTCTGGTCTCGTCGCCGAGCGCAGCGAAGAGTGGCGCCTGAGCCCGGAGTTTTCGCGCCGCGCTACTCGACGACATGGCGCTCGATGTTCGTGGGAATCTTGTCGAAGCCGGATTCGGTCAGACGAAGCAGCGTGCCGGTGCTGCTCTACGCTGTCGAATTTTGTCTGACACACGGCAAAGAGACGCTGGTGGTGCTGGGCTCGGTGGTCTTGGCCATCACCGGAGTAGAAGCGCTCTACGCCGACATGGGGCACTTCGGTCCCAGGCCCATTCGTCTGGCCTGGTACATGTTGGTCATGCCCGCCTTGGTGCTCAACTATTTCGGTCAGGGCGCGCGCTTGCTGTCGGATCCCGCGGCGCGAGGAAATCCATTCTTCGCCATGGTGCCGACGAGCGCGATGACCTATCTCTTGGTGGCGCTGTCGGCGGCGGCCACCGTCATTGCTTCGCAGGCGCTCATTTCCGGCGCATTTTCGCTGACCCGGCAAGCGGTGCAGCTCGGCTATTTGCCGCGCGTGACCGTGCTTCACACCTCGAGCGAGACCGAAGGTCAGATCTACGTCCCGATGGTGAACTGGGGGTGGCCCTCTCCTGCATCGCACTGGTGCTGATCTTTCGCGAATCGAGCCAACTGGCCAGCGCCTACGGACTGGCGGCATGCAGCTCGACCTCTAAAGTCGATCAGAATCGCCCCTGCATCCAAAGGGTGAAGATGCGCAGATCGGCATATCCTTCGGCGCCGTTCAGCGTGCCGTCCACGATTCCCGGCAGCACCGCGGAGACGCCCACGTCGAACGAACGGACCACCGTGACCTGCGCATCGAGCGCGATCGGAACGTAGTGCACCGGCGCACGCCCACCGGAGAGGAAACTCAGCCGGTACCCGCTGCGCAAGGTCAAGGAGAAGCGCGGGTGTGGCGCAAACAAAACTCCGACGGGAATGGAGAAGGCGCCCGCCACCGTTCCATCCGTTTGCACCGCCACCGCGATCAGGTCGTTGGTCATTAGGTAGCCGGTGGTGTAGACCTTCTGCCGCGCGCTGGCCAAAAACAGGCTGGGACCAAAGCCGCGTGCATCGCTCGAGCCGCTCACCAGTGCAAACATTCGATGCAGCTTGAGCTTGAACGGCAGCCCCAGTCCCAGGATCGCCCCCCAGCTCGACTGGTTGTCGAACACGGTGCTGGTGCGGAATGGATGTTGTACGCCCACGTCGATGCGTAAGTTGAGAAAGCGGTTCAATCGAATCTCGGAGTTGAGCACCGCCTCGCCGAAATTCGCGTTCGGATAAAATGGGACATCGATGAGAAGCACGAGCGCGTAGCGACGGCTCAATCCGATGTCGAATCCGAGCGCGACGGCTCCAGCGCTGCTGCCGCCACTGAAGTTGGTCATCGCGATTTCGGCGGAAGGCTCGGACATAAAACGCGGCAATAGCAGCGGCCGATCGATGAGCGCGAGCGGATATTCGCGCTTCAGCTGCCGATAGTCGGTCGCTACCGCCGGAACTTCAGGCCAGACTTCGGCCAAGACTTCGGCCGCGGGCGCGTTCGAGAACGCAGCAGCGAGCAGTGCGAGAGCGAGGGCGCAGACGCGCATGTACCTATTGTAGGTACCGATTGCGCGCGCTCTAGGGGCGGGTCCAACTAGTTTGATCGAGGACGGAACCGTTGGGATCTTTTGCGGTCGTGGTCACCGTGGCGCCCTGTACGTCGACGACAATGTAATGATGACTATTGGCGATGCGCCGGGCCTCCGGGATGGGATTGTTCGAATAGAGAGGAGCGCCGGCCCCGCCGCTCACGAAGTAACGAAGATCACCCGAGGCACCGCGCTCGTAAAAATGATCGTGACCGCTCATGAATGCGTCGACGCGATGGCGCCGCGCGATCGGCACGATCAGATCGTGCGCATCGGGATTGGAGCCGTGGCTCACCACCGTGCCGCTCGAATACGGTCCCCAGTGCATGAAGATGAACTCGTGCAGCATGCCACGCGCGTCGGCGGCGGCCAGATCGCTTTCCAACCAGCTGGTCTGATCGCTCAGGTTGCCCATCGAGTTGAGCACCGCGACGTGCACGTCTCCGTAGTCGGCGCTGTAGACGTTTGGTGCGAATGAGTTGGGCATAGGGAACAGCGTCGCCAAGCGCGCAGCACCATCAGAGCTCGAGTCCTCGTGATCGCCGAGCGTTGGATACATCGGCACTTTCTGCAGCAACCGATATTCGATGTCGAAAAATGTCTGCCATTCAGCGTCGCTCGAGCTGGCTACCAGATCTCCAGTGGTGACCACGAAATCGGGGCTCTCGGCAGCCGCAGCTTCGGCAATGCGACGATGCGTATCACCGTTGGTGCGACTGTCGCCGTAGACCACGAAACGGACGCGTCCACCCGGAAGCGCCGCCGTGCTCGACACCGCCTCTTCGGAGGATTGGCCGTCGGTCTCGACGTGGTAGTTGTACTGCTGCGACGGCCCGAGCCCGCTGACGACCACCTGATGATGTGTGCCACTGCCGCCGTCATAGGACTGCCCGTTTACCAGCGCCTGCGAAGTGATCGCAGTCGCGGTCTCCCAAACGACCGTGAGGCTGGTCGGAGTGGGTGCGACCACGTAGGGGCCTTTCATCACCTGTGAGACCGGTTCAGCCGCGGTCGTGCCGCGAATACCATCGAGCTCAGGCGACAGCGCGAAGTCGGAGTCCACGATCGGCTGCACCTCCAGCCCGAGCACGTTCGAGCCCGGGTGCAAGGCTCCGCCGGGAACGGCGATCTGGCTCGACTGGGTCCCCGTGCTGGCAGACAAAACTTTTTGTCCGTTCAGATAGGCGTCGTACGGGCCGTGCGCCGCCAGCTGCAGCGACACTTCTTGAATCAGATCCGCATCGGCACCGAGATCGAACGTGTGCCGCAGATAAACTTGAGGGGTCCCCGCCGAAGTCACCGCCAGCAGCGCCGGATCGATCCGCGTTTTGAGCGCTGGATCCGATCCAATTCCAATCGGCGTTGCGCCCTGGGTCCAGGTCGTATCGTCGAAAATCATGGCAGGCCACAGCGCGGGCATCGCCGGCGCCAGGCTTAGCTGATAGTGAAAATCGTCCCCGGGTGTGATCAGATGATAGGTGGTTGGAGGAGCACACGCCGCCCAGAGAGGGAGCGACAACCAGGCAAACAGGCATCTTTTCATGCTCGACAAGGGTGAACGAAATCGGAGCGCGAGCAAGCGGTTTTCCCGTCGGCGTACGGGTTACAACCGGCACTTTCGGGAGATCCTGCAGGCACTTTAGCGTCGGGTTCACGAGCTGCTGCCCATGCAGAACCAATTGACACCGAGCGACGAGCCAACTACCTTTCGGGCGCTTCACTCGGGGCGTGGCGCAGCCTGGTTAGCGCACTAGTCTGGGGGACTAGGTGTCGGAGGTTCNNTTCAAATCCTCTCGCCCCGACCATTGCTGTTGAGTTTCGAATAGGTCGGAAATGTCCGACATTCACAAACCAGGTTTGGTTAGTGCATTTTTGGGATGCACTAACCAAATTTGGGAACAATTTGGGCGACCCGATTACAATTTGAGTCGCCCGGATCATCAGACGTTTCCCCTCTGCATCACGGAACTCGCTGCCTTGAGGACGAGCCGTGCCGTGTGCTTCCGGTTGTCGGATGCATCCCGCAGGAGCGCAGTTCGAAGCTGTGCGATGCGCTTCGCGGCTCCCTTGAGCTGCTCACAGGGATAGCCTCTTAGCACATTTCTCGGCTGCGAAGCCTGACTTAGAACTTCAAATGGTCTAGCGAAACGAATGCGGGCGGAAAGTCGCGCTCGAAGTGGGTCTTGACCAGCTCGCTTACCGCGATCGCGGCGGTGTTGAATCCAGCGATGATGCTACCGCCCCCGCGCTTCTTGCCGATTAAGTCGCCGATCACATATAGGCCCGAGACCGAAGATTCATTCTTCTCATTCACGCGCGGCTCGCCATGTGTGTCGAGATCGACTCGTGCCGTTTTGAGAAAGTCGATGGGGCTCATGCCACCGAGTGCGAAGATCACCGCGTCGAAGGTTTCCTCAGAAAATTGCGCACTTTTGAAAACGACTTTGGGAAGTGCTCCGTCACTCTCGATACGTTCGATGTCGCAGTTCATGAGCGCGCGGACCTTGCCTTGGCCGATGAGGGTCTCGGTCATACCCAAATTGATCGGATTCATTTTTTGAAAGTTCGACTTGCGGTAAGCAATCGTGANNGTTTGGAAGACAACATCTGAGCATACTCGCCAGCGCTGTCTCCGCCGCCCACGACCAGGAGTCGCGCGCCCTCGAAAGTTCTGGCATTGATGTCGAAAAGCAACGTCTTATTGGTTTTTAGCTCACTTGGAATGGTTTTCCAATAGTCCGGTTGCTGCGGTTTCCCCATTCTTCCGATCGCGACGATGACGGTCTTGCCCAGCCACTCGTCGCCGCTCGATGCCTTGGCAACGAAATGCTCCGATTCACGTTTTAGGGTCCACACGTCGGCGTTGGTTTTGAGCGGAATCGCTTGGGACTCGATCACGTGGTCCATCATGGCGAGGTAGGATTCGCGATTGCCGTCGCGCAAACACATCACACCGAAACACAAAGCATCGATCCCAGCATAGCGAGCGTCGACCCGTTTACCTTCTTTGTAGAAGGTTCGAATCATCTGCGAGTGCGACGGGCCCTTTTCCAAGACCACGTGGCTGAGCCCGGCACGCTGCGCCTCCACTGCCGCGGCAATTCCCGCTGGCCCGGCGCCGATGATGAGCAAATCGAGCAGATCAGACATCTCACTAATTATCTCATAGATTGTAAGAACAATCATTTGTCGCATGAGCTCCGGTTGGTACCGTCTGGACAAAGGGCGGCGTGGTGGAAGAGTACGATCCGACGTATCAGGTATCGGTGAACTCTGTCGTTTTCAGACGAGGCGAAAAAGCTGCGCAGAATTGGTACAGTGCCCAAAGTTGATCCAGCTTCAACTGCTTGAGTTCTCGTAACTTAGACTTCAGATTCGTATGGTTAGCCGCTGGAACATGGATTGCTTTGTTAAAGCCGTAATGGAGCCCACCTCCGACTCGTCCTCCTCGATGTTCGACACTTGTCTCCGCTTTTCCCTAGTTTTTGTGCTGGGATGTACCGCGATGGAGACGGCACGAACGGTGCCCTATGATGGGGATGGGGGCACGAACTCGGGCACGGGAAGCTCTGGAAGCGGCCTCCCCTGCGACGTCGATACGATGCTCAAGAATGACTGTCGCTCCTGCCACTCTAAGCCGCCGATCGGTGGAGCACCGATGTCTCTCGACTCTTACTCGGATTTGATTGCGCCTGCACCGACAAATCACTCTTTGACCGTCGCTGCGCTGTCGCTCATGAGAATGCAAGATGCTAGCGCGCCGATGCCGCCCAGTCCCGCGTCCTTGGTGAGCAGCGGCGATCTCAGTATCTTTCAGAATTGGGTCAACAGCGGTATGCCGTCGGGAACCTGCTCTACCGACGGCGGAACGGATCCTTACGGCACACCGGTCGTCTGCACGAGCAATACCTATTCCACCGCCCGCGAGGGCTCGAGGATGGCACCCGGACAAGCCTGCAACAATTGCCACGCCTCGAGCGGCGAGGCGCCCATTTTTGCGCTCGCGGGAACAGCGTATCCGACGGCACATGAACCCGACGATTGTAATGGAGTCTCCGCCATGCAGATCGTCATCGTCGACGCGAACAATCGCTCGATCACCCTCACCTCCAACACCGCTGGAAACTTCGATTACTCAGGATCGGTCGCGCTTCCCTATCACGCAAAGATCGTCGCCAATGGTCGGGAACGCGCGATGTCGGCGGCGCAAACCAACGGCGATTGTAATTCCTGTCATACGGAAACCGGTGCCTCGAGTGCGCCAGGCCGAATTATGGCGCCGTGACCTTATCCAGCTGCGCTGTACGAATTTCTGCTCTTCTGGGCGGTGGCTATTCGACTTGACCGATGCCATGGGCGACGCGGGAGATCTATTCCGACGCCGTCGATTTGATGGCGTTTCGGGATTGGCTAAAAGAGACACACGAGATCACGCCACCTAAGACCGGACAAAAGATCGTGGAGGCGGCGCGAGGAGATCATCAAAGACTTCGTCTT
>PLXG01000296.1 GCA_003153195.1 Myxococcales bacterium
GTTCATCAGATGATGCGCGAGCGTGTAGCCGGCCGGTCCCAGCCCGACCACCAACACATCTTTGCCGCGATAGGCGGCCGGATAGGGACGCTTCACGTTGAGCGGGTTCCATCGTGTGAAAAGCCCGTAGATCTCGAAACCCCACGGCAGCGAAAGCACGTCGGTGAGCACGCCGGTCTCGANNTGATAGATGCACGACTTCATGCAGTCGTTGCAGATACGATGTCCGGTGCCGGGCAACATTGGGTTATCGAGGCAGACCAGCGCCAGCGCACCGATCGCGTCGCCGCGCTCTTTGAGCGTGTGCATCTCGGAAATTTTTTCATCCAGCGGACAGCCGGCTAGGGGCACGCCCAAGCCGTTCACTTTGATCGCGCCCGATTTGTCGTGGAGACCTTTGGCGCAGGAGTCCTTGTCGCGATCGTGACAGTAGATGCAGTAGTCGACCTCGGCCAGGACCTCCGAAGGCGACATGCGGCGATCGGTGAGCGCAAATCCGTCGCGCAGTCGGCGATGCGACTCGGGTCCGACGATCATCTCCGGCAGCTCCGCCGATGGTCGACGCAGCTGCACCAGCTCGAAGGGATCGGGCGTGGTGGCCGGAAATCGATAGGCCAGCCATTTCTTCGAGAGCTCCGGCTTGCGCGCGATCACCCAGCGCTCGAGCGAAGCGAGCTCAGCGCGAAGCTTGACCAGCTCAGGATCGTCGACCGGCCGCGTCTTGAGCGCGATCTCTCGATCGAGCAGCCCACACACCGCGCGCGCCACACCGCGTTCGTCGTTCAGATCGCTGAGGCCGAGCCCGCGCAAAAGCGCGTCTCCCTCTTCGCGCGAGGCCGGCTCGTTTTCCTTCTTGAGTGCGCGGCGCTTGATGAAGTCGTCCTTGAAACGAAAGACCACCAGCTCCTCGAGAACGCCGTTCGCCTGCGCCTGCCACTCCTTTTCGATGCCAAACAGCTCCACCACAAACGAGGTGACCTGCGGAGTGACGTCTACCAGCAGCGCCGAGAGTGCCTCAGGGCTGAGTGCCTCACCCGCGCGATATTTCTCGTACCGGGCGTGCAACGCCACGTCCTTTTGGGCCAATCTCGACAGCCAAACCTGAAAGAGATCGCGAAGCCGGCCGGCCTGAAATAGATCGGGATAGCTGAAACCTGTGACGCCTAGTCGGAGCATCGACCCTCTCGCCTTGAGCAAATATTTTTAGGAGTCGTATCTTAGCACCAGTTGTCCCGCCTAGGGGGTGTCCCTAGTTTCTGGACCGAGGCAAACGGAGCGAGGCACCGCCAATTTGACGCCCCCCTAGTTTTGCTTGAAACTGCAATGATGGGAATCAGTGTCAGAGCGACGACGGCTGCACTCGGGCCATTGATGTTGGTGCTAGGGTTTTCGGCCGGGTGCGGCTTCGACGCCACGCTCGTCCCACTTCCCGACCTGACCTCGACGCCCGATCTCGTCTCGACCGCCGATCTGTCGTCGTCGGAGGATCTCTCTGCTTCCGACGATCTCAACGGCCCGGCCGATCTCGCCTCCACCGACCTCACCAGCGGCCCCGACATGGCCTGCACCGGAATGATCTGCAGCGGTGTCTGCGTCGACACGCGAACCGACGTCAACAATTGTAACGGTTGCGCCATGGCCTGCCCGACCATCAGCCACACGGTGGCCAGCTGCGTGAACGGCGGCTGCGACTACGTCTGCAGCACGAACCACGTCGACCTGAACGGCGACCTCAATCAACCGGGCTCGAACGGCTGTGAATGCGCCATCACCAGCGCCATCGACAAACCCGACACCAGCTTCATCGATACCAATTGCGATGGCATCGACGGCGACGTAGCCCGAGCGATCTTCGTGGCAACCACCGGAAGCGACGCAGCCGAGGGCACCAAGGCGCACCCGATGCGCACCATTTCAGCCGCCATTACTGCCGCGCTCGGCGCATCGAAAGATGTCTACATTCAACAAGGCAGCTACTCCGAAGCGGTGCTGCTGGCGAGCGGGGTCAGTCTCTACGGCGGATACGACTTGAACTGGCAGCGCGCTCTCAATCACGTCACCACTCTTCAAAGCACCACCACCACCGGGCTGCGCGCGAACAACATTTCGGTCGCCACCGAAGTGCAACTCCTCACCATCGTCGGCTCCGACGGCAATGGCTCGGGCGATTCGAGTTATGGCGTGCGGGTCACCGACAGTTCGGCGACGCTGACGCTCAACCGGCTCGAGATCCAGGCCGGCAGCGGTGGAAACGGCGACTCCGGTTCGAATGGCGTGACTGGACCAGGCGGCGGCAACGGCGGCTCGACCAGCAGCGGCAGCGCCGGCACGGCGGGAAGCAGCAGCTGTGGCGCAGCGGGAGGCGTCGGTGGAACCGGTCCGCTCGGCGAAAGCGCAGGCGGTCATGCCGGTGACGGATCGACGCCGATGGGCGGCGCCACGCACGGCAGCGGCGGCTCGGGCGGTCAAACGGTGGCGTCCTGCGTTCTCCTCCTCGGCGCATCAGAATCTGCTCCCAACGACGACACGCTCGGCAGCCCGGGCGTCAGCGGAGCGAACGGCATGCGCGGCTCGGCCTTCAACCAAGTTCATTCCGACGCGACCTACATCGCTGCGGATGCCACCGACGGAACCAATGGACAAACGGGCGGCGGCGGCGGCGGCGGCGGCGCCGGCGCGGCGGNNCGGCGGCGGCGGCGGCGCGGGCGGTTGCGCCGGCAGTCTGGGCGGCGGCGGCAAAGGTGGCGGCGGAAGCTTCGGCGTCGTCAGCGAGAATTCGACGGTGTCGATTGTGAGCTCGAACATCAGCACCGGAAATGGTGGCAACGGTGGTAACGGCGGCAACGGTGGACTGGGCGGAAATGGCGGCGGTGGCGGTTCCGCGGCCAACGGCGCGGGAGTCGCCGGATCTGGCGCGGGCGGCAAGGCGGGCGGCAAAGGTGGCGGCAAGAAGAAAAAGGACGCGNNCGGCGGCGGCGGCGGCGGCCCCAACGCCTGCTACGTGTTCGACGTCAATCTCACGCACGACTCGGACACGCACTGCACGCGCGGCACAGCCGGAAGCGGCGGATCCGGCGGATCGAACGCCACGCTATCGACCGCGGGCTCCGGTCAAACCGGCCAAGCCAACGACGAAATCTCGCTGCACTGATCGTCTTGACCTGCCCCTTGGAGTTGTAAACGTGTCGGCAGGCGGCTCAGTGGTGATCGAAAAATTATTTCTCGGATTCTCACATGCACGCGGTCAACGTGGCGTTCGTCGACAAAGATCATCTGGTCAGCAAATGGACTTCGTTCGAAGGCGGCAAAGAAAAAGAGACGATGACTTTCACGCTCGCGCGCAAGAATTGATAGATCTCAGTAGTCGACGTCGTTGACCGTGACATCGTAGCCGCTGCCCTGTCCGGACGGATGAAGCGGACTGACGGTGCATCCGGTGGTAGTTCCGCTCGCATCGACGATGGCGGTCACGTCGGCAACGCGCCACATCGAGCCGCCGGCCCACTGGCCGCCGTCATTGAAACCAGTCAGTTGATTCGGCGTCTGACCATAGGTGGTCACGATCGTTCCACCGCAATAGACGTTCACCAGCGGATGCTGATCGCCGGTCAATCCCTTTTGCGAATAGTCATGAACCATCACACGAAACGTCTGACCCTCGAGCGGCGAATCGATGTTGATGTTTTCTGGTACACCGAGCGAATAGACATTGTCCAGGTCGAGGCGGGGGTTCGCGCAGCCATTCAAATTCGACGCCCACACCTGCCCGGACTGAGTGCCAGCGCAATTGGAGAGCGGCGATTTCGAAAATCCCCATTCCGCCATCGGCGCCGTCGCCGACGCAGCGCCATAGTTCTCCGCAACGCAGGTCGCGTAGTTACAGTCGCTCGGCCACGGAGCAAAACTCGTCGACGATGCTGGATCTTGAAACCAAGCGCGCGTGCTCTGCGGCTCGTGCACATGAAGATCGAGATCGACGTCGCCGGTATGATCCCAGCACAGCTCGAAGCGAAGACCAGGACCCGAAATGTGCTGAATCCAGGTGCACGTTTGCACCTGATCTTCCGCATCGATCACGGTGAGTGTCACGGTGTAGTCGCCCGACAAGGTGAAATGCGCTTTGGCGTTCGCGCTGGTCGCGCCGGTGAGTGTGAAGCTCTGATGCGGCGAATTTCCCGTCGTGGTCTTAAAAAGCTGATCGCAGGGTCCACCTTCGATCGACCAACTCCACGACTTCACCTGCCCAGTGAAGTACGAATTGCCTACCAGCTGGATGTCGGTGTAGGGCGCACGCGGTGCGATGCGCGCATCGCTAGGGCCCGGACAGCTGAGCACGGAATTGCAGCAGAGCGAATCGTCAGCGCAGCCATTACAATCGTTGTCGAGGCTGTCGCAGGTCTCGCTCTGCGGGCGAATCGCGCCCACACATTTGCCCCAGCTTCCGAACTCGCCATTTCCTTCGCAGGTCTGTTGTCCGTCGGTACAAGCGCCGACGTGGTGCTTGCCGGGAGATCCAGGAAAGCAGGGCTCGACGTCGCCGATGCGACAAACGCAGATTTCGTCGACCACCCCGTCGCAATTGTCGTCGAGTCCATTGCCGGCGCCACTTTCGCCGCATAGCTCGACCGATCCACAACCGGCATCTGAGGCAATTGGCGCAAGACATCCGGTGGTGCAGCCGCCGCCGTCAGCTCGGCCCAAGTTTTGGCCACTCGAGGATGGGTCGCCATCGGTGGTATCGCCGGGGCCGTTCGGATCGTCGGCTTTGCCGCCCGGATATGACGGTCCGCTAGTGCTGCCCGGGTCGCGCGCCTGCGGCGAGATGCATCCGAAGAGCGTCACCACCGAAAGCATGATGTACGCAGAGCGCAGACTTCCCATCGTCGCTATCTTATCACTCGTTCGCCAACGCCAACAAGTGTTTTCCGAATGGCGCTTTGCTTTTTTAGCTCAATCGACGTGATAAAATTAACGCATGCGATGCGGGCAATGCGGAGTCCGCGGGTGCAAAGAGCATCGAGATCTTCTAGCTTTGGGTTTGGCTTTGGCCGTCGCCGATGCGTCGAGCTCGAGCAGATCGATTGCATTTCCCACCATTCCTTCGGTGAAGATCGAACGCGTCCTCGGTGTAGGCGGAATGGGCGCGGTGTTTCTCGGTCGCAATTCGCTCCATGAGCGAGTCGCGGTCAAGGTCGCAATAAATACTCCCGACGCGATCTCCGCGCTGACGAGAGAGCTGGCCGCACTGCGCGAGATTGGAGCGCCGCACGTCCCCGTCCTCTTCGACCACGGGACGCTGCCCGACGGCGTTCCGTACATCGTCATGGAGCTGGTCGATGCACCGACGCTCGATCAGCGACTCGAAGCGCTCGGCGGTCCCATGCCGCTCCCCGAGTTTGCGGCGCTGGCTTTGCCGATGTGCAACGTAGTGGGAGAGCTGCACGCCCGCGGCTTTCTCCACATTGATCTCAAGCCGGAAAATATTTTCGTATTCGATCGCGCACCCATCATTCGACTGCTCGATCTCGGCGCGGTGGTGAGGCTCACGGACAAAACGCAACGCGACGCACGCGTCGGTACGGCCGAGTACATGCCGCCTGAGCAGCTCGATCAAAACGGAATCCTCGACCAGCGCACCGACCTTTATGCAGTGGGAATCATCTTCTACGAGATGCTCACCGGACGACCACCCTTCTTCGGCAGCAAGTCGGAAGTGCATCAAGCCCAGCTCGGCAAACGTCCGCCGCGACCGAGCGACTACGCACCGATCCCAGCCTCGGTGGAGAACGTACTGCTGGCCTGCTTGGCCAAAGATCCGGCGCGGCGACCGGCCAGTTTGCAGGCGATGGCAGCACAGCTCCGCGAAGCCTTCAAAGATACGAGCGCGATGGCCACTCCGATGACATCACCGGCAACTGGCCCGCCGACCCAACCAAAGGCGGCAGCGCGCAGTCGACCGCTGGCGATCTTGTTCGTCGAAGCGTCGGGCAATTTGAGAGAGATGATCGAGAAGTACGGCGGCGTACTGGCACACACCGCCGGTAAACGATCGGTGGTGCTGTTCGGACAAGATGGCGCGGAAAATCCGATCCGGCACGCGCTCGGTTGTGCGCAGGCGCTGATCGCGCAGAAGCGCTGCAAAAATGTGCTCATCGATCTGTCGACCGTTCAGGTGCGTGCGCGGCCCGATGGTGCGCGTCGCTATGCGAGTCCGCTGTTCATGCGCGCAGATCTATTCGCGCGCCCCGACGATCCAGAAACAGTGCTGTTAACCGCCGCCGCCGCCAACGCGGTTCCCGAGCTGGCCACCGAACTGCTCGCCGGGCGTGAATCAATCTTGATGATGCCGATGGCCAAATCGGAATCGTTGAGAGCCGCAGAAGATGCCACCAGCTTCGACACCCGCCTCAGCTCAACTGCGCCATTCGTGGGACGCGAAACGATCGAACAGACGCTGATGCTCTCCATGAAAACGGCGTTCGCACAACGTCGCACCACCATCGCGACCGTAATCGGCGCGGGCGGCCAGGGCAAAACTCATTTGGCGACGGTGATTCGCACCGCGACAAAGGGCGTCTCACCGGAAAGTAAAATTCTCACGTTGCGCGCACGCGAACCGCTCGGCGGCGACACCGACGACACCTTGCGCGAGCTACTTTCGCTGGCGTTCAATTTCGCGCCCCACATCTCGCTGCTGGAGGCCGAAAGTCAGGTACTCGGCATCCTCGGCGCGGAGCTCGGCGCCGAAGTTTGGCCACCGGTCGCGCTCACGCTCGGCTGGTTTTTGTCGTCCGATCCACGTCTGCAGGCGTTCAGTGCCGCGCCGGGCGCACTGCGTTCGAGCGTCATGCGGGCCGCCGGAGAGGCACTTCGACATCGGGCAGCCAGCTCGCCGCTCGCCATCTTCGTCGACGACGCGCAGTTTGCCGACAGGACCACGCTCGACGCGCTCGAATATGCGGCGCTGGCGGAGGCCGCACTTCCGCTTTGGATCTGCGTGTTCGCGCGACCCTCTTTCGACGTCAACCACCCCGAATGGGCCGAGCGCGCCATTGCACGCGAGCGGATAGACCTGGGACCACTGTCGCCAGAGAATTCGGCGCTGCTCTGTCGCAAGCTGCTGCGTCCCGCCGAAAATGTGCCGGCCGCCGTCGTCGACAATCTGGTGGAGCGAACCCAGGGCGTGCCGCTTCTCCTCGTCGAGCTGGTGCGCGCGCTCAAACGCGAAAACGTCATTCGCAAACAGGGCGCAAGCGGTGCCTATACGCTGGCCGCCGACGAGCTCGATCGTTTTCCCAATCTGCCCATCGTCGAATGGTTGGCCGATCGCGAGATCAACGCGCTCGCTCCAAACCTGCGCGCGCATGCGCGATTGGCCGCGCTCTTGGGCGGCGACTTTGTCGAAGCCGAGATCGAAGGCATTTTGCACGAGCTGGAACGCGACGGCCTGGGCGACGAATTCCCCATGGATGCGCGCGTGGGAGTCAAACGGCTCACCGGCAATGTCCTCATCGAAAGCCGTGGCGGTCGCATCAGCTTTCGGAATGCGATGTTGCGTGGCGCCGTCGAGAAAGCGATTCCCGAGTCGCTTCGACTGGCGGTCCATCGCGCCGCCGTTCGCTTCTACCAGACTGCTGAAATGCCCGACAACGAGCGACTTTCGCGTCTCGCGCTTCATGCCGCCGCGGCCGACATGCGCGAAGAGGCCTCGACTCTTTATCTGACACTGGCCGACGGCGCCCGGCAACGCCACGACTATTTAGCGTCGGAAACCTTGTACAGCCGCGCGCTCGAGCTTCTGGCCGAGACCGATCTGCCGCGTCGAATGATGGCTCGGCGAGGACGTGGCGGTATGCGCTTTCGCATCGGCCGATATGTCGATGCGGTAGAAGATCTGCAAGCCGCTGTCGACGCTGCCCGCGCGCTCAAAGCGGTCGAGGCCGAGGTGGAGATCCTACTCGATCTCGCCACTGCACTCGACTGGGCCAACGATTGGCTGCGCTCGTCGGAGCTGGTCAAAGAGGCGCGCAAACGCTCCGAAGGAATCCTCTCACCGGCGCTCGAAGCGCGGCTGCTGCTCGGCGAAGGCCGCACCGGTTGGCGCTACTCCGATTGGCCACGCGCCGTCGAGCAGCTCACCACCGCTGCGACCAAGGCCGATCAGATCGACGACTACGAAACCGGCATCGTGGCTCGACTAATCCTGGTCTATCTCCTCCCGTCGCTGGGACAGATCGACGAAGCGGAGCGCCAATTCGAGATCGGTCTCAAGACCGCGCTCGAACGCGGCGATCGACTGCACTGGGGTGCATTTCATCCGAACGCGCAGAACATCTACTTTGCGCGGCGAGATTTTTCGGCCGCGGTCGAAGGGAACCTGCGCTATCTGCAGATCGGGCGCGAGCTCGGCCTGCTCAACGCCGAATACTTCGCGCATTTCAATTTGGGCGAGGAGTACTACTGGCTGGGCGACTTCGACAACGCGTGGCAACACATCAATCGCGCCAACGAGATCGAATCGCGCCATTTCGATCTCGCCGGTCGCCCGTGCGCGGCTCTGCTGCGTTTACGCGTGCTCACCTTCCTCGGTCGAATGGACGAAGCGCGCGCGGTGATCGACGACATTCGGAAAATTCAAGACCGCCACCGCTCGCAAGGTGACAGCAAAGTCGAGTTCATGCCCACCGAGCAGATCTTTTTTGATCTGGCGGTGCTCCTCACGCGCGAAGAATGCGCTGACGCCGAGTGGGATCTACTGCTCGCGCGATCGAACGAATGCTCGACCAACACCGATCCGATCGAGGTCACCGAAATGCACGCGCTGTGGCTCGTCCGTCGTGGGCGACTAGAAGATGGCCATCGCCGGATGCAGGACGCGCTGGCGCTCGCCGAACGCATTCCCAATTATATGGAGCCGCGACTACGTCGAGCCAGCCAGCAGGTCCGCGAGAAGCTCGCCCAACCACGCTGACGCACCATCACCTCGCCTTGATATCGTATTTTTAATTACTAAAAACATCGATTGACTCAACATTTATATACGTATAAAGTGTAATACTTAATCCATAAATCATCCTATCCTTGGCTTTAGCGACCGTGAAATATCTGAACCGGAGGGGGAAATGTCCAAAAAGTACAAGCTCTTCTGCGTATCGGCGCTCGCGAGTATGATCGGTTGCCTCCCGCCGACCATCACTGAGAATGAGGGTCAAACCTCACCGGAGGCGTTGACCGCCCCTAATGGACTCAATCCTAACGGACTCAACCCGAACGGGCTCAATCCCAATGGATTGAACCCCAATGGACTCAATCCGAACGGTCTCAATCCGAACGGTCTCAATCCCAACGGACTGAACCCGAACGGGCTCAATCCCAACGGCCTTGGTCCCATCCTTTTGTCTGACCCCGATGGCGGCGGCGGTCCTGGCGATCTCTCGCGTCAGCTGCTAGCGAAGATCTACAGCTGCGCGCTACCCGCGACGGCGTCGCTCACCTACACTTGGTACAACTCCTACGGTTACTACGCGTCGGGCGGCGCGGGAAGTGGCAGTGGTAGCGGCAGCGGGTCTGGCAGCGAAAACGGCAGCGGCGGACAAGTCTGGCACTACGCACCGACGGGACCGCACCAGGTCACGCTGACCGGACTCATGGGTCTCGCGCCACTATGGGGCAGCAGTGGCCACGTCGTCACCGACGGAGAAAAATCGTGGGTCACGGCGTGCGTCGCCTCGCGCGTCAATCGCTACAGCCACAGCGTGATCATCTCCAGCCGTGGACCGAACACGGCACTCGCAACCAGCGCGGCGGAAGCGGCCGCGTACGGCACGATGGAAGCAGCCTTTTGGTCGAATCCGGGACATTCGCTGTTCGATTCCTCACCGGAGATCAACGTCTGCAAGATGAACGGAAGCGCACCCGGCCGACAGGTACTCGACAGCGTCGCGGTCTGGCGCACCTGCGGCGATTTCGGCAAGCCCGATTGCGGCATCATTAGGTTCCTGGGCTACTGCGTGCCGAACACCAGGCACTCGATGGGAATTTCGCCGAACGCCAACAATACTTACACCGTTCCGCCGGGCACGTTAGTGAAGTACAGCGCACTCCAAGGTGTGGCATTCACGCTTCCGACCAGCGACAACACCAAGATTGGATTCGACGTGCTACTCGGATTCGAGAACATCGCGCAGAGCGCGATCATGACCGTCTACGATCCGAATTAACACTCCGCTACGCGATCGAGCAAAACGCTTCGTAATCGATCAGCTCAATCTTCTTTCCCGGTTCTGAACAGACCACGCAGTTTTTATCGCGCGGCAGCTTGAACTCGCGGAACTTCATGTTGAGCGCGTCGTATTGCAGCAGTCGTCCGATGAGTGGCTTGCCGATTCCGAGGATGAGCTTGAGCGCTTCGGTCGCCTGAATCACGCCGACCACGCCGGGCAGCACGCCGAGCACGCCGGCTTCGTTGCACGAGGGCGCCATGCCCGCGGGTGGCGGCTCGGGATAGAGGCAGCGATAGCACGGTCCTTCGAACGGTTTGAAGACGGTGATCTGTCCTTCGAACTGAAAGATCGACGCGTTGATGACCGTTTTTTTGAGGATCAGTGAGGCGTCGTTGAGTAGATAGCGCGTCGGAAAATTGTCGGTGCCGTCGATGATCAGATCGTAGCCGCCGATCACATCGAGCACGTTTTCCGATGAGAGACGCAGCGCGTGCTTGACCACTTTGACGTCGGGGTTGAGCTCGGAGATCGCCTGCGCGGCAGAGTCCACCTTCGGCGTCCCGATGCGCTTGGTATTGTGAATCACTTGGCGCTGCAAGTTCGACGCATCGACGATGTCGTCGTCCACGAGACCCATGGTGCCGACGCCGGCTGCGGCCAGGTAGAGCGCAGCCGGTGCGCCGAGTCCGCCCGCGCCGAGCAGCAACACCTTCGACTGAAGCAGCTTGGCCTGCCCCACTTCACCGACTTCGGGAAGCATGAGATGGCGCGCGTAGCGCTGCTGCTGCTCGCTCGAGAAGATGAACGGCTTTTCGAATTTTCCGCCGGTGCGCTTCCAGGCGGTGAAGCCGCCGGCCATCGAGCGAACGTTGGTGTAGCCAAGCTCCTTCAGCGACTTCGCCGCCAGCGCCGATCGATTTCCGCCGGCGCAATAGAGCACCACATCGGCATCGCGGTTCGGCACCACATCTTCGATGCGCAGCTCGAGCTTGCCGCGCGGAATCCACTTGGCGCCCGGAATGTAACCTTCGTTGTATTCTTCGCCCTCGCGAACATCGAGGAGCACTTCCGGCTTTTTGGCCTTCACCTCGTCGACAGAGGTCTCGCGAATTTCCGATTTGATCTGCTTCAGATAATCCTGAAAGTTTGCCATGGCCTACCCATGATATATCCGGCGCCGACGCGCGGCATAGGATCCTTGCAAATAACTGAAATTAGACGACTTATTCGCAGATATTGGCGCCAGCGCGACCAACTCGTCTTGGCGAAAGCTGCTCAATGTGCTATTCGCCTGTTGTTATTTCAGGCGGTTAGGATTTTGCGCTTGAGGCGGCGCGATGCACCTTTTTAGGGTAGAATTGAACGGCACGACGGGCCTGAGACAGGAGACCGAATAAGTGTCTGACAGTGGCAACGTTCTTCTGACCAAAGTCGAGGATCTCCTCAATTGGGGACGTAAGAACTCGACCTGGTATCTGCTTTTTGGCACCGCCTGCTGCGCCATCGAGCTCATGCAGACCGGTGGCCCGCGTGGCGATCTCGAGCGATTCGGATCAGCTCCGCGTGCAACGCCGCGCCAGGCCGATTTGATCATCGTGGCCGGCACCGTCACCTATAAGATGGCGACGCGCATCAAGCTTTTGTACGAGCAGATGGCCGAGCCCAAGTACGTCATCTCGATGGGCTCGTGCTCGAACTGCGGCGGACTTTTCCAGCTCGCCTACTCAGTGTTGAAGGGCATCGACCAAGTTCTGCCGGTTGATGTTTATGTTCCAGGTTGTCCGCCGCGTCCTGAGGCACTCATCGAGGGACTGATGGCGATTCAAAAGAAGATGCAGGGCGAGCGCGGTTGGCTGAAGCGCCTGTGGACCAAAGGCCGCGATGCGGTGAATGCCGATCAGGTTGCGAAGTAGCCCGACGCGACTTACACACGAAGTGGAGGATTGATGGAAACGCAAGAATCGACCGCATGCCAGACCGAGACCGCAGCACCGAAGACGGAATCGCCGTCGGAGCTGATGCTCGGACTGACCGCAAAGGCGGCTGAGAAGGTAAAAGAGATTCAAGCATCGGAAGCGATCGATGCAGCCTACGGCTTGCGCCTGCGCGTCGTCGGCGGCGGCTGCTCCGGCTTTGCCTACGATCTGTATTTCGATCAAGTGCAAGACACCGATCGCACCTTCGACTCGCACGGCGTCAAGCTGGTCGTCGATCAGATGAGCCTGCAATATCTCGCCGGCACCGAAGTCGACTACGTCGAAGGTCTGCAAGGCGCGGGATTCAAGTTCGGCAACCCGAACGTGAAGTCGACCTGCGGCTGCGGCTCCTCCTTCAGCGTCTAACTTCTTCTCTCTTCGCCACACATGAAGCCCACGTTCGAGATCGATTTCGATCGCATCTCGAATTTCGAAGAATTTGTCAGCCAAGTTTCACGCATGCTCGGCATCAGTTGGAATGGAAACCTCGACGCATTCAACGACTACTTGCGCGGCGATATGGGCACGCCCGAAGGTGGATTTATTCTGCGTTGGAAAAATTCGTCGGGCGCTCGCGAGATGCTTGGACGAGTGAAATCCGGCGAATTCCGCTTCGACGTCCTGCTAGAAATTATTCGGATGCATGGGCCGGGTGGCAGTGAAGCCGAAGATGGGATCGAACTAGAGCGCCTCTCATAAATCCGGACCGAGCCGGTTCGAGTCCCGCAGGCCGGATAGGATCGCAAGGCCGCCATCGAATGTCTGATCTTTCTGATCGGCATGGCGCGACAGATCATGCTCAAGTTTTCCTAGGGCGTGTCCTCAAAGTCCGGNNACACGCCCTAGCTCAGCAGTGGCACAAGCACGAATTCCGACAGAATCGAGTACACTCCTTTCGTGGACATCTCGGCACTCCTCACTCGCGAGCTGGGTGCGCGCATGGTGCTCGAGCCGGCTGAGCTCGAGCGCTACTTCGTCGACGAATCGGGGTTAGGGCGATTTCCGGCCGACGCGGCGATCCTGGCACACAGCCGCGACGAGGTCGTGCAACTTCTGGAGATCGCGCGCGCGCATAAGATTCCGGTCACGCCGCGCGGTCTTGGTAGCGGTATGACTGGCGGTGCGCTTCCGGTTCGGGGCGGAATTGTTCTGTCGACCGAAAAGATGACGCGCATCAAAGAGATCAACCGCGACGATCTGTTGGCCGTGGTCGAACCGGGCGTGATCACCGGCGATCTGCAGGCAGCGGTCGAAGCCGAGGGACTTTTTTATCCGCCCGATCCGGCGTCGCTGTCGATCTGCACCCTCGGTGGAAACGTGGCTGAAAATGCGGGCGGGCCGCGCGCATTCAAGTACGGCGTCACGCGCGAATACGTGCTGGGGCTCGAGTGCGTACAAATGGGCGGCGAAATTCTCAACGCCGGTCGTCGCACGTCGAAAGGTGTGACCGGCTATGACGTGGTGGCGGCGCTGGTCGGCAGCGAAGGTACTTTCGCGGTCGCCACTGAGATCACCCTCAAACTTCTGCCCAAACCGCGAGAAGTAGTGGCACTCCTCGCGGTATTTCCCGATCTAATCGCCGCCGGTGAAGCGGTGGGCGAAATCGTCAAGCTCGGCTCTCGCCCTCGTGCGCTCGAGCTGCTCGATCGAACCACGCTCGATCATTTGCGCGGACGAACGCCCTATCGAATTCCGCCAGCCGCGGGCGCGGTGCTGCTCATCGAGCTTGATGGCGATGAAGGCACGCTGTCGATTGCCAACGGTCCCTTGGAAAAA
>PLXG01000319.1 GCA_003153195.1 Myxococcales bacterium
GGCATATCGTTTCCCCTAAGCACCATAAACCGTGCAACCTAGAAGGCCAATCCTGGTTGCACTCGGCGCGGCGGACCGGTCCGCCGTGAAAGGCTCGGCAAGGCCAATCCAGCTGCAGTTCTCAGCTGCATGTGGCGACATAATCCCCACGGTCTACGGGACAAGCTTCCGTAATCGCAGCGCTCGTATTGAGGAGATCCGCGGCATCTCGAGTGCAGTGCTTGCGGCTCGCCCGGGGGGAAGTGGATGCGCCTGTTGATCTCGTCGTATTCGGAGCGGTTCGCAGATCGAGCGCCCATCTGCTCGAGGCTCCCGATTTTGCGTCGGTCAGCCAGCGGCCTGAGCAGTCGGGAGACCGAGTGAAGCACGCTCTGGCGGTCTGCGTGCTCCTGGTTGGATGCGGCAGCAACGGTTCCGACACGGCGCATCGCGATCCCGGCTTGGAGCCGGTCGTGGCCAGTCCAACCGATCTTGCGCCCAACCCGAACGGCGCGGTAAGTGGCACCTACCCCGCCTTCTCTCCGTCTGTCCCACAGATCGCTAGCCTGGGAGGCCGCATCCTGACCTCCCCCCGGCTGATTTCGATCACCTATCCCGGCGATCCGCTCGCGGGTGACGTCGACAAGTTCGTCGCAAAGCTCGGCGGCAGCGATTATTTCACAGCCGCGACGTCGGAGTACGGGATCGCGGCCGCCACCTCGGGGACGCCGATTCATCTCACGGAAAGCGCGCCGACCGGTATCGACGATGCCCAGATCCAAAGCTGGATCTCGTCCAAGTTTCAGGGGACGAACCCCGAATGGGGTATGCCCGATCCGAACACCGTCTACATCATCCATTATCCATCTGGCACGACAGTCACCCTGAACCATGGCTCCTCTTGCCGCGATTTCAGCGGCTACCACTCGAGCGTGAATCTTCCGGGTGGCGCGGCGCTGGCATATGCGGTCATTCCACGTTGCCCAGTCGGCCAGATCGGCGGCACAGCGGTCACGACTTTGCTCGACGTGGTTACCGCGGCGGGTAGCCACGAGATCATCGAGTCGATCGAGGATCCCGAGCCGATGTCCGCGCCTGGCTATCGCACGTTCGACGCGAACCACCTGCCGTGGGTGATGCTCGGTGGCGAAGCGGGCGACTTGTGCGCTCAGGAACCCGAAAGCTTTTTCAAGCCCGACAGCCTTGGATATGCCGTTCAAGGGTGTTGGTCGAACAAAGCGGCGTCCGCGTTCCACAACCCCTGTTCACCAACATCGTCCGGAAGCTACTTCAACAGCGCCCTCGTCACGACGGCGGACGTCGACTTCGATCTGGTGATGAACACCGGCGCGCCAATGCCGACCAAGGGATTCAAGATCGCCGCGGGGCAGAGCGAAACAATCGAGGTGGATCTGTTCTCAGACGCCCCCACCTCCGGTCCATGGACCTTGCACGCTTCCGATGTGATGACGCTCCTCTCCGGGACGCCCTCGAACCTCGGATTCTCGTTCGACCGCGATTCAGGACAAAACGGCGAAAAGCTCTATTTGACCGTGAAGGTATTGGGACCGAGCGCAAACGGCTTCGAGCTTTTCCTGGTCACATCGCATCTGGGCGGAACCATGCATGAGTGGTTCGGCATGATCGAGGTCGACTGAGCATGCGCTCGGATGCGCAACCCAATACACCATGCTGCCCATCATAAAAAGGGGAACGGATGAAAGCGATCGCGCGCCTTGCACCATTGATTCTCGCCGCTTGTGGAGGCCTTTCGATTTCGGACCGTTCGGAACATCTGATCCGCCAACCCGATCCGTGCATCGGGCCCGCGGGCTCCTTTTGTGGGGATGGCTGGAACTGCGTGGATGACTGGACCGATTCGTGCAATCCGCAAAATGGCGCGACCGACTGTCCCGCGGTTTGCGTGCCGCTTGCGCTCGGTCAGTGCGGCGGAATCTACAACGTGCCATGTACCGACGGCGCAAAATGCATATCCACTGAGCCTCAGGCTTGCCCCGCCGGAGAATGCACCGGTGTCTGCGGACCGCCGGCGGGTGCGTCAATCACCGCCCCCGCGCTTCAACCTTGGCAGTGCGGTGGAACCCAGAACGTTCCGTGTGTCGAGAACGCCGAGTACGTTTGCGTCTATGACCAGCAGCCGTGCATGGACTCGGAGTCGTGGTGGGGATGCCTCGGCACCTGTCAGCCGCGGTTGCCCCAAGGGGCTTGCGGCGGGTATCCAACGGTGGCTTGCCCGAGGGGGCTGAGCTGCGTCGCTGCGCCAAATCCTTGCGTCACGCTTGCTGATGGCGAGATGTGTGGCGTAGGTATGTGCGCGGCGCCGGGAGAGATAGCGGGCATGCGAAAGCTGGAATCGGGCGCCATGCAACTCGATGGTACAGGGACACCCTTCGCCACGTACGAGATCGAGGCGTCGCCGGATCTGGGCCCCAAATCGAGCTTCGTCTCGATCGGCATTGCGACGACCGATAGCGCCGGCCATTTCGTATACGTCGATCAAGACGCGGTCAATGTCTCGAGTCGCTTTTATCGCGCTTCGATGAAGACGCTCTTCTAGGTTGTTGTCTAATTTAGGCCACCTCAAACGCTCGGGAGCTTAGTGATGCGTACAACTTTGATCGTCGCGCTACTGGGAATCGGATGCAGCGATGGTTCGAATGCGAACGATGTGAATCGACCGAACGATCTTGGAGTCATCGATGGGTTGTCGCCGCCGGACAGCAGCGGCTCCGACATGACGGCGAGCGCAGTCGACGGCGGCAACATCTGCAGCGAGCTCACCTGGCTAAACGGAAAATTTCATTGCACCGACGGCACGATGCTCACCTGCTCGCTCGTCAATCCCGGCGGTTTCGGTGCCGGGACATGTGACCTCATTTGCAGCCCCGGAGGAGACACCTATGTTGGCTTCGGTAACTTAGGCATGAATCCGAGCGACATCACCCTGCATGCGCCGAGCTCGTTCGACGAGATGCTGCCGCCACGAACCTGCAGCAAATGAACCCGACAGTCGAGCCCAGATGAGGGTCACAATGATCTGGAGAATCTGTTTGCGTAGCGCGCTTCTTTGGCTGATCGCTAGCGGCCACTCTTCCTGCGCGCTGGCGGACCCGAACACAGATATGCACAGCGCTCAGCCGACCGGACCCAAATCGGACGACGTTTCACCATCAACGGATGGGTCGTCCTCCTCACCGGATGAAGCATTGATCGATGGGTCCACCCTGGATGGATCAACGCCGGATTTCGTGCTTGATCCCGGCTGGACCTGTAACGCCGCCGTGAAGAACGGTGATCTTTGGGTGACCACGCAATATCAGAGCGCGACTCGATTCCAATACCGCATCGGTTCGGGCGGATCGATCGCGGAGATTCGTGACCGCCTGGGACTGAACATCGTGGCGGTGAGCGGCGCGTACTCGCCGACCGCCGACACCGATGGGCCGATTCAGATCGCGACCTACGACTACGGACTCAAGCTCCAGAGCGCGCCACAAACGCTCGGACAGAACCTCTATAACAAGGATCAGGGCGGCAACACGCTCGGCGTTCATCAGCCGGTGCTCTCGGTCGATGTAACCAATGCGTCAGACCACTGCGCGGTGGTCGTCTACACGGCCGTGGTCGATCAGTTCTTTCCGCAGTACGCAGCTGGCGTGAGCTCGGTCGATGCGCTGCTCACCGAATACCTGTTCGCCGGGAACGGCTGGGTTCGCATGCGTAACGTCTACTACACCGATTCGCTTACAGCCGATCCGGCGTTCATCAGCGGCGTCACGCAGAAGGGTGCGCAGACCGAGCATCCAAAGCTCTATGTCAATGACTGGATCTCGCTGACAGCTCCAATGTTCGGCGGCATGGCGCTCGACATCAATTCGACCGGCCAGATCCAGACCAAGCTCTTGCCCGGGTTCGGACTCCAGGCAGAGGACATTACCAAGAGCACTGGCTACTCCGTGTTCTATTCCACGCTCGCACCGAATACGGCCGACATACTCATCGCTGTTTTCGGGAATCAACCCGCAGAGACGATCGGTGGTACGATCACGACGTCGACTACCGTCAGCTGGATGTCTTGGTCGAAAGGTCTCAATGTCGCGCCCGCTGTGACCGCCAACGATCTGCCGCTCGGCTCGATGATCGAAAAGGTGACCTTTCTCGCTCCCGGATACGGGCTAGCGAGTTGGGCCTCGTCGTCCGCAGGATTGGTGGCGACGTTGCTTGGCTCCACACCGACGATGAAGGTCTATTTGCCCGCGGCCATGCTCTCGGCCGAGATGCAAGATATCAAGACCAAGCTCATGCAAACTGCGATGAACGCCGGCAGTGGGCTTCGATCGACCCATCTCGGGCCGATCGTGACCTTTTACTAGTGCTCCACCGAGTTGTGAAGTCCCTTAAAATGTCTTGCCTGGATCGCCTGCGGGATCGACCTTGACGTTCGAAAACTGTCCGTTATTGACTTGGACACTCACGTTCTCGGGAAATGCGCCGAGCTTCGTCTTCACCGTTCCGACCTCAACGCCGTGGGCGCCATTCAGAAACTGGAGCCGCGCCGGCGCCCGCGCATTGCGCTCTCCGTCGGAGAATTGGCGGGTGAAACAGTCGGCCTGCATAGGCCTGCTCCTTGATCGCCTTTCGTGCTGCCAGCGAGAGAAAGGCGATTTTGATCGTCGGTTGTCCGTAAGGTCCAAAATTATCGTATCCCCTTTGTCCATACCAACCACGGACCCGACTATTCGAGCTTTCCGTCGTCAGCGGACTGGCTGTGGAGGGTAAGCCGTCAGCTCATTGATTCGGACGCTCAACCGGCCGGCGAAGTCCCACCGGTGCACGATCGGCCACCACTCTCAAGATCACATCGTGCTCGAGCTACGCCTTCACGGCGGCGATCACCAGCGAATCCGCCCATTGAATCGAGCGCCGGTGCCACGATTTCGTCTTCGGATCCGCAAAAGCCACTGAGTCCCAATTCACGCCGTGAGCTTGCCGCTGCTCGTGGTGAACGACAACTTGGTGGTCACCGCCGGGTCCGTCACGACTGGTGGTCGGGTCATGCCGCGGTTCAGCCATACACGCCGCTAGGTCCCACTGCCAGATGGTGTGCCAGAGCCGGTGTCGGTGTCGGTGCCGGTGTCGGTGCTCGTGTCCGTTTTGCCGGTGCCCGGTCCGGTTCCGCAACTGGCCCCCCAGCTCGCCGAAGCGGTCGCTGTTGCTACGCAGCCACAGGCGATGATCGACCGACCTGGGTTCATA
>PLXG01000054.1 GCA_003153195.1 Myxococcales bacterium
ACAATTCCCGGAGTGATCGCGTGCGATGACGTTCTGTCGCCGGTCTGCGGTTGTGATGGTAAGACCTACGCGGACGATTGCAGTCGCATGCAGGCCGGCATGTCGAAGCGCCACGACGGCTCCTGCACCCCCCTCCGTCAAGTCTCTCAGAAGGGATGAGACTCGGGACCTAGTTCAGGTCGTCTGGTATTGGGTCGCCCCAGGCGTAGTCCGGCCCGACATCGCCGCCGCCATCATCCCAGGCAAACTGGGTTTGGGGCGGGTCCCGCGACGGCTTGAAGGTCGGCGCCGTCGGCAGGCCGAGGTGAGCCAAGATCTGACGTGCGACGCGTTCGTTGTCGATGAACGCGATCACGCGCATCGGACCCGAACACCTCGTACACACCAACACGTCCAGCGCGTAAGCGCGCCGCATCAAGCTCGACCACGGAAGCCTGCGCTCACGTCCAGCGTCGTTGGGACCGATCAGGTGATCGCGGAGCGGCGCAACAGGTTCCGACGGCGCTCATCGTCGGCCCAGCTCGCATGCGCATCCCCTAAGGAACTTACCACGACACGAGGAGCAGATCGCCTCGCGCGCGCGACCCCCGCGGGCCTATCACATCATCGACTAGGTGGCTCTTTTCGGTGGCGGCCAGATCATCCACTTCCGCCTCGAGGCGCCACCCGTCGGCGCGCTAACTCCCTGAATGGGTTTAAGACTCGACTGGCACGAGAGCTGCTCAGCGTCGGCTCGAACACTTAACTAAAGGGAAAACACCAATGATGACCAAACTTGCTGCTCTCGCTCTCGTCCTGACTTCGGCTGCGCCCGCGATGGCTCGGACCTACAAGCCGATGACCATCAATCAGAAGGACTATCGCGTGGTCACGTTGCACACGCCTCCCTGCTGCGACATTCCGAGCACCAACGCGCTCATCGCCAAGAAGGGCAGCGGCAGCATTCTCCTCGAGCGCGCCGGCGGTTGGGGTCCGGCCACGTTCTCGAAAGTAAACATCAACAGCAGAAAGTTCACGTCGGCCAACGTCGACCTGTCGAAGTTCAAGGCGACTCCGATTCAGAACGGCTTCGTCAACCCCGACTTTCCGCGCCTGACCCTGCTCACTGCCAAAGACGGAAGCGGAAAGGCATACATCGAACGCTCGGGTGGGTTCACCGCCAATCCGCAGCCCGTCTTCTCCGCGCTCAATTACTAGAGCGCGTCTCAAAAATTACTCTTCGTCTAGGGCGCCGCTCGGCAGGACTTTGTCCCGTCGGAAGCGGTGAACACTCCTCCCGAACAGCAGATTGCTCCATCGCTCGAGGTCAGGATGGTTCCTGTGGGCGCGCAGCAATGTTTGGTTGGCGTATGCGGATCGATTTGCGTGCAGGCAAGACGTGAGTCGCAACATCCGATTCCAGGAAATAGGTCGCAAGAGAGGCTGTCGCCCAGCTCTGCACAGGTGGGAGGCGCGCATGTATGGTCGGCGCCACATTGGGTTCCAAGACAGCAGTCGGTATCGGTGGCGCACTGGCTTCCATTGGCTCGGCAGCGGCACTGCGATTGTGTTAACGGCCGCGCAAGATTTCTAATAAAGAGCGTCACGCCTTATTGCGATTCCGGCCTTTACATTATTTGGCCCTTGTCATGTCTACTACTCGGGATGACGCATGCGGAGGTGAACGAGGCCTATGAACGCTATGGTCCGCTCGTCCATCGTCGCTGCCTACGAATCCTTCGCGAAAAGACCGCGGCAGAGGACACCCTTCAAGAGGTCTACATCCGACTTTGGCGCTATGGAGATTCCTTCCGAGAGGCGACGTCGAAGATCGCATGGCTCTATCGCGTGGCGGATAACTGCTGTTTCGATCGGTTGGGCCGCCGCGGCTTCGTATCGACGACGGAGACGGCACCTGAGAACTACTCGGACACAGACCAAAGCGGCGCCGAAGGAAAGCTCGACGATCGGGAATTGGTTTTGCGAATCCTGCGCCTCTTTGAAGCTCGGGTGCGACAAGTGGTGGTGTTGCGATATTTGGATGAAATGACGCATGAGGAGATCGCCCAGGAGACCGGTTGGTCGAGGCAGACCGTGATCAAAAAGCTGGCGATGGTGGAGTCACAAGTGAGCGCGCTGAGACAGCAATTTTCCGGAGGGATCGATCATGGCTGAGAATCATCTGCCGGCTAGGACCATCGAACGCGCCTTTGTGGAGGATTTGCCGTCGGGCGAGCTCGAAGAGGTGCGCAAGCACCTTGCGAATTGTTTTACCTGCGACGACAAGTTGCGTGAGCTGAAGGCAGTTCACGAAAATCGACTGCGCGAAGTTTCCGCGTCTGACTTCATGGCGCGTCTTGCCGAACGCCCGCAACCGAGGGCATCGAGTCGGCCTTTGGCGCTCTATTCCGCGGGACTAATGGCAGTTGCTGCCTGTGTCGTGCTCCTGGCTTTTGTGCGCGGCCCGTCGAGTGGTGTTCGAATGAAGGGACACGGCGTGGGAATTTTTCGTAAGCGTGGCGGCGACGTCGCCCTTCTTGATGGTTTCGGCAGCAATTCGAAGATTCGCGTCGGCGATGCGCTCAGGGTGTCGGTCACTCTCGAAAGACCGGAGAAGATCTCCGCTTGGTTCGTCGACAAAAATGGCCGAGTCGATCCGCTGGTGGCAACGCCAATCGATTTCGAGGCTGGGCAGCACGAGCTTCCGGGCAGCGCCATCGTCGAAGCGCCGTGTGTCGATCTACAGCTCGTCGTCACGAAGAGCGGGGGTAAGATGTCAGACGCGGAGATCAAAAGAGA
>PLXG01000164.1 GCA_003153195.1 Myxococcales bacterium
GAAGACCACCTTCTCGATGCCCTTCGACTTGCACTTCTCGGCGATCGCCGTTCCGACTTTCTTGGCGCGATCGGACTTCTTCAGACCGGAAAGCGTGGGTTTCACGGCTTCGTCGAGCGTGGACGCGGTGGCCAGCGTCTTCTGCGCAACGTCGTCGATGACCTGCGCGTAAANNCGTAAATGTGCTTGGACGAGCGGAACACCGACAAGCGCGGACGCTCGGCGGTACCCGATACTCGCTTGCGAATCGAAACTTTGCGCCGAAGGCGCCCTTCTTCTCGTTGACTCATTATGCAGCTCCAGTCTTTCCGACCTTACGTCGGATGACTTCTTCAACGTACTTCACGCCCTTGCCCTTGTACGGCTCCGGCGCTCTGAGCTCACGGATCTTCGCGGCGGTCTCACCCAGCTGCTCGCGATCGATTCCGTTCAGGATGATGATGTTCTTGTCGACCTTGGCGCTCACACCCTTCGGTAGATCGAACACCACCGGGTGCGAGTAGCCGAGCGCCATGTTGAGCTTCTGGCCGGCGACTTCAGCGCGATAACCGACGCCGTTAATCTCGAGCTTGCGCTCGAATCCGTCGGTCACGCCCTTCACCATGTTGGCGACGAGTGCGCGCAGCATGCCGTGCTTGGAGCGATTCTCGCGTGAGTCGTCGGCGCGCTCCACGTTCAGCACCTGGCCCGTCACCTTGAGAGTGACTCCGGCCGGCACGACGCGCTTGAGCTCGCCCTTCGGACCTTTGACGCCAACTTGACCGGCAGAGATCGAAATGTTTACGCCCTTGGGAACTTCGATCGGCTTTCTTCCTACGCGCGACATGACTACCACACCTCGCAGAGAAGCTCGCCGCCGAGACCACTACGGCGCGCTTGACGATCGGTCATCACGCCCTTGGACGTGGTGAGGATCGAGATGCCGAGCCCGGAGCGAACTTTCGGAAGCGAATCGTGACCGACGTATTCGCGCTGTCCCGGCTTCGAGACGCGGCGAATTCCCTCGATCGCGTTTCGGTTGTTGGAATCCCAGCGGAGCTCGATGTTGATCGTGCCCTGAAGAGAATCTTCTTCGTGCGTCACCGTGCCGATGAAGCCCTCTTGGTTGAGGACCTCAGCGAGACGAAGCTTGAGCTTCGACGCAGGAATGGAGACTTTGGATTTGCGAGCCGTAATCGCATTCCGGATTCGGCTCAGCATGTCTGCTACTGGATCAGTCATCTGTTCTAGTTCCTTTACTCGCCTTGCGGCTTTTCAGATCGATATCCGAAACTTTTGGTCGACGGTCTACAGTTCACAGTCGACGGTAAAGCACTTTCCGAACACCGTTGACTGTCGACTGTTAACTGTCGACTCTTCAAAAACTACCAACTCGACTTCACGACTCCTGGAATGTCGCCGCGCAGCGCGAGCTGGCGGAAACAGAGACGGCAAAGCTCGAACTTGCGCATGAACGAACGGCCTCGTCCGCAGATCGGACAACGGTTGCGCACGCGCACCTTGAACTTCCGGTGACCCTCTTTGATCTTCTGATGCAGTCGCGACATCTTTATACGCTCCTGAACGGCATGCCGAGCGCCTTGAGAAGCGCGCGGCCCTGGTCGTCAGTTCGTGCCGAAGTGACGATCGAAACGTTGAGTCCCTTGATCTTGTCGACGCGGTCGAAGTTGATCTCGGGGAAAATGATCTGCTCTTTAATGCCGAGCGAGTAGTTGCCGCGACCGTCGAACGCTTTTGGCGAGACGCCCTTGAAGTCGCGCACGCGCGGCAGAGCCAGCGTCACGAGACGATCAAAGAACTCCCACATGCGATCGCGGCGCAGCGTAACCATCGCGCCGATCTTCTGGCCTTCGCGCAATTTAAAAGTCGCGATCGACTTCTTGGCTTTGGTGACCACCGGCTTCTGGCCGGCAATCGCGATCATTTCCTCGACGGCAGTGTCGAGAATCTTCGGATTGGAGACAGCCTCGCCAAGACCCATATTGAGGGTGATCTTCACCAGACGCGGCAGCTGCATCTTATTTTTGAATCCGAGGTCGGCCAAAAGCTTCGGTCCGATCTCTTTTTCGAACAGCATGCGGAGGCGGGCCGGTCCGGGCTTCTCGCCCTGAACGTAATCGAAGGTCGATGCTGCGCCTTCGCCCTTGCCACCCTTGCCCGACTTCTTCGCGGCGCGCTCGGCTCGCTTCTTGGCGATCTCCGCCTCGTCGAGCTGCGGCTTCGCTTTCTTCTCGGTCTTGTCGTCGTTCTCGGCCATTTTTCCTATCCGTCCGTTTCCGCGAACCAGCTCGCGGGACTCGGTACGGTCCTTTTACTTTTGTGCCTCAATAGTGGTTCCCGATTTGANNGGCTTGGTGTGACGCTTGACCATCGCGACGCGCTCGATGACGACGCGGCCGGTCTCCAAGATGACGCGCAGGACTTTTCCGCGCTTGCCCTTCTCTTTACCGGTGATCACGACGACCATGTCGCCTTTACGAATTCGTTCCATTAGAGCACCTCCGGCGCGCCCGCGGAGCCGCAGGCGACGCAATCTACAACGTTGAATATCAGCCTCATAGCACCTCTGGTGCGAGGCTGATAATCTTCATGAACTTCTTCGCGCGCAGCTCACGAGCGACCGGCCCAAAGATACGGGTACCGACCGGCTCGTTGTCCTTATTGATGAGCACCGCCGAGTTGCCGTCGAAACGGATGTAGCTTCCGTCCTGACGCGCGATCTCTTTTTTGGTGCGAACGATGACGGCCTTGGCCACATCGCCTTTCTTCACCTTGGCGTTCGGAATCGCTTCTCGAATCGAGACGACGATAACGTCGCCGATCGAGGCGTACTTCCGCTTGGAACCGCCGAGCACTTTAATGCACATGACTTTCTTGGCGCCCGAGTTATCGGCAACATCCAAGATTGTGAGCATCTGAACCATTTGAGAGTGTCCTTTACCTTAACCCGCTCGCGTCGACTTACGTCGCCTCGCGGGCGCGCTCGATCAGTTTCTCTACACGCCAACGCTTGTCTCTCGACATCGGGCGCGACTCGACGAGAAGAACCTTGTCGCCGATATGATATTCGTTCTTCTCGCTGTGCGCCTTGTACTTGACCCGCTTGGTCGTGTACTTGCGATATTGATCCGAGCGAACGCGATGGCTGACGATCACGACGACCGTCTTAGCCATTTTGTCTGACGTCACCACGCCGACCAGCTCGCGGCGCGGAGGACGACGGGCATCCACCGCTTCGGTCGAGCTCGACGCGCTCGATGCGCTGACCGCAGGAGCCGCCTTGGGCGCCTTCGCAACTGCGGGCGCTTTCGCCGTTTTCGGTTTAGCAGTTTCTTTTTTCTCAGTTGCCATGAACTACTCCTGCGCCCCAGCGCTCTTCGCCGATTTCTCGCCACGGACCTCAGTGCCCGCCGTGCGTCCGGCGAGAATGGTCTTGCAGCGAGCGATCTCGCGACGGGTCGCGCGGATCACGTTCGTGTTTTCCAACTGATTGGTGTGACGCTTGAGCTTGTTCTGAAACAGCTCTTCCTCGAGACGCTGGACTTGCGCCTTGAGCTCGTCTTCGCTCGACTCGCGAATGGTCGCTAATTGAGTTGTAGATTTCATGCCAGCACCCCTAGGCGAGAGACCATGCGAGTCGGGATGGGAAGCTTGTGGTGAGCGAGGTGAAATGCCTCTTTCGCCAGCTTCTCGTCGACTCCTTCGATCTCGTACATGATTCGGCCTGGACGCACGACCGCGACCCAGCCTTCGTTACCGCCTTTACCTTTACCCATTCGGGTNNCCAGACCTTGCCGCCACGCTTGATGCAGCGGGTCATCGCGATACGGCCGGCCTCGATCTGGCGCGAGGTGATCCAGCCGCACTCGGTCGCTTGCAGACCGAAGTCGCCGTGCGCAAGCTCATCGCCGCCTTTGGCGCGGCCGCGCATACGGCCCTTCTGCATCTTCCTAAATTTTGTTCTCTTTGGAGAGAGCATTTTCTATTCCTCTAAATAACCGTCAACCGTCGACTGTGAACCGTCGACTCGTTCTTAGATGCGCGCCGCCGGCGGACGATTGACCGTCGCTGGAAGCACCTCGCCTTTGAAAATCCAACATTTCACGCCAATTTTGCCGTAGGTCGTCTTGGCCTCGGCAAATCCGTACTCGATGTCGGCGCGGAGCGTATGAAGAGGCACGCGACCTTCGCGATACCACTNNAGCTGGGTCGCGATGTTCTCGGCGATCAGCTGCGCGTTGGTCTCCGCCTTGCGGATTTCTTGGATGTTCAGGAAGACCTCATTTTCGGTCAGCGCCTGAACTTCCTTCTTGAGCTGCTCGACGCCGGCGCCACGCTTGCCGATGACGATGCCCGGACGCGCGGTGAAGATGTTGATCTTCGCCTTGTTCGCAGCGCGCTCGACGTCGACTGAAGCCACGCCTGCGTGCTCGAGCTTCTTCTTAATGAACTTCTTGAGTTTGATGTCCTCATGAAGCCACTTGGCGTAGTTCTGCTCTTCATACCACTTCGACGTCCAGGTCTTGACGATCCCGAGACGGAAACCAATTGGATGTGTCTTCTGACCCATTCTTTTTAAGCCTCTGTGACCGTTACGGTGACGTAGCTGGTACGATGTTGAATTCGATTTGCGCGGCCCATCGAGCGCGGCATCCAGCGCTTGAGGATCGGGCCGTTGTCGACATTGCAATCGCGGATCGTCATCTGATCCACGTCGTTTATGCCCTTGTGCTCCGCGTTCGCGACCGCCGAGATGAGGAGCTTTCGGATGATCTCCGCGCCCTTCTTCGGCATGTGCTTGAGCATCGCCATCGCATCATCGACCGTCTTGCCACGAACCAAGTTCGCGACTACGCGCATTTTTCGCGGCGACATACGGACGTGGCGCACGACTCCATGCGGGGGCGCTTCGGCTTTCGCCTTACGCCTTGCAACCGCTTTGGCTTTCTGCTTCGTTGCCATCAAAAAACCCTTTCAAATCAAATGCTTGAGCTCATTCATCCACAGAGCGCAAACAAAGAGGCGTTCGTTTACCATAGCCAACCTACCGAATCAAGCGTCGATTCAGTCGGTTCGGCCTATTCAGCTACTACTTACCCGCCGGCTTGGCAGCCGCTGCCGGAGCCGCGGATGCGCCCGGCTTGGCCGCTTTGCGATCGCCAGAGTGACCATGGAAAGTACGAGTGGGCGCGAACTCGCCCATCTTGTGACCGACCATGTTCTCGGTGACGAACACCGGCACGAACTTCTTGCCCTGATGCACGGCGAAGGTCAGTCCGACCATCTCGGGAAGCACAGTCGAGCGACGCGACCAGGTCTTGATGACCTTCTTCGACTTGACCTTCTGGGCTTCCAGCACCTTCGACAAAAGGTGCTTGTCGATGAAGGGACCCTTCTTTACTGAGCGAGCCATTTTCTCTCCTAGTCGACAGTCAACGGTCGACAGTCAACAGTTCCGAATCTTAAGACACCGTCGACCGTCAACTGTCGACTGTTAACCTTCTTTAGCCTTTTTCGTTCCGACCGCGGACGATGAACTTCGCGGTCTTCTTATTGGTGCGCGTCTTGTAGCCCTTGGTCGGCTGTCCCCATGGCGAACAGGGATGACGACCGCCCGAGCTGCGACCTTCGCCGCCGCCCATCGGATGATCGACCGGGTTCATGGTGACGCCGCGATTGTGACCGCGGAATCCCATCCAGCGAATACGACCGGCCTTGCCCCATTGGATGTTGCCGTGATCGGCATTGCCGATCGTTCCGATGGTGGCGCGGCAGGAGAGATGGACCATGCGAATTTCGCCTGAGGGCAAGCGAACCTGACCCCAGTCGCCCTCTTTGGCCATCAGCTGAGCCGAGTTTCCGGCAGAGCGCGCGAGCTGACCACCGGCGCCGATCGAAAGCTCGACGTTGTGGATCGCGGTGCCGAGGGGAATCTGGCGCAGCGGAAGCGAGTTGCCGGGCTTGATGTCGGCCGACGACGCCGAGATCACCTGATGTCCGACTTCCAGCTTGTCCGGCGCGAGAATGTACGACTTCTCGCCGTCGGCGTAATGCAGAAGCGCAATGCGGCAGGTGCGGTTCGGATCGTACTCGACCGAAGCAACCTTGGCCGGCACGCCGGTCTTGTTGCGGTGAAAGTCGATGACGCGGTAACGCTGCTTGTGTCCACCGCCGCGAAAACGGCTGGTGATGCGACCGCGATTGTTTCGTCCGCCGGTCGAGTGAGCGCCTTCCGTGAGCGCGCGCTCCGGCTTCTTGTCGGGAGTGATTTCTTTGAAATCAAACCCGCTCATCCCACGACGGCCGGGCGATGTTGGCTTATAAATTTTCATTAGACACCCTCGAAGAATTCGATCTTGTTGCCCTGTGCGAGGGTAACGATCGCTTTCTTCCAGCTGGAGCGCATGCCTGAATTCTTGCCCACGCGCTTCTCTTTGCCGCGCACGATCTGCGTGTGCACGTCGACGACTTTGACGCTGAAGAGCGCTTCGATCGCCTTGCGAATCTCGACTTTATTGGCCGTCTTCGCCACTTCGAAGAGGACCTTCGGCTTCACGGTCTCCGGAGTGACGGTGCCAGGAAGCGCTCCGCCGGAGTCCTTGAGTCGCGTGCCCTTCTCGGTGAGGAGGGGACGCTTGATGATGTTGTGTGCGGCTTTGCCACTCATGCGGCACCGTCCTTCTTGGTAGCGCTCGGGGTTGCCTTCGGGGTCGCCGGAGGCTTGGCGGCCGGAGCGGTCGCCGAGGATGCTTTCGCTTTCGGCGCTGCTTCGGCCGGGTCGCTCGCCTTGGCTTCGGTCTTGAGACGCGTGGTGAGCGCCTCGACCGTCGACTTAGTGAGGATCAGCGCTGGATGATTGAGCACGTCGTAGACGTTGATGCCCTCGGTGCGTAGGAACTTCGAGCATCCAAGGTTGCGAATCGACTTGCCGAGATTTGCGTTCTCACCGTCGACCACCAACGCGCCACCCGCACCGGCGATCTTGTCGAGCGCCGCGACCACCGACTTGGTCTTGATCGCCGATAGCTTGAAATCAGCGACGACGAACAGCTTCGACTCTTTGGCGCGGAGCGACAACACCGAGCGAAGCGCGTTGGCCAGCGCCTTTTTCGGCATCGAGTAATAGTAGTCGCGCGGCTTGGGACCGAACGCGCTGCCACCGCCGACAAAATGCGGTGCGCGGGTCGAACCTTGACGAGCGTTACCAGTGCCCTTCTGCTTGAACGGCTTCTTACCACCGCCGCGGACTTCGTCGCGACGCTTGGTGCTGGCGGTTCCGACGCGGGCGCGAGCGCGCTGCATCTTGACCGTCTCCCAAAGGAGATGTTCGTTAATTTCGGCGGCGAAGACGGACGCATCGAGCTCGATGTCGCCTTGTGCCTTCCCGTCTAAATTCTGTACTTTCAGTTTCAACATTTCAGCCTCTGTACCAAGGTCGACAGTCGACGGTTTACAGTCGACAGTTCTGAAACTCCGGAACTGTTGACTGTCGACTGTCGACTGTTAACTCGTTACTTAATCTCCACGTTCACGCCAGCCGGAAGATCCAGCTTCATGAGCGCGTCGAGCGTCTGCTGCGTCGGTTCGACGATGTCGAGCAGGCGCTTATGAGTGCGAATTTCGAACTGCTCACGCGACTTTTTGTCGACGTGCGGAGAGCGAAGAACGCAGTACTTGTTGATCTTGGTCGGCAGCGGAATCGGTCCCGCCACTTTGGCGCCGGTTCGCTTGGCCGTGTCCACAATCTCGCCCGCCGACTGATCGAGGAGCTTGTGGTCGTAGGCCTTGAGCCGAATTCTGATTTTTGGTGTCGTCATTTACCGGGCTTCCTCCTCGGCACTGCCTAGTCGGAGCATTGCTTCGCTCCGCTCGGCTCGCCGATGATTTCCTATTTTTTGACTTCGTCGTCGGTGATCTGGGTAACCACGCCTGCGCCGACGGTGCGACCGCCTTCGCGAATGGCGAAGCGCAGTCCCTCTTCCGCCGCGATCGGCACGTGCAGCTCGACGTCGATGCTCACGTTGTCGCCGGGCATCACCATCTCCGTACCCGCCGGCAACTGAACCGTTCCAGTCACGTCCGTCGTCCGGAAGTAAAATTGCGGACGGTAGTTGGTGAAGAACGGCGT
>PLXG01000235.1 GCA_003153195.1 Myxococcales bacterium
CCATCGAGCCCAACATCGGCATCGTTCCGGTGGCCGATCCACGCCTGGACGCGCTGGTAGTGGCCTGTAAACCGAAGAAAATCGTGCCCACCTCGCTGCAGTTTGTCGACATCGCCGGGCTGGTTCGCGGCGCCTCGAAAGGCGAAGGACTCGGCAACCAATTTCTCGCCAACATTCGCGAGACCGACGCCATCGCGCACGTGGTTCGCTGCTTCGAAGATCCGAACGTGGTGCACGTCGAAGGGCGCATCGATCCGGTAGGCGACGTCGCCACCATCGATACCGAGCTCGGATTGAAAGATCTGGAGACGGTGGAAAAGCGCGGCGCGCGTGCGATCAAAGCCACCAAAGGAGCCGACGCCAAGACCGAAAAGCCGATGGGTGAGTTGTGCACGCGCATCGCCGCCAAGCTCAACGACGGAATTCCAGTTCGCGCGCAAGGGCTCACCGACGAAGAGCAGGCCATGATTCGCGATCTACAGCTGCTCACCGGCAAAAAAGTATTCTATGTGGCCAACGTTTCGGAGCCGCAGCTCAAGAGCGCGCTGGCCGGTCAGGACAAGCACGTCGAAGCGCTGCGCAAGCACGCGGAAAAAGAAAAGGCGCCGGTGGTGGTTTTGTGCGCGCAGATCGAAGCCGAGATTTCGGCGCTGGAGAAAAACGAGCAGCCGGAATTTCTGGCGTCGGTGGGATTGACCGAGCCCGGCCTCAATCGCGTCGTGGCCACCGGCTACGATCTGCTCGGGCTCATCACCTTTTTCACCGCCGGCGAGACCGAAGTTCGCGCTTGGACCATCGTGAAAGGCACCAAGGCACCGCAAGCCGCCGGCTCCATTCACACCGACTTCGAGCGCGGCTTCATCAAAGCCGAAATCATCTGGTGGGAAGATCTATGCAAGCTCGGATCAGAGGCTGCCTGCCGTGCCGCCGCCAAGCTGGCCATTGAAGGCAAAGAGTATGTGATGCGTGACGGCGACACCGCCCACTTCCGCTTCAACGTCTGACGCGCGAAGGCAGACGCTTTAATCGCGGCGTACGGCTTCGCTTGGTCGGTCACGTACAAAATGCGTACGCTCCCTTATTGTTGAACCTGTCGGTTCGCGGTGTTCGCACTCGGGCTTCGCCCGGCTCACATCCGCGTTCCGCGCTGCAGGCGTGCGCCACGCTTAAAGCGTCTGCCTTCGCGCGTTTTGGGAGAGCTTCACTCCACTGCGCGTGGGCTGACACGCGCTAAAAGATTGGTTGCTGCGCGCAGAAGCCGTTGATGCAGCTGTTGGTCGGATCGCAGCAGTCGCTGTCGAGCGTGCACTTGTCCTGCAAGCCGGAGCAGTTGGTTTGTGGCGGTGTATCTGAGCAGACCAAGGTGCCGTCGATTCCGTTCGACTGGCAGTAGCCACCACAACATTGATCGCCGGTGTCACACATGCCGCCGCTCGGCCGGCAGGGATCGAGCACCCAGAATCCGCGTGAGTTTCCGGCGAGGATTTCTTGAGCCGGTAGATAGAAAGCGGGATGGCTAGGATCGGCGCCCGCGGGTGCGCTGAGATCGATCGCCGCCACCCAAAGTTTTTTCACCGTTGCTTGCGCCAGATCAGTCGTGTCGTAAAAAGGCGGCCAACTGTTCCACGGCACCGACGTGAGTTGATTTCCGTAGAGACGCCGACTGGTGAACACCACCCAGGCGTACCCGCCGGCGACCACCGGCAGCACGGTCGGTTCGTAGTTGAGCGTGGTGTCGTCCCATCCAGTTTCGTCGGCGTTGCTATCGGGATCGTGTGCGCCTGAAGTGCCATGGTTGTTCGCACCGATAGGAAGATACGATCCCGTCGCGCCATGGCCGTTGAGGGCGGTGAGCGCCGTCGCCGTCGGTGTGGCACCCACGGTCGTCCACCACAGCTCGCTCCGCGCGCCCGACCGGGTGACCATGACGGTGTCTTGCTGACTCGATCGCACTTGCGTTTCGAACAGCACACCGCTGTTGTCGGGCAAAAACGCGGGGAAACCGAGACGCTGTCCTGGTGCGGCGGAATGCAACGTCGAGAGCTGCGAAAACGTTTGCATCGACGAATCGTACGCTCCGATCACCAATGCGCCGCTGATGTCTTTGGTATGACCCGTGGTATCGATGTACGAAATAAAATGGTCGTCCGGTGAAAAACTGGGATAGGCGGCGCCGAGTGGCGTCGTCAGGCCCGCGCCGGCGGCGGATTGCGGCGTGGTGCCAAATTGCCAGAACGAGCTCTGTCCATTTCCCGCAACGCTGTTGGTGATGGCCGGATTGCTCGACGACGGATCGACTGCATTGGTGAGCACGTACGAGCCGTCGCCGAGCATTGCCGCCCAAGCGAATACACCGTCGGGCGTCAATGCCGTCGCCGAACCCTGCACATCAGTGGCGTTGAGATCGTACAAGTAGCTTCGTGAATCTGAGCTTGCGCCCTCGGACTGCGTAATCAGCCATCGACCGTGCGACGCCACCACATGGCAAACGCGACATCCAGTATCGTCCACTGGCTTTCCCTGTCCGTTCAAATTGCTGTTCTTTCCGGCGACCAGATGCGGTCCAGTATCGCCCGAACGAATTCCCAAAATCGCCGCGCCGATCGGATTGCCTGCATGATCAGCGGTGCTCCAATTCTTCACCATCTGCGTGGCGTAGGAATTGTAATAGACGGTGCCGGTTAGTCGCGCCGGCGCCACCGTCCAGGTTTGGGCGATCGGCCCGTGCGCGATTCCGCCCTGCGCGACGGTCAAGTGCACGGTCAGCTGGTCGACGCCGCCGCTTGAAGTCGCGCCGCCGGCGGTGTTGGTGGCCATGTCCCACACATCCTGCGGAATGGGGTGACGAATGAACTTTCCATTCGCGCCCAAAATCGACGGCCTTCCGAATGTTCCGCTCCAGCTAAACGATCCGCTGGTGGTGGAGAGATCGATCTTGATGGCGTCGGCATCGCCCGGCATCCAGCTCCACATGAGCAGCGGCGCGAGCATTCCGCGCGGCCAGATCGTCTTGTCGTAAGGATAAAGATAGACCAGGCTCTGTCCGGTTCCATCGTCGGTGGGTGTGGCCAGCGCCGTGAGCGTGGCCGGATCGGTGACCGCGCCGCCCAATCCCTCGCCGCCGACGCCACCGACGCCGCCGCTCGCTTTGAGCGCATTTGCATCAGCGGGAATTTGCGCCACCTCCGATGGAATGGTGGTGTTGGCTCCGTTTTGCGCGGGCGCCACCAGCTGTACCAGCACTTGCCGCTTCGCCGCTTTCCCCGAGTAGGACGCGGTCACGTTGGTCAGTCCACCGGTCGCTCCCTTGGGCGTGAACACGCCGTTCGTCGAGCCTACCGAGATCGTTCCGATGTCGCCGCGATCGACCGTCCAAATCGCGCTCACCACCACACCGTTTACGGTCGCGGTCCACTGAGCGGTTGGCGTCATCGCCCCGGTTGCGACCACAATCGTTTGCAGCGTCTGTGGCTCCACATCGAGCTCGGATCCGCCGTCATCGGTTGCGCCATCGCTGGCGCCGAAATCGACCGAACCTCCGTTGATGACGCCGTTGGTGTGGCAGCCTGCCGCAACGACGATCCAAAAGGCAAAGCGGAACGTGCTCATCGGCGTCACCCACTCGCTCGAGGTCAGACCTCGATACGGTCCAATTTTATCACGATTCGCCGGCTTCCTATCTCTGGCCATACAACCGTAATTACAGGATATTATTTACTAGGAAAATCGCTCGGGCTAGTGTCAGGCTAGAAATCCATGCGCGGCCGGTTTGCGCCTTCTCCCACCGGGGACCTTCACTTGGGCGGCGCTCGAACCGCGCTTTGCGCCTGGCTGTCGGCGCGCAAGAGCGCGTCGAGCTTCGTACTGCGCGTCGAAGATCTGGACCGTCCGCGCTGCAGCGCCCGAGCCGAGACCAGCATCTTGTCAGACATTCGTTTTCTCGGTCTCGACTGGGATGAAGGCCCCGACGTGGGTGGACCGCATGCGCCCTACCGGCAGTCTGAACGTAGCGCGCGATATGCCGAAGTGCGCGATCGACTGCTCGACGAAGGTCGAGCCTTCTACTGCTTTTGTTCACGCGCCGAGGTCGCGCGTGCGGCCGGCGCTCCGCACGGACCGGGCGACGATGGTCCGCGCTATCCAGGCACTTGTCGGACACTTTCGCCAGCCGAGATCGCCGAACGCATGAAGACGCGATCACCGTCGGTGAGGTTGCGCGTCGATCCAGAGCGGATCGACTGGATCGATGAAGCTCACGGCGCGCAGCACGAAGATGTGTCGCAGACCGTCGGCGATTTCGTGATCGCGCGATCGGACGGTGTGTTTGCCTATCAGCTCGCAGTGGTGGTCGACGACGCCGACATGCGAATCGAAGAGGTCGTTCGCGGTGACGATTTGTCGTCCTCGACCGCACGACAGATCCTTCTCTATCGCGCGCTCGGCCGCGGTGCGCCAAAGTTTGCGCACGTGCCGCTGGTGCTCGGGGCCGACGGTACTCGTCTCTCAAAAAGACACGGCGACATTGGCCTGACCGCATTGCGCGCGCGCGGCCGTTCCGCGCCATCCATCATCGGTGCGCTCGCCGCTAGCCTAGGCCTGTGCGAACCAGGCGACCAGATTCATCCCCGCGATCTGCTGTCTCGATTCAGCTTCTCTTCGCTACCGCGCGCAGCCACCGTCCTCGATCCCGCCTGCGTGCAAGGAAACTGCGTCGCGCCGATGGCGCCCTCCGGCGTGTCGGTCAAGCCGCTCGACGCGGGAGCGGTTCAAGTCACCTTCACTGGATCCGCCGGCGCAATCTACCAGCTGCAATCGAGCGCCGACTTCCATGGGCCGTGGAGCGATCTCGCCGCAGTCACCGCCGACGACAAAGGCGTCTGCGTCTATGTAGATGCGGACGCAGCCAATCATCCGACCCGCTACTACCGCGCGCTCATTCCAGTCGCTCCTTAGCGCAGACTTCACTTGAATTGAACTTCGCCGGAGCCGGCTGCGGGCATTGTCCACTGCGTTCGACGGGTATTCGCGGTCGTCGCGACTTGCGGCCAAGGCTCCTCGCGCGACCTGGCTCGATCAATTCAAGTGAAGCCTGCCCTAGTTTTTCTCCCGGAGCGCTCTCCCCTCGTCCTATACTCGCGCGGAAAATGCGCAAACCACTCCTCGCCCTGCTCACCCTCGTTTCTGCGCTCATTTCAGCGCGCGCGTTCGCCACGCCGATTCCCTCTGGCGAATCACCGACGGTCGGCGTGTACAACCCCACCGTCGGAGTCTCCGGCGACGCAGATGCTTCGTCGATGGATCGCAATCCGGCTCAACTGGGATTTTTACGCAGCTGGTCGGGCGTCTATCTCCACTCGGAGCTCGATCCCAGCGGAATCGTGGGGGGCCGCGGGGACGGATTTTTCTTCGCCACGCCGATTCCCTATTTGAGCTCGCTCTCTATCGGCGCCGGTGTGCAGTCGATTCGTCCGCCGTCCGTCTTTCCCTACGCTGACGAAGCAAAACTGTCGCTCGCGTTCGCCTGGCGTTTGGTGCCGTCGTTCTCGATCGGCCTCAACTATTCTCACCTAGCTTCGGACAAAGGGCCGGTTCAGATCGGCATCGACACGCTCGATCTCGCGCTCTCGGTCCGGCTCGGTCGCCTCTTCTCGGGCGGACTGGTCGTGCACGATCTTCCCGCGCCCGCGGTCGGCGGCGTGCCCTTGCAACGCGTCTACGAGCCCGAGATCTCAGTCCGTCCGCTTGGCAATCAGCGTCTCGAGATCGCGGCCGGTGCGCGATTCGGCGAGCGGCGCGGCGACATCGATCCTCACTTTCGCATTTGGGTTTCGCCCGCCGCCGGAATTTGGGTGAAAGCCGATATCGAGTGGCGACGAGACGTGGATCTCGACGGCATCGACGAAAACGACGTGCGCGTGGGGTTGGGGCTGCAGGTCGATCTCGAACACCTCGGGTTCGCCGGCTTCGGACTCTTCGGCCGCGATGAGGGCAACGTCCGTGGGCACGGATTCACCTTGGCCGCGCGCGTTTCGGGCGAGCGCTATCCGACGGTGTGGAAGGGCCCGCGCCACCTCGAAAAGCTCGATATCTCCAGCAAGTTGAGCGGACGCAACCTGACCCACACGCTCGGGCGCATGCGAAGGCTCGAGCGTGAGTCGGACGTGAACGGAATGGTGGGCGTCGTGGGTGAAGTTCCCGGCGGGTGGGCGGTGGCAGAAGAGTT
>PLXG01000449.1 GCA_003153195.1 Myxococcales bacterium
GAAACCGAAGCGATGCGCGACGGCTCGGATGCGATCTCCGACTGGGTTTTTCTGAACGCGCTCATCAACTGCGCGGCGGGCGCTACCTGGGTGAGCGTGCATCATGGCGGTGGCGTGGGCATGGGCTACTCCCAACACGCCGGCATGGTGGTGGTCGCCGNNGACGCCGGCTATCCGGAGGCGATCGCGTTCTCCGATGCGCACGGTCCCAGAGCGCCGCATCGTGGCTGATTTTCTGGTCCACAACATCGGCGAGCTCCTGACCTGCGACGGATCCAAGGACAATCGGCTCGGCATCTTGCGCGACGCCACCGTGCGCATCAAGGACGGCAAGATCGCACACGTGGGCCGCGACGACACCGGCTCCCACGACGCGCTCACGCCCGACACCATTGTCATCGACGCCGAAGGCGCACTCTGTACGCCGGGCCTAGTCGATCCGCACACGCATCCTATTTTCGCCGGCTCGCGCGCGGAGGAGTTCGACCTGCGGGTGCGCGGCGCGACTTACCAAGAGATCCAGTCGCGCGGCGGCGGCATCCTCTCGACGGTCAAAGCCACCAACTCAGCGGACGACGACGAGCTGGTTCAGTCCACCGCGGCGCGCTTCGAGCGCTTCTTGCGAAACGGCGTCACGCTGGCCGAAGCCAAAACCGGTTACGCGCTCACCATCGATGGCGAGCTGCGACTCCTCAAGCTACTCGAACGCGCGCGCGCGCAGACCGCTGTCGACATCTCGCCCACCCTGCTCGCCCACGTGCCTCCGCCCGATCAGGATCGAAAACAATACGTCGCGCGCTTCATCGAAGAGCTAATCCCTGCGGTGGCGCACGAGCAGCTCGCCGAGGCAGTCGACGTCTACTGCGACGCCGGCGCCTTCACGCTCGACGAGACGCGCGCCATCTTGTCTGCCGCCAAGGCGCACGGCCGTATGCTACGAGTGCACGCCGAACAATTCACGCGCACCGGCGCTGCCGAGCTCGCCGCTGAAATCGGCGCAGCCTCGGTCGAGCATCTGGAAGAGCTTGGCCCCGGCGTGGAGAAACTGCTCGCTCGCGCCGGCACGGTCTGCAATCTGCTTCCCGGCGCCGCGCTGACGCTCAAGCTCAAGTGGCCCGACGCGCGCCGAATGCTCGACGCCGGGTGTCGCGTGGCGCTCGGCACCGACTGCAATCCCGGTTCATCGCTCACCGAATCGTTGCCGCTCATGATGTCGCTTGCCGCCATGCAAATGGGGATGAGCTGCGAAGAAGTTTGGCTGGCCGTCACGCGCCAAGCCGCACATGCGCTCGGCCGATCGGACGCGGGACGAATCTCCGCCGGCGCGCGCGGCGATCTCGTCCTGTGGGACGCGAGCGATCATCGAGAAGTGGTGCAGCATTTCGGCGTGCCGCTGGTCCGCACCGTAATCGTCGGCGGAGAGCTCGCCTTTCCCAAAGAATGACCTTCAGATGAGCGAGAGTTGATCTCCTGCTTTGGGCGGACGCTTGAACGTATCGCCTTCCGACTCGCGCGCATCGATCAAACTGGGCGCCCCGTTCATCCCGAGTCGCCGCACCGTGGCATCGAATAGCGCCCGCGCCTGTTCCGCATAAGGACCTTCGCCCTCCTGCCGTTTTCCGAAGCGTGAGTCGTAGAGCTTGCCGCCACGCGCGTCGCGAATGCGGTGCAAAATCCGATCGGCCCGGAGCGGCAAGGTCTGCCGAATTCGCTCTTCGAATACCTCTTTCACCGATCCTGGTAGACGCAAAAAAACGAACCCCGCCGAGCGCGCGCCCGCCGCCTGCGCCGCTTCGAGCACGCGCACCATATCTTCGTCCCCGAGCCCGGGAATCATCGGCGCCACATTCACGCCCACGCGCAATCCGGCATCGGCCAGCTTGGCAATCGTGCGCACCCTCCGCTCGGGCGTGGCCACGAACGGCTCGATGGCGCGCGCATGCTCTTTGTCCCAAAGCGGAATGCTCACAGTGACGTGCAGTCGCGCGCGTCGATTGAGCTCTATAAGTACATCCAGATCGCGTTCGATGAGCGGGCCCTTGGTGATGATCGCGACGGGATTTCCGTACGCCGCACACACCTCGAGACATCCGCGCGTGAGCCGCAGCGAAGCTTCGAGCGGTTGATAACAATCGGTCACGCCGGAAAAAACGATCAGCTCGCCGCGCCAACGTTTCTTTTCGAACTCTTCGCGCAGAAGGCGCGCCGCGTGCGGCTTGACCACAATCTTGCGGTCGAAATCGGTGCCGGCGCCGAAGCTCAAGTACTCGTGCGACGGTCGCGCGTAACAGTAGGCGCAGCCGTGCTGACAGCCGCGATAGGGGTGNNAGGTTCACGCTCCACTTGAAATGCACGTCCGGACTGTCGTTGGTCGACAGAATCGACTTCGTGTGGTCCTCGAACACTTGCAGCGTAGCCGGCGGAATCTCTTCCAGATATTCAATCTCCGACGAGGCCCAGGGATTGGGTGGATTGGATACCGGCCGCAGCATCTTAATGAGTAGCATAACGGAACATCCGTTCAGTGTCTAATTAATCGCCCGCTCGTAGATCGCTTTGCCAGACCGGGCGTTTGAACGGCATGCGCAAACATCTACTGACCGCTCTCGTGCTCGCCTTCTCAAACGCCGCATTTGCCGACCGAGCGGTGATCGCCAAGCCGAGCGATCCGACCGCTGCCAGGCACGTCGATCTGGTGATCGCGCTCGACACCTCGGGCTCGATGGATGGTCTCATCGACTCGGCCCGGCAAAAACTATGGGACATCGTGAACCTGCTCGGTCACGCCAAACCGATGCCGACTCTGCGGGTGGGCCTCATCTCCTACGGCGGGACCGATGGGTACGATCCGGCGCGCGGATGGGTTCGCACCGAGAGCGATCTCACCACCGATCTCGATTCGATCTACGCCAAGCTGTTCGCGCTGCACACTTCGGGCGGCGATGAGTACGTCGCTCGCGCGGTGCATGTGGCTTCGACCGAGATGAGTTGGTCGAAGGAAGCGAACGCGCTCAAGATTGTGTTCGTCGCCGGCAACGAACCGGCCACACAGGATCCGCGTATTCCGGTGACCGAAGCGATTTCGGAGGCGCGCAATCACAACATCTTCGTAAACACCATCTACTGCGGATCGGAGACGGCCGAGGAGGCGCATGGCTGGAGACAAGCGGCCGCGCTCGGCCACGGTCAGTACGCGTCGATCGATCAGAATCATGTCGCAGTGATCTCGACGCCGATGGACGCCGAGCTGGGGCAACTTTCACAGAAACTGAATCAGACCTACATCGCGTACGGCGCGCTCGGCGCGGAGAAGAGCGCCAACCAGGCCGCGCAAGATCGCAACGCCATTGCCTCGGGTCCGGCCGCGGCGCCCGCGCGCGCAGAGGCCAAAGCGTCGAGCCTCTATCGCGCCGACGACTGGGATCTGGTCGACGCGAAAAAGAGCGGAAAGAAGATTGCTGAGATGACGCCAGCGCAACTCCCCGAGCCGATGCGCCACATGAAGCCGGAAGAGCGCGAAGCATTTGTCGGCAAGAAGGCCAAGGAGCGCGAAGCGATTCAGAAACGAATTGCCGAGCTCTCACAAAAACGCGACGCTTTCATCAAGACCGAGCGTGCGAACAAGGCGGTCTCCGGGCAAAAAGGACTCGACGATGCGCTCTCCGAATCGATCCGCGGCGAAGCCAAGAGCGCCGGATTCAGCTTCTAGCCATCAGCTTTCGAATTGGTGTTCCACTCCAGCTCAGACAACCACAAAGTTGATCAGCCGGCCTTTGACGAAGACCACCTTCTTTACCGATTTCCCCTCAAGATGTGGCGTGAGGCTGGGCAGCGCGCGAGCGAGACTTTCCACCGTCGCCTGTTCGGCTTCCGGCTCAGCTTCGACCTGACCGCGCAACTTACCGTTCACCTGCACCGGATAGTTCATGATCTTCTTCTGCGCCAGCTGTGCGTCGAAGGTCAGCCACGGTTTGCGCACCAGCATCTCGTCGTGACCGAGCTTCTGCCACAGCTCCTCGCAAATGTGCGGCGCCATCGGGGACAGCAGGCGCACCACCGCCTCGACCGCCTCGCGATCGCGCACCTCTTCGGCGGTAATCGCGTTCACCAGCTCCATGATCGCCGCGATGGCGGTGTTGAAGTGAAAGCGATCGAAATCTTCGGTCACCTTCTTGATGGTGGCGTGCATCTTTTGTCTGACATTGTCGTTTTTGGCGAGCGGCTTGTCGTTTACCAGTCGCCACACTCGTCCCAAGAATCGCCACGCACCTTCGACGCCGGCGTCCGACCACTCCAGCACCGATTCTGGCGGCGCGGCGAACAGTGAAAAGATGCGCACAGTATCGGCGCCATATTTCTCGATAAGCGGTAGCGGCTCGACCACGTTCTTGAGTGACTTCGACATCTTCTCGATGCGCCCCACCACTACCGGCTTGCCACAATGCTTGCAGGTTTTCTCCGCCGTCACTTCCTCGGGATAGAGGTAGTCGTGCTCGGGACAGCGAATGGTTTCTTTGCACACCATTCCCTGCGTGAGCAGACGCGCGAAAGGCTCGTCGAGATCTTTTTTGACCCAGCCCCAATCGCGCAACATCTTGGTGAAGAAGCGCGCGTAGATGAGATGTTTGGTCGCGTGCTCGGCACCGCCGATGTACTGATCGACCGGCATCCAGTAGTCGATCTCGTCGCGGTTCAGCCATTTACCGACGTTCTGCGGCGACGCATAGCGCAGCGGATACCACGACGACTCCATGAATCCGTCCATGGTGTCGGTCTCGCGCTCGGCCGGGCCTGAACAGGTCGGACATTTCGTTTTCTTCCAGGTCGGATGCGTAGCCAGCGGCGATTTTCCACCTTCGGCCAGCGTCACGTCATCGGGAAGCGTGATCGGCAGCTCCGAATCGGGCACCGGCAAATATCCATGCGTCGGACATTTCACCATTGGAATCGGACAGCCCCAAAAGCGCTGACGCGAAACCAGCCAGTCGCGAATGCGATAGGTCACCGTAGGCTCGCCCGCCTTAGCCGTAATTTTGCCCTTGGCCTCCTCATTCGAAATCCCATCAAACTCCGCCGAATTCACCATCAACCCAGGTCCGGTATACGCCTCCGCCCAACCGTCGACCGTCGACCGTCGACCGTCGACTTCTTGGATCACCTGCTTAATCGACAACCCATACTTCTTCGCAAACTCGAAATCTCTCTGGTCATGCGCCGGCACAGCCATGACCGCGCCGGTGCCGTAATCCATGAGCACGAAGTTCGCCACCCAGATGGGAATTTCCGCGCCGGTGATGGGATGTTTGCAACGCAAGCCGGTGTCGACGCCCTCTTTGGCGTAGTCGTCGGCGCTGCGCTTGATCTTGTCGTCTTTTTTCACGCGCTCGGCGAACGCCTTGGCTTCTTCCGACGCCCGCGCCATGAGCGGATGCTCGGCAGCGATCGACATGAAGGTCACGCCGTACAACGTGTCCGGACGCGTGGTGAAAATTTCGATCGACGCGCTCTCGAAGGGAAACTTTACCTTCGCGCCTTCCGAGCGGCCGATCCAATTTTCCTGCATGGCCAAAACCTTGTCCGGCCATTTTCCTTTTAGTTTTTCCGCGTCGGTGAGCAGCTGATCCGCGTACGCCGTGACTTTCAAAAACCACTGCTCGAGCTCGCGCTGCTGCACGACCGAGCGACAGCGCCAACACAATCCATCTTCAACCTGCTCGTTGGCGAGCACCGTCTGATCGGTCGGACACCAATTGACCACCGCGCCTTTGCGATAGGCCAATCCCTTTTTCCACATCTCGATGAAGATGCGCTGCTCGTGCACGTAATATTCGGGCTCGCAGGTGGTGAGCTCGCGCGACCAGTCGTACGAAAGTCCGAGTCGCAAAAACTGCTCGCGCATGTGCTGAATGTTTTGCAGCGTCCACGCGCGCGGATGCACCTTGGCCTTGATGGCCGCGTTCTCCGCCGGAAGTCCGAATGCGTCCCAGCCCATCGGATACAAAACCGCGTTTCCCTGCATGCGCTTCAGGCGCGCGACCACGTCGCCGATCGAATAGTTGCGCACGTGGCCCATGTGCAATCGGCCCGACGGATAGGGAAACATTTCGAGCACGTAATATTTCGGTTTGCCCGGCTCACGCTTGGCGAGAAAAACGCCCGCCTCTTGCCAGCGTGCTTGCCACGAGGGCTCGATGGCTTTGGGGTCGTAGGGATTTAGGGGCGGCTGTACATCGGACATAGCGGAATCTAAGCATTTAACGCGCCTCGATTCAAACTCGCTTGACAGGTGACCAATTGGTCACCTATATATTTTCTCAGTGGATGCGGTCTTCAAAGCGCTTTCAGATTCAACTCGACGCAAGCTGCTCGATCGTCTGTTCAAGCGCGATGGACAGACGTCGGGCGAGCTCTGCGAGAGAAACAAAATGACTCGGTTTGGGGTCATGAAGCACTTGGGTGTTCTTGAAGAGGCCGGACTCATCACCACGCGAAAAGTGGGCCGCGAAAAGTTCCACTACCTGAACCCGGTGCCGGTCCAGCAGATCGCTGATCGCTGGATTTCGAAATACGCGGCACCCTTTGCCGGCGCGCTCACCGCGCTGAAACGCTCGTTGGAGGATCCAATGTCTAAGCCGATCCACGTCTATGAGGTCTTCATTCGCACCACGCCAGAGAAACTCTGGCAGGCCATCACCGATGGAGAAATGACCAAACACTATTTTTATGGCTCTTCAGTGAAATCGACCTGGAAAGCGGGCGGGCCGATCACCTATCACAATCAAGATGGAAAGCTCTTGGTCGAAGGAAAGGTAATCGTTGCCGAACCGAACAAGCGTCTTCAGCAAACCTGGTTCGCGGCCTACGATCCTGAAGCAGCGGGCGATCGTCCGTCGCGCGTCACGTGGGAGATCGAAAAGCTCGGCGAGACCTGCAAGCTCACCGTCACTCACGACGACTTCGACAGCGAGACCAAGACGTTCCAGTCGGTGGCGCGCGGATGGAATCCGGTGCTATCGGGTCTCAAGACGCTGCTCGAAACCGGTAAGCCGCTCGTCATCGCGAGTATGTAAGGAGCCCATATGTCCAAGCCCAAACACGTTTACGAAGTTTTTATTCGCACCACGCCGGAAAAACTGTGGCACGCAATCACCGATGCGAAGATCACGCAGAAATATTTCTTCGGGGCGCTGGTCGAATCCGATTGGAAGGTCGGTTCGAGCTATGTCTGCAAATCCGAGGCGGGCGTGCTCTATCACGAGGGCAAAGTGCTCGAGAGCGATCCGCCCAAGAAGTTGGTGCACACCTTCGCCGCCAAGTTCGATCCAAAAATGAAAGAGGATCGCCCGAGTCGCGTGACCTGGACCATCGAGCCACTCGGACCGACCTGCAAGTTGACGCTGGTACACGACGACTTCGACGCCGAAACGGCGACCTTCGAATCGGTGCGCGGCGGATGGAACGCGGTGCTGTCGGCGATGAAGACCTGGCTCGAAACCGGCGAGCCCCTCGTTCTGCCAGCAAAGTAGAACCTCAGTGATCCCGGCGCGTCCTACGCTTGCTTTTTGCGACGAGCTACTGCTTGAACGCTTTGTAGTTCCAGGTGGGTGAGCTGACCATCTCGTTCTTGCACGTTCCGGTGTGCGTCATTCGCTGAAACATGGTGTATCCGACTCGATTGTCGGTGATGTCGCCGCCACTCTGAAACGCGATCGAGCCGTCCGTGTTCTTGGAAAATTGTCTAACCACAGTGTTGTAGTCGGGCCCGCCCTTTTCAGCATCGGCCTCCGATGGCGAGGTGGGCGAGTAGTACGGCTCGAGCGTTACATAGAAAACCTCACCGCCCGGATCGATCCCAAGATTCACGATCGCGTTCGCGTCGTCTTGCACGGGTGTGCCGGCGCCCAAAAGATGCGAGATATAGTAGCGCTCGAAGGTGGGCGTGCCGTTTCCCCAATAGGGAACAACCTTGGGAATCGCGCTGCACAGATCTTGCCCAGTCGATCCGTCCGATCGACATCCTCCCGGCCCTGGATTCGGAACATTCGAATCGGTCCACACCAGGTCGGTGAGATCGACTAACAGCGTGAGTTCCTGCGTCGATCCGGCCGCGACCGTAATCGGCGTAAGCAACTTGACGTTGGCGCCTCCACATCCGAATGGCACCGTCGAGAAATTGGGCGTGCCCGAGGTCGACATCCCGCTCGTCTGCGAGTCGTCGGTGTTGTAGGTCGTCCCCCCTACGTCGACGGTGCCTTCGACTTCGACCGTGGTCGTAACCTCTCCGCTGGTGCCAACCGGACAGGTAGAAAGGCCAATCTGCGAATACTCACCTTCATCGATCTCGACATTGGTTGCTGCCGCGGTGATGGCGGCGAGCGCGGTCGGATCGGCCAGGTCGACCATACAATCCGCAGCCGTCATACTCGGACAGGTATAGAGCGTCTGTGCATGTGTGCCGTCGGCCGCGGCGATCTGAATGCGCATGATCGGATATTTGTACCCCGTCGGGGTGAAGCTCTTTTGCGTCGTGCCCGCCCAAGCCAGGTGCGCCGACGATAGCAGCGTGAGCGCTACGATGGTTTTGCGCATGTTCAATTCACCTTTTTGAACGTTAAGGTCAGCTTGCCGGTGTGTCCCGATGCACCCATGTCCCCTTGCTGCGGGCCAGTCATGTCGGGCAGGTTTCCGCCGAGGTCCATGTTGCTGTTCGAATTGTTGTTGGAGCCGCCACAAGCCGCGGCACACGCAAGAATCAGACATATCAAGAGCTTCCGCACTAGAGACCTCCTCCGCCACGGACCTCATTCCGGGCGCGAGATCAGTTTATCTGATTCAGCAGTGTTCGGAAAGAGTCGCGGTAATTTGTCACACAGATGTTCAGCTATTGTGAAGGGAGCGGGTTCTCTTTGGCGGTAGCGCCGCCCGCCCGGTCGTTACCCATGCCCGGTTTGACATCGAATGCGGTGTTTGTCCTAATGCCCCTCTCATGGAAACCACGGCTCCTCATACTTATGTCGAAGATCTGAGTAAACACGTTGGCGAGCGCGTCCTTCTGAAAGGTTGGCTCTACGGCAAACGCTCGTCGGGGAAGCTGCACTTTCTACAAGTGCGGGACGGCTCCGGCATCGTCCAGGTCGTGATGGGCAAGAACGACGTCGACGACGCGACTTTTCAAGTCGCCGACAAGCTGTCGCAAGAGTCGTCGATCATGGTCGAGGGCACGGTGCGCGAAGACAAACGCTCGGCGCTCGGCGTCGAGCTCGGCGCGCACACCTTGACCTTGGTGCATGCGCCGACGGCGGAGTTCCCCATTTCGCCGAAAGAGCACGGCACCGCGTTTCTGATGTCGCAGCGACATCTGTGGCTGCGATCGAAAAAGCAGGTCGCGACCTTGCGCGTGCGCGCGGAAATTGTCAGACAGATCCGCAACTACTTCGACTCGCGTGGCTTTACGCTGATGGACGCGCCGATTTTTACGCCGTCAGCATGCGAAGGCACCAGCAACCTTTTCGAGGTCAACTACTTCGACGAGAAAGCCTATCTCACGCAGTCGGGCCAGCTCTACGGCGAAGCGGGCGCGATGGCGCTCGGACGCATCTATACTTTTGGGCCGACTTTTCGCGCGGAGAAATCGAAAACGCGCCGGCATCTCACCGAGTTCTGGATGGTCGAACCCGAAGTTGCGTTCATGGATCTGAACGGCGACATGGATCTGGCCGAAGATTTCATCGTCGAGATCGTAAAAGGCGTGCTGGCCAACCGACGAGCCGAGCTGGAAATTTTGGAACGTGACCTCTCCAAGCTCGAGCGCGTGCAGAAGCCGTTTCCGCGCATCAAGTACGAAGACGCGGTGGCGCTTTTGCAGAAGAAGGGCAAGGAGACCAAGTTCGGCGACGACTTTGGTGCCGACGAAGAGACCGCGATCTCCGAAGAGTACGATCGCCCGATCATGATTCATCGCTACCCTGCCGCTATCAAGGCGTTCTACATGAAGCACGATCCGGACGATCCGCGCGTGGCGTTGGCGGTCGACATGATCGCGCCCGAAGGCTACGGCGAGATCATCGGCGGTGCGCAGCGTGAGGACGATTTGGCGAAGCTCGAGCAGCGCATCGAAGAGCACAAGCTGCCGCGCGAAGCGTNNCGCCGCTACGGCTCGGTGCCGCACGCCGGATTCGGCCTCGGCCTCGAGCGCACCGTTCAGTGGATCTGCGGACTGCACCACGTCCGCGAGACCATTCCCTTCCCCAGAATGATGGGCAAAATCGAACCCTAAAGAACAAGCTCCCTCTCCCAACTCACAACTCACAGCTCACTCTCCAGGGTCCTATCAGTCTATTATTACAGTCTTTTTAGACTCAAGCGCGCGTTTCGATTTCGCTGCCCGCACTCAGGCGTTTTTGGCCAGCCCGACTAAAATACGATCTGCGCGGTTACTCTAAAAAGAGACGTTTTTTCGAGGAGTTGAGACCCTAGAGAGGGATCTGTGAGCTTTTAGGGTCGGATGAGGTCGGCGAAGACCAGGCGTTCGATGAGGGCGCGCGCATCTTCGGACAGCTCGAGAAATCGCAACCCGGCGCGGCCGCGAAACGGATCGTACCAGATGACTTCCCCGGTCACCGCGACCGGCTCCTCAGGCTGCGTCGGCACCAGCCTGAGCGGAAGCAGATCGCCCGCCTTGGGCTGAAACGAAATAGACACGCTGATACCGCCGACGGCCAACGAATCCGACTCGAGCGCTACCGGCCGCGGCCCGCCGATCAGCTCCACTCTGAGCTTGACCGCCGCGCGCGGATGTTCGCGCAGTGTCGTCCCTTGCGGCCCCTGCTGACGCGCCAATGCCCAGACTTGCAGCTCGCGCACGATGGCCGCCCGTCGCTGCTTTTGCACCAGCGAAGACGAACGCCGGCGCTGTCGGGCCACATAGTCCATCTCTAGAAGCTCGGCCAGTAGTCGCACCGCTTGTGCTGATCCGATCGCCATCGCCCCTCGATGTTAACACTACTTCAGCATTTTAAATATCGGCTTGTCCTTGGGACTGATCGGCGGAATATGATGGGACGGCGGCGGAACTTTCTGTTTGAGCGAATGCGGCCCCGATCCAATCATCACGATCTGCGTCGTCGCCGGATAGTGCAGTTGCCACTGCTTCTGGCTGAGCGGCTGAATCGGCGGACGCTTCTCGGTCATGATCTTCGCAAGCGGCACAATCCCGGACCAGCTCTTCGGCACATTGTCTTTCGCGAAAATGTACCGACGGCGAAACAGCGTGAATCCAGGATAGCCCTCCTGCACCACGTATTTTTGTCCCGCTGGTGCCAACGGATCGGAGCGCGTCTCGACGCCAAACGGAACCTCGGTCTTGATCTCGCGCTCGAAGATCACTCGATTGGGACGCTCCTTGCCGAGAAGCTCGACCTTCACCGAGCCCTGATTCACCTGGTAGTGCATCACCACCGGAAAGTCGTACGGATTTTTCAGCTTCAAGTCGGTGGTGGGATACACTACCGTCGAGTCGAGTCCCATCGGGATGTACGCGCTCGGCCGCGAGTGCGGCGTGGACGAAACGATGTCCAGCCCGGCGAAGAACGACGCCGCGTGCAAGGTCGACGCGATCTGGCACATGCCGCCCGCCAGCCCGTCGATGAGCTCGCCGCCGGAGATCACCGGCGCGACGCGATAGCCCTCTTTCTCGGTGCGATCGCCGACCACTTCGTTGAACGAGAATACTTCGTTCGGCTTGAGGATGTGACCGTTCAAATGGTCGGCGCCGACTTTCAAATTGTAGGTGCGATCCGAATCGATAGCCGACACCGAATATTTGGTCTCCCAAAAGCCGAGCACCGTCGAGATGTCGACGTCTTTGAGATCTTCTTCGCGCACCCGCGGTTCGGTCACCACGCTGGCGAGCTGCACCCGCTTTTCGCCGGCACGCGCGGCGTATTCGAGCGCCACCATGGAGTCGTAGACGCGCACCAAGTAGCCAGCTCTCGACGGAGCGATGGTGTGCTGCTCGAGATCGAGCCGAGCATCGAGTGCGCCGCGATCCAGTCGATCTTTCACTTCGGTAAAAAACTCGAGCGCCTTTTTGCGATCGATCTGGACCGGCAGTGGAATGTCGATGAGTCCTGCCCGCGCGCGCGTTCGCGAGAGCAGATCGCTGAGCGGCCGGCCGGTCTTGCCGAGAGTCTTGGCTTCGGCCGACGCCGCGCTCGAGTCGACGCTGAATCCGAGCTCGCGACGGCTGGCGTGCATTTCGTCGGTTGCGGTCTGGGCGGAGCCGGGTGCCGCCAGCACGAGCGCAATGGGCTCGTCGAGAAAGTGCTGAACGATCGCCACCAGTCGCCCGTCGACCTCGCCAAACGGCACGTCTCCGAGCGGCTGGCCGCCCGCCTTCATCCCCGAAATGGTGCTAACCGATCGCACGCTGGTCACGTACACCATCGCCGCGCCGATGCCGATCGCGGCCATGAGCAGCGACAGTCCTCGCCGCCCGCGCATGGCTTTTTTAGGCGGCGCGCCCGAGCCTGGCTGGCTCGGGTCGTCTCCCAACGCCTTTTCGCTTGCCTCGAAAACAGTCGGATCGTCGTCGCCCGTAGACAGCGGATCGAGCGTCGGCGATGAAGACATCTCTTTATCGTAACATGGTCCCGCCCGCGGGCAATTTGATGCGGCCGCCGTTTGACGAACCGAGCTGTCGCGATTAGGCTCTGTCACGGAGGTACCATGTCGCTTGCAGACAAAGACCGCCAGGTCGCTCGCAAGAAAGGAATCCTTGCGGGAGCGGCGACCGCGGGCTCGGTGGCGCTGATCGTCGTCGGCTCGGTTCCGCTGGGAATCATCGGGCTCATTCCGTCGGCGCTGCTGGTCAAAAATTGGTTCATGTACCGCGCCAAGCGCGGCATGCGATTTTAGATTCCATACCCGCACCTCCATCGTGGTACACTAGCCGCATGTTCAGTATCCTACGCCGGGGTCTGAGCCGCTATCATCCAATGTTCCCCCAATGAGCACCGTCGACTCGTCAAACCAGAGCCGCGATGACGCCTATCCTCAGGGCGTTCCCGCGATTACAACCCCGATGGGCGATGGCCCGAGACTGCCGAGCGGAACCACTCTCAACGACCGATACGTCGTCGAAGACTTCGTCGGCCGGGGGCCCTTCGGCGAAGCCTATCGCGCGCGCGATCGGTCGGACAACCGATTGGTTTCGATCAAAGCGATTCATCCGATTCTGCTTTCGGACGCAGCGGTGCGAAAGCGACTCGACGCAGCGGTATTGCTCGCGGTTCAGCTCGACCACAAGAACATCGGGCAGACCTACGGCATCCACGACGCCGACGTGCGCGGCGACAAGCTCACCTACATCGCCAGCGAATACATCGACGGGCAATCGCTCAAGGCGATGCTCGATAAGAACCAGATCGGTGGTCGCGCGTTCTCGCTCAAGGCCGCCTACAACGTGGTGGCGCACCTTTGTAATGGGCTGGTGTACGCGCACGCCGTCACCCTCCACGGTGGGATCAGTCCGGAATCGGTGATGGTCAACTCCGCGGGTCGCGTGAAGCTGGCCGACTTCGGCTTGGCCTCGACGCTGACGCCCTTCGAGCACTATCCGAAGGAGGCGTTTCCCGACAGCTTCGTCACGCTCGCACCCGAAGTGGTGAGCGATCCGTCGCTCGCCGATTCCCGCGCCGATCTTTATTCGGTGGGCGTGGTGTTGTTCGAGCTTTTGACCGGCCGCGCGCCGAACGACCTAACCGAGCGACCGAGCCACATCGTGCCGGCGATTCCACAATTGATCGACGTGGTGGTCGAGACCTGTCTGCACACCGCGCCGCACGAACGGTATACCGACGCACAGGCACTCAAAGACGCGCTGCAAGCCGCTCTCACCGGTACCGTCGGTGGGCACGATCCGGCCACCGGGACCGGCCTTCGCCCCTACAGTGCATCGGGCGCGAGTAAGCCGGCGCAGACACCGCCGAGTGGTTCATCTGCGTCGCCGCTGCCGACTCTCCAGACGGCCGGAACGCCACCTCCACCGCCTCCGTTCAAGCCGGCGCGCACCGGCGGTGGTTCAACGGGGCGAAGCTCGACGGGAAGTAAACCCGCCCAGCTGCCCGACGAGAACACCGAGCACTGGCTCATCACCAAAGACAAGATGGACTTCGGTCCGTTCAGCTTGCGCGAGATCCGAGTGCAGATCGAAACCGGCAAGATTCTGCCGGAGCATCTGGTCACCGATACCGACACCGGCGATCGCCGGCGCGTGCGCGAGAATCCTCACTTGAAGCAGATGCTGCTCCACGCCGAGGTGAAGCTCGCTGAAAAAGCGCGCGTCGAAGGCGAAGCGGTCGAGCGCGGCCGTCATCGCAACCGCGTGCTCAGCATGCTCGGGATCATCCTCTTGTTGGTGGTCGGCGGCGTCGGTCTAACCGTTTGGTACGTGACGCACATGAAGCCGAAGGTGATCGTCCAGAAAGAGACCACCAATGATCTCGATTTCCTAAAAGGGATGGAGATCTCGCTCAAGGTGGATCCGCCCGTGCCGCATAAACCGGGTGCTACTGCGCACAAGACGGTCAAGCGTAGCGGACCGGGAGGCACCGCTTCCGCGAACGGCAACGACTTCAGCGACGTCACCCATTTCGGCGACGTCTCCGAAGAAGGCGGCGACGAAACGCTGCCGCAGGAGCAGGTCGCGCAAGTCATGAAAGAGAACTTCAAGGTGCTGGTCGGTTGCGTCCAAGACGAGCACCGGCGGAACGCCTCGCTTCACAACGTCGAGATGGACTTCATCATCAAAGGATCGGGTTCGGTTTCAGGCGTGAAGGTGAACGGTCAAACCGGAACCCAGCTTGCCACTTGCATGTTCGAGCGAATGAAGACCGTCCCCTTCCCCAAATTCAACGGCACCAAGACCCACGCCTCGTTCTCGCTCGCCATCAAGTAGCTCTCTATCGAAATCCGGCGCCGCCGCCTTTGTTGGCTCGCTTCTCGGATCCGCCAACCTGCAGACCCACGATCAGATCGGGCGGAAAGTAGAAACGCTCCGACTTGTGGGTGCTCACCACCACCGCTTCGGCGCCGAGCTCGATCTTGGAGATGCGGACGATCTGCATCGCCTCGCGCCCGAGCGTGACGAACAGGCTGACATCGGAATCTTCTCCGATGGTGTAACTGGCGCCGTCTTTTTTCACATTGGGCGCGCCATCGAGCACTTTGGACAGGGAGAGAAATGCCATTTTTTCGACCTCGCGAGGGAAAATGTAAACAGTGGACCGCCCTAAGTCCACTCGATTGTTTTTCCTGGTTCCGACTCCGACGGCCTCGTACACTTTCCCTGGAAAAATGAGGTCGTCTGCCGCCGCTCGATGCGCCATCGTCTTGCTCACGCTCAATGCGTCTGCATTTGCCGCCGATCTGTTTCACGACGTCGCTGCAATCAAGCTAGAGCTGCGATCGAGCTCTCCATTACGCCGCCGCTCTGCCGTGGAGCGACTCGAAGCCTATTCACCGAACGCGGTCCAGCCGATCCTCGAATCGGCGCTGGGCGATGCCGACTCCGAGGTCCGCGCGGCCGCAGCCAAGGCGATCGGTCGACTCGATCTGGTCGCGCTCGCTCCCAAGCTCGAGCCGCTCCTCGAAAACGGCGATCAGAAGTTGCGCGTGATCGTCGTCGAGGCGCTCGGACGTTTGGCCAAGGGCGATTCGGTTCCAGCCTCGGTTCTTCGCGCCACTTCCGACGGCGAGCCGAGTGTGCGAATCGCTGCGCTCGAGGTCATGGGACGAGCGCACCAAAAGCTGAGCAACGCAGAGCTCGAAACGGTCGAACGCCGCCTCGACGACGAGCATCCGAACGTGCGCAAGGCCGCCGCTGCCGTCCTCGGTTTGGTGGGAAAGCGTGGCGCCAAGCAGATGGTCCTTCCTCTCCTGGCTCGGCTAGCCGACGGTTCGCGCGAAGTTCGAATGGAATCCCTCGACGCCATCGGAGCGCTGGAAGATGAGCATGCCGCTCCCAGTGTGGCGCGTCTGCTCAAAGACTCCGCAATCGAGGTTCGTGGGTTGGCCGCGCGAACGCTCGGGCGACTGCGAGCCGATAGCGCCGCGCCACTTTTGATCGAGGCCGCCGCCGCCGATAGCGATGTCGCCGATGAAGCGCTGGTAGCGCTCGGTCGAATTGCCAACCGAAAGTCGAGTCCGCTAATTATCGCAACCATCTTAAATGCGTTTATGGAGATCGATCACCGGCGCGCCGCGTTCGAGGCCGCGCTCGCCGCCGGCGGACCGATCATGGCAGAGCCCATCGCGACTCGACTGAAGACCACCCTTCCCGAAGACGAAACCCGACGCGTGCTGCTCTCCTGCGAGAGCCTCCTCGGCGCAGAGGCCGCGCTCGACCCACTCGTCGATGCGCTGCAGATCGCGCCCGACCCGGCGCTGGTGAAAGCCATCGGGGCGAGCCTGCGAGCAACCGATTCGGCGTCACCCAGGTTCGCTCGCGCCCAGAGCGCGCTCATCGAGCTTTCGGGTCGACCCGATCCGGCTCTTCGCGACGCGGCCATTTTCGCGCTGTCCGAGCATCCCGATCGGCGCGCCATTCCGTCGCTGGTGCGCGCGATCAATAGTGCAGCAGGCCGACCTCTTGAGGCGGCGCTCGAGACGCTGGCCAAGCTTCGGGCGCACGCGGCCGCCACCGAGTTGGTGGCGCTCACCGCGCGATCGAAGTCGCTCGATCGACAAAGCGCAATCGCACTCATCGAAGCGCTCTCGACCACCGAAGATCCGATCGCGTTTCGATCGATCGTGTTTTTGATCGAGCATCCCGATCGATCCGTCCGTTTGCACGCGGCGGTTGCGCTCGGTCGACTTGCTTTTTCACCGGGCGAGCGCGGCTCTTTGCTGAGCGATCTCTTTGAGCGCGCCAGAGCGCTCCCGATCGATCGTCGCGCCGATTCGCTCACCGCCATTGGCCTCGTCGTCAGCGGCGACGGCCCGAGCGCATCCTTGCCGCCGAGTCTGCTCGATCCAGTGCGCAAGTTTCTGCTCACGCAGGCCGAAGGTCCGGAGCCCACTTGCGCCGTCGCTGCGTTCACCACGCTCGCGCGCTCGCCGCTGGGAGTAAACGCCGATCGACTAAAGCAGATCCTCTACGGACGGACCAAGCAGCCGCAGGTTCGAAGCGCGATGGAGGCGGTACTGGCGCACCTCCACCAACCGCTCACATTCAGCGAGGACTTCGACAGCAGCCCTCTGCCCTGAGCGGTCGCTTCTTTGCCTCGAGCCTTCGCCGGAGCTTGCGCCGCGCGCGATGAAGCCGCGACATCACGGTTCCGAGCGGCATTCCCTTTTCCGCGGCAATCTCACGATAGCGCAATCCATTTATGAAGCGCAGCTCGAGCACCGCGCGATCAGCCGCGTCCAGCTCCAAAAGCGCGCCCATCACGGCACCCGGTTTCATGTCCACCGGCAGCGTGTCATCGGAAAAGACCACGTCCTCGTTACGCGGATCGAATGAAGCCGGTGAAACGGTGGCGAGCTCCGGTTCGGCTTGATAGGCGGTTTCGTTTCGCCGTCGCGCGCGTTCGCGCCGAAGTGACCCGATCGCGGTGTTGGTCAAAATTCTCTGCAGCCACGCTCGCGCGTTGGTGCCGCTGCGGTAACCGCTCCGCGCCGCGAACGCACGGAGGTAGGTCTCCTGCACCAGATCATCGGCGTCGACTCCAAATCGACGCGCGGTTCGCTCGAGGGATGCCCGATGTGGCCAGAACTCTTTTTCGAACATGACGTCTTCCATGCTCGACCTTTAGAGCAACCGGCGTGCCGAGCGCGTTTCTTCGAATTCTCAAGGGGTTGCCGAATTGGTTTGCGACGGCGAAGGCCTGCTTTGACAATCGTTGCCTAGCGAGGCTGCCAACTTGGCAATTGCTTGCGGCGCGCTTCGATGACGAGCGGCACGGTGTCCGCCACCTCGTGCGCGAAGAATCCTTGCGTGCCGATTCGTTCGGCCAAGCGATCGGCAGACGCGGCGTGCAAAAAGACCGCGGCCTTGGCGGCGTCCCACGCGGAGAAGCCCTGCGCCAAAAGCGCGCCGACAATTCCGGTGAGCACGTCGCCGGTGCCACCGGTAGCGAGGCCTGGATTTCCGCGATCGCAAAACGCGAGACGTCCATCTGGATGGGCGAGCACCGTGCGTGCGCCCTTCAGCACCGTCACGCAGCCGAAGCGTCGCGCCAGCTCGAGCGCACTGGCGATTCGATCGTCTTGAATCGCTTCGTTCGATTTTTTCAACAGGCGCCCGGCTTCCCCCGGGTGGGGTGTGAGCACCAAATGTTTGGCACGCCCCTCAGCGGCGACGGCCGCGATCAGATCGGGTGCCTCGGCGAGGTGATTGAGCGCATCGGCGTCGAGCACCACGCCCTGCCCTCGTCCGAGGAGATCGGCGCAAGCCTTGGCGATGACGGAGCGCATCGACGAATCGGTCGGCATTCCCGGTCCGATGGCGAGCGCGCGCATCTTCGCGATCACCGGACCGAGCGCGACCCACGGATCGCTGAGCGCGTAGGAAACGTTCATGAGCTCAGGCTGCGCCGGATCGAACGCCGACACATCGTCTGGCGTCGCGACGGTGCAAAGTCCGACGCCGGTGCGCAGCGCCGAGCGACCGGCCAAGAGTGCCGCGCCCATTTTGCCGGCGGATCCACCCAAGATCAGCAGATGTCCGTAAAGTCCCTTGTGTCCGTTCGGATCTCGCGCAGCCGCCACACGATCGAGCGCGTCTTCTTCCAGAAGCTCGGCGGATACGCCGGCTTTTTCTGCCAGCTCGACGGGAATTCCGATGTCCACTACGTGAATCTGACCCGCCCACGCGAATCCGGGCGCGCTCACCAATCCGCGCTTGAGAAACGCGAAGGTGACGGTGTGATCGGCTCGCACGCAGGCGCCCAAGATCGTCCCGCGATCGCTGTCGAGCCCCGAGGGAACGTCGACGGCAATCTTTAGTCCGCGATGATCGTTCATGCGCGCGATGAGGTCCGCCATTTTCCCTTCGATTTTGCGCGACAGTCCGGTCCCGAACAGCGCATCCACGATCACTTCGTCGGGCTGAAGCGCGAATAGTTGGGAAAGCGCGTCGTGCACGACCACTCCGGCGTTCACGCAAGCGGCGAAGTGGATCTTGGCGTCGCCCTTGATGGCACTCTCGGCGACGCAGCGAAAAACGCGAACCTTTCCGCCCCGGTTGTGAAGATGGCGCGCGATCACGTAACCGTCACCGCCGTTCGATCCCGGTCCGGCAAAGATGGCGAACGCTCCATCGGCGATGGCGACCAGCTGAGCCATCACCTCGACCACCTGCCTGCCGGCGGACTCCATCAGCACCGCGCCCGGCACGCCGCCGGCGATCACTTCACCGTCGAGCGCGCGCATCTCCGCCGCTGTCACGACGTACTTCATCCCTCGAGCACCACCATCGCGATCGCCTGACCACCGGCGTGCGAAATCGAGAGATGCAGGTTACGCACGCCGAGTCTTTGGGCCGCCTCCTGCGCGCGGCCGTGCAGGATCAACTTCGGCGCGCCGCTCTCCGACGAGATGACCTCCATCTCGTGCCAGGACAGTCCGCTCGGAACGCCGAGCGCTTTGAGCGTCGCCTCTTTGGTGGCGAATCGCGCCGCGAATGGTTCGGCGGGGGCCGCGCGACGTTTGCAATACGCCCGCTCCGCCTCGGTAAACAGCTTCACTTCGAGTCGACCGTCGTGGGCCGCCATCGCGCGCGCCATGCGATCGACCGGTGTGAGATCGACGCCGATGCCGAGGATCATCCGCGGGCTCCGTGCGTCGCATGAACGAGCTGACTTCGTCCGCGATCCATCGCATCGCGCATCTCCCGCACCGCGCACTCCATTCCCACCAGCACGGCGCGACTTACGATCGCGTGTCCGATGTTGAGCTCGGTCACCGCCGCGATTGCCGCCACCGGCGCCACATTAATATAGTCGAGGCCGTGGCCAGCTGCGACGTGCAGCCCGAGCTCGGAACCGAGCTGTGCCGAGTTACGCAATCGTTCTAGCTCGCGCTCCCCCGCTTGCGCGCGAACGTCGTGCTGTTTCTCACAGTAGTCGCCGGTGTGCAGCTCGATGCGCGGCGCACCGACGTCATGCGAGAGCTTCACCGCCTCTTCGGTCGGATCGATGAACAGGCTCACCTGAATGCGCGCTTTCTTGAGGGCAGCAATCGCTTTTTCGACCGACTTGCGACTGGCCTTGATGTTGAGCCCGCCTTCGGTGGTCTGCTCGGCGCGCTTTTCGGGGACCAGCGTCACCACGTCGGGTTTAATGGCACAGGCGATCTTCACCATCTCATCGGTGGCGGCCATCTCCAGATTCAGCACGCCGCGAACCGTTTCGCGCAAAAGACGCACATCGCGATCCTGAATGTGTCGTCTATCTTCGCGCAGATGGACGGTGATCCCATCGGCACCGGCGAGCTCACAAAGCGGCGCAGCCCACAACGGATCGGGATAGGGGGTGCCGCGCGCCTGCCTGAGCGTCGCCACATGATCGATGTTCACGTGAAGCCGAAAAGTGCTCATTTGGCGCCTATATATCACGTCCTCGGTCGACGTCCGTCACCGTATGCTAACCTCCAGGCAATGCGCGGCAAGGTCGGAGCGATCGGGCTCGTTTTCGCGACGGCGTGCGGGGGTGCTGCGAAGCCACCTTGCCATGGGCTGTGCACACTCGCATCGCTCACCGAGCTCGACATCCTCGCCGGACAGCCGAGTGGACCGGGGCTGGTCGACGGCGCCGGAGCGGCAGCACATTTCGCTTTGCCGTGGGCGCTCAGCGGAGACGGCGCCGGGCACCTCTATGTCTCCGATGGCGAAGTGATTAGAGCCGCAGATCTGTCGACCGGTGCAGTGACTACGCTGGCCGGCGCATACGGAATGATCGGCGGCAACGACGGCGCCGGACCGGACGCGCGCTTTTACGATCCCGGCGGATTGGCCGCCACGGCGAGCGCACTTTTTCTCGCCGACGAAGAGAACAATACCATTCGCAAGATCGACCTGGCCAGCGACACAGTCTCTACTTACGCCGGTGTTTACGAAGTGGGCGACTCCACCGATGGTCCCCTCAGCGTCGCCCGATTTCGCGAGGTCCAAGGGTTGGCGCTCCTCGGCGACGACCTGTACGTGTCTGACACCGACAATCAAACGTTGCGTCACATCGCGATCTCCACCGGCACGGTCACCACCATCGCGGGCGTAGTGGGAATGGTCGGCACCACCGACGGCGCCAGCAGCGACGCTCGTTTCAATCAGCCCAAAGCCATTGCGCTCGACGGAAATGGCAATCTCTTTATCCTCGACAGCGGCAATGCCCGTGTTCGCAAGCTCGTGCTCGCTTCGAGCACAATCTCGACGGTGGCGACGTTCGACACCACGCCCTCGGGAATGACCACCGACGGAACGGATCTACTGGTCTCACTTGGAAACGAGATCGTTCGCGTCTCCGTTGCGAACGGATCGATGACCGTTGTCGTCGGCAGCGAAAGTGGGGACGGATTTATCGATGGAGTGGGAGCCGACGCTCGCTTTACACGTCCCATCGGCCTTTGGAACGACGGCGCCGGAAATCTCTACGTTGCCGACAGTGGAAACTACGTGATTCGCAAGGTCGCTCTCACCACCGGCACGGTGAGCACCTTCGCCGGAGCCAACTCGACTGGAACCGCCGACGGCACCGCCACCGACGCGCGCTTTCGTACGCCGCAAGGCATGATCGCTACGGCGGATGGAAATCTCTACGTCGCCGATACGCTGAACCACACCTTGCGGAAGGTGAGTCTGGCCACCGGTGAGGTCTCCACCTTCGCCGGTGCCGCGGGACACGCGGGTCTTCTCGATGGCATGGGCGCGAGCGCACGTTTCAATCAACCGGCCGGGCTAGCGCTCGACGGAGAGAGCCAACTTTACGTCGCTGACGCCGGAAACCGCGCCATTCGCCGAATCGATCTGACGACCGGCGCGGTGGCCACGGTCTCTCTCAAGAGCGGCGGAATGCTGGCGGCACTCAGCTTTCCCACCGCAATAGCACTCTCGGGAAATCAGCTTTTCATCACTGATTCGGGTCGACACATCATCTTGTCGGCCAATCTCGATTCACTCGAGGTCACCACGCTGGCGGGCGGCGAGATGCAGACCGGCGGAGTCGACGGCGTAGGAACCGCGGCACGCTTCAACACGCCGATTGGGATGGCCGCCGATGGGAAAGGCAACCTCTACGTTGCCGATGTGCTCAACTATTCGGTGCGAAAAATCTCGATTGCGTCGGGACAGGTCACGACATTTGCAGGCGAGCTCGGCGTGCGCGGCACCGCCGATGGTAACGGCAGCGATGCGCGCTTCGGTTATCCCACCGAGCTGGCCATTGACGCGATTGGCGATCTATTCGTCACCGATTCGCTCAACAACACGGTTCGTCACATCTCGACCGGCAGCGGGCAAGTGACTACCGCCGTCGGAACGGTGGGTCTATCGGGCGTGAAGCCGGGACCCTTGCCGTCGCAGATCACACAGCCGTCGGCCATCGCCATCACCTACGCCGGTGCGCTGGCCATCGCCTCTGAAAATGCGATTTTGATCGCTCGTGCGCAGGAGAAGCAATGACCAAGCGATCCACGCTCTTTCTGCTCGCCCTGTTCGCCAGTTGCAGCTCGACCAGCCTCGAGTCGCAGGTAGTCAGGCAGTACGCAGTGAACCTGCACGCCAATTACGCCGACGTGGTGACCGCAGTGGGAGCGTTGCAAACGTCGGTCGATGCTTTCATCCAAAGTCCCACCGCCGACGGCTTCGAGGCGGCCAAGAACGCCTGGACTGCGGCGCGCCCGATCTACGGCCAGTGCGAAGTGTCGCGCTTCTACGGCGGTCCATCGATCAGGCGCAGGGCGGCATGAACGAGTGGCCCATCGACGAAAACTTCATCGACTACACGGCCGGAAATCCGATGGGAGGCATCATCAATCTGCCCGACCAATATCCGCAGCTGACCGTCGACGTGCTGGAAACGGCCGACGAACAGGGCGGCGTGGAAAATCTGTCGACCGGATTTCATGCCATCGAATTTCTTCTTTGGGGTCAGCGCGCCGATCAGACCGACGGCCCGGGCGATCGGCCGTTCACCGACTATGTCGACGGCGGCACCGCGGCCAATCAAGATCGGCGGCGCACCTATCTCAAAACCGTGACCGAGATCTTGGTGGCAGACATGAAGGCCCTCACGGCTGCGTGGGATCTGGGCGATCGCGGGAGTTACGGCGCGAAGCTGATGGCCAGCCCCAGCCACGATGGAGTTACCAAGATTCTCGAAGGATTTTCCAACATGGCCATCTCCGAGCTCTACTACGAACGACTGAGCGATCCCTATCGCACGCAAGATCATAAAGACGAAGAGTCCTGTTTTTCGGAAAGCACCTACAACGATCTGGTGGCCAATGCACTCGGTGTAGAGAACGTCTATCTCGGACACTACGGCGCGCTCGCCGGCGCATCGATTTCAGATCTGGTTCGCGCCAAGGACTCCGCGCTCGACGGGCAGATGAAAGATCAACTCACGGCGGTGCGCGCCGCCATCGCCGCCATTCCGCAACCGTTCGATCACTCGGTCTTGGCGCCGGCCGACTCGGACTCGAATCAAAAGGTCAAAGCCGCCATCGACGCGTTCTTACCAGTGCAGCCGACCATCGACTTGGTGGCGAAACTGCTCAAGGTGCAGATCAACCTATGAGCTGGAGCAAAATGAGTCGGTCCTCGACGAGGCTTTCGTACTGGTTGATGTTCGCTGCGCTGACCGGTTGCGGCGGCGCGAGCCCGACCCCCAGCGATCCAAACGCGGCGCTTCTCGGCGGCGACACCACCATTTTCGATTTTGGCGACGAGGCATTCAACTACCCGCTCAAAAATTTATCGATCGACTATCGCGGTCCCTTTCAAATCGGCGACGGCGTCTTCAACCGCAACTGGGTCACCGCACCCGCCACGCCGCAAGGTAACGACGCTCTCGGCCCGACCTACAACGCGGTGTCGTGCTCGGGTTGCCACTTCAACAACGGCCGCGGCGCTCCTCCGCAAAAAGACGGCGATCCGTTCTTGGGACTCTTGCTGCGTCTCAGCATTCCTGGCGCCGATCCACACGGCGCACCGCTCGGCGATCCCAACTACGGCGACCAACTCAATCAAAATGCGATCCTGGGTGTACCCGCCGAAGGCACGCCGTCGGTCAGCTACGCGGAAATGCCGGGCACCTACGCCGACGGTGAATCGTACTCGCTGCGCAGTCCGACCTACACCATCAGTAATCCAGCTTCGGGCCGTTGGTCTCGACCCGCCGCTTGAGCGTCAGCGGCAACGCGTTGCTCTACAACGTCAAGTTCGTCACCCACATGGAAGACGGAACCTACGCCACCAAGGTCAAAGTGCTCAAGGTCGCCCCCGGCCAATATAAGGCGGAGAAGAGCAACGCCGCGCTCGACAACTATGGCGGCGAATAGATCGAACGCTAGACTCCTTCGCCTCCGCACGCGCGAGCGAGCGCCTGCGCAATCTCGTCGGCGTAGCCCTGAATGACGCCCTGATCGGGACCTTCCACCATCACTCGCACTTTGGCCTCGGTGCCCGAATAGCGAACCAGCACCCGCCCCTCGTCGCCGAGCTTGGTTTCGACGCTGCGGATGAGAACAGCGACGTCAGACATCTCTTCCATCGGTCGTTTTCTTTGCACCTTCAAGTTCACCAGCACCTGCGGATAGCGGGTCATGACCTTGCGCAACTCCGAGAGCGGACGGCCGCTTCCGGTCTCTAGCATCGCGTTCAGCACCTGCAGCGCGCCGAGCACGCCGTCGCCGGTGGTCATGTGATCGAGGAACACCAAGTGCCCCGACTGCTCGCCGCCGAAGTTGTAGCCGGTCTTGCGCATCTCTTCGACCACGTAGCGATCGCCGACCTGCGTGCGCACCAGACTGCCACCGCTCTTCGACATCATGCGCTCGAGCCCGAGGTTCGACATCACCGTCGCCACCACGGTTTTCTTTACCAACTCGTTGCGCTGCATCATGCGCCGCGCGCAGATGGCCATGATGGTGTCGCCGTCGACCTCTTCGCCGTTTTCGTCGGCGATGATCACGCGGTCGGCGTCGCCGTCCACCGCGATGCCGAGATCAGCGCCGGTGGCTTTGACCATCTGACACATCTTCTGTGGGTGGAGCGCACCACAATCGTCGTTGATGTTCATGCCGTCGGGCTTGACCGACATCGGGATCACCGTCGCGCCCAGCTCCTCGAACACCGCCGGCGCCACGCGATAGGCGGCGCCGTGGGCGCAATCGACCACGATGCGCATCCCGTCGAGCGTGAGCGCTTTGGGAAAGATGCTCTTCAAAAATACGATATAGCGACCACGCGAATCTTCGATCTTGGTCGCCTTGCCTATCTGCGCCGACTTGGGCCGGTGCGCATCGAGCTCCTCGCCGGCCATGAGCTCTTCCAGGTGCGCCTCGACCGCATCGGGCAGCTTGAACCCGTCGGAGGCGAAGATCTTGATGCCATTGTCCTGAAAGGGATTGTGCGACGCGGAGATCACCACACCGGCGTCGGCACGCATCGATGAAGTAATGAAGGCGATGCCCGGCGTCGGCAGAGGTCCACAGAGCATGACGTCGGCACCCATCGAGCAGATGCCGGCGGCGAGGGCGGTCTCGAAGAGATAGCCGGAAAGTCGGGTGTCCTTGCCGATGACGATGCGTCCGCGCCGCTCGGTGTGGCGAAAGTGATACGCCACTGCGCGCCCCAACTTGAGCGCCACTTCGGGAATCATCGGATCTTCGTTGGCGACGCCACGCACGCCATCGGTGCCAAACAGGCGGCGGACGGCAGTACGATTTGGAGCAGACGGTTCAGACATGATTCCCAATGTACTCCATCAGCGAACGCCGCGCACCTGCACCGTGCTTGGCCGCGCTTCGGCGGTCACTCCGTCGGGCAGACCGCGCACCAGCACCGTAGCGGTCCCCGAGCCCCGCGACTTCGGGCTCAGCTCGAGCGTGATCTTCGACGGTGAGATGGGCTCGATCGATTCGACCGGTCCGTGAAGCACTACCTTCACTACTGGCGGATCCACCGCCGCGCCGCGATCGAGCCAGGCCGGTTTGATCGGGAGCGCGTCGAGCACCCGCTCGCCGAGCGCCGGCACCACCTGCACCTCCACGCTTACGCGCTGCGGATCGAGAACCTCGATGTGCCCGGCGGGAAGCTCGAACAGCACATCGCCGCGGATGGTTCCGCGCGTGCCGTCGATCTTGAGCGGCCGAGTAGCCACGCGCGTGAGCAGATCGAGCTCGCGCGCCGCGCCTTCCAGTCGCGCCCGCTCCGGCTTCACCGTCACCCGCGCCACGCGAAATCCCTCGGCGGGTGTTCCATCCACGCGCGCCACGATGGGCACCTCGCGCTTGCCGCGCAGATCGAAGTCGAGCCGCGCCTCGGCCGGCGTCATCGACACCGCGCGAATTCCCGGCGGAAGTCGCACCATTCCTTCGTCGAAGTTGATCACCCCCGCTTGCGCCCGCGTGAGATCGACTCGGATCGGATCGATGTCGCGCGCGTCGAGATGCGACAGACGAGTCCAAGGACCGCGCACCGAGACCCGCAGTTCCAACGGGGGATCGGAGATGAGCACCTTGTCTTTGGGCAGCGTGTAGACAACCTTGACCGACACCGCCGTGACCGCGTCTTTGTCGCTACGCACGATGAGAAACAGCCCGACGGCGATCAGCAGCGAAACCAGCTTGAGCGGCAGCTCCTTCGACTCGACGACCGGCGACGCCACTATCCGTCTCCTTGCGTAGCTGCGTCTTTTTTTACCTGATCGACCACCATCTTGGCGGTGACCTCGTGCGGCCTCGGCCGCGGAATCACCGGCGCCACCGATCGAGAGCTGGTGGTGCGGCGCCGTTTTTCTTTCCGAAATAGGCTGAGCAGCGCCTTGCGCAGGGTGGCCGCGTCTAGATCACGGGCGATGTTCCCACCGAAGCAGAGCGCGATCGATCCGCGCTCCTCCGATACCACCACCACGACTGCGTCGGTCTCCTCGGTGATTCCCACCGCCGCGCGATGGCGCGTGCCGAGGGCTTTGTCGAGCATGGGGTTGACCGAGAGCGGCAGTACCGCGCCGGCTTGCGCGATGCGCAGGTGACGGATGATCACCGCACCGTCGTGGAGCTTGTTCTCCGAATCGACTAGGAACAGGGACACCAGCAGCTCTTCGGTGACTTTGGCGTCGAGCACCACGCCCGGCTCATTCAAATACTCGGACAGATCAGCGTCGCGCTCGAGCACGATGAGCCCGCCGGCGCGCACTTTGGACAGTCGCTCCACCGCTTTGATCACCTCCTCGAACACCGAGGCGGTCTCGATGGTCCGGGATCCAGCGAAAAGATTTTGTCCGACCCGCGTGAGCGCGCGGCGAATGTCGTGCTGAAAGATGACGATGAAAAAGATGATCGAGTAGTTGATCAAATTGTCGAGCAGCCAGGTGAGCGTCGAAAGCTCGAGGAGCTTGGCAGCAAAGAAGCTGATCCCGACCAGCACCAGGCCGATCAGCATTTGTGCTGCGCGCGTACCCTTGATGAGCAAGAGCGCCCGATACACCACGTAGTACACGATGGCGATGTCGACGACAGCGGTGACGCCTTCGCGAAGGGTCATTCCCGGCAGCAGCTTGGCGAAGGTCATGCGCCACTCCGAATCGCGTCCGCCACTTGCACCGCGTCGCGCTGGCGAGCCACGTCGTGAACGCGAACGACGCTGGCGCCGTTCAAGATGGCGGCGGTGTCGGCTGCCGCGGTGCCGAGCTCGCGATCCTCTTCTGAGCGACCGGTGATCTTGGCCAAAAATGATTTCCGCGATGCACCGATCACAATGGGGCAACCCAGGCTGAGAAATTCACGGAGGTTCGCCAGCAGACTCAAGTTGTGCGCGGCGGTCTTGGCAAATCCGAGCCCGGGATCGATGAAGATGCGCTCGATTCCCGCGGCACGCGCATGGGCCACTCGTTCGGACAGCTCAGCGCGAACCTCCGCCACGACGTCCGAATAGTTTGCCTGCGACTGCATCTCGCTCGGCCGTCCGCGCACATGTCCCAGCACCATAGCCGCGCCCTGTTTGGCGGCCACCGCCAAAATCTTCGGCTCGTATTGTCCACCCGAAATGTCGTTCACGATTTCAGCACCCGCGGCGATCGCTCGCTCGGCCACCTGCGCCTTATACGTGTCGATCGACACCACTCCTTCCTCAGCCAGTGCGCGAACCACCCAAAGCACGCGCGCGCACTCCTCGTCGAGCGACACCGCTTGCGCGCCCGGTCGCGTCGACTCGCCTCCCACGTCCACGATGTCCGCACCCGCCGCAAACAGCGCGCGACCATGCGCGATGGCGTCTTTTGCGGTGAAGCTCAGCCAGCCATCGGAAAAAGAATCGGGAGTGACGTTGAGAACGCCCATGATCTGGGTGCGTTGGAAGTCGAGGGTCTTCAGCCGGAATCGCATCGGCTGTGGCAAGGAGTCTCCGGGCTGCAGACTACGCTTTTCCCGGTTCGTCCTTCAGCGGGAGTACCGGCGCGCCGAATAGACTGGGGCGCTTCTCTTTTTCGACCACCGCGGTGCGCGGTGGATTTTGCGGAGGCGGACNNTGCTCGAGCAGCGCTTCGGCGATCTTCTTCAAATCGTCGACATGGCCGGAGAGCGCCTGATGCGCGACCTTGTAGCCGTCGGTGACAATGCGTTTCACTTCAGCGTCAATCGCGCGTGCGGTCTCTTCCGAGTAGTCCTGATGCTGAGCGAACTCACGCCCGAGGAAGATCTGCTCTTCCT
>PLXG01000116.1 GCA_003153195.1 Myxococcales bacterium
CGAGCGGCGCGCCCGGCGGAGATCGTTCTGGTGGACGGCCCGGCGGCGGACCACGTCCCAGCGGCGGACCACGTCCGAGCGGCGGACCCGGCGGCGGATCAAGCGGCGGACCCGGGGGGCAACGCCCAAGCGGCGCGCCCGGTGGACCACGCTCTAGCGGCGGTCCCGGCGGACCAGCAGCGAATACATCGCATCAGCCATCAGCATCGTCGCCTGCGCCCACAGCATCGGCGCCGGCAACTACGCCTGATCCCGATTCGCAGGGCAACCGCTAGCGTTTCGAGCCCGCTTCGATCATCTCTTTCGCTCGATCGTTCCAAAATGCCGCGCCACCGAGCGCAGCGAAACCAATCCTGCGCTCACGTTGGCGGCGTGCTCGAATGATGGCTCGAGCTTGAACATCGAGCGCAGGAGCGAATTATTGGCTCCCAAATGCAAATTGCCGCGCCAAACCACGATGGTGCTTCCGTCGGTGGCGGGCGACAGGTCCCAACGATTGCGCATCTCTTTCAGCTCGCCGTCGATTCCGAGCGTGTCGATGCCGTTTGGCACGTACGACATACGATAGGTCGTGACGATGTCGGTGAGCACGCCGCTCATCGCCAGCTCGTACTCCAGCCCGCTTTGATCGCGATGTTTGATCGACACTCGCTTCACCGACGCGATCTGTCCCGGCCATTTTTCCGGCGCGCGCAAGTAGTCGAGGATCACCGGTAGCGGCGCGGGCACGCGATCGACGACGCTCACGTCGAGAAGCTCACCGTGCGTTCCCGATCGGACCACCGCGACCGTTCCGCGATCGAGGAGCTCGGTGAACGCGGGACCGTCGCCCGATGGTTGAGCCGGGTGAATCCCTTTGGCGGCCGCGCGGCGGTTCGCTTCGCCGAGCACCGAGCGCATCACCGTGAGTGCACCCGCCAGGTTGAGCCCAGCCTCCCAAACCGGATTGCGCTTGAGCAGCGACGAGAGCAGGGGAATTCCCTCGATCGAATCGTAGCAGCCGTACGACACGAACACCGTACCGCCGCCCGGCGCCGGCAGAAACTCTTCGCGCGAGATTCCCTCTTTTCCTTTGTCGATCGGCAAGGAGACGATCGCGCCGGTCGCACCCGGCTCGAGACGAATCTCGTCGGTGCCTTCGGCGCTGGCGATTCGATACGAAATCTTCCAGTGATTGATCAGCGTGCCATCGGCGCGTCGCTCGACGGTGCTGCGCGTCAGGTTGCGAATGAAGTTCGGGTAGTTTTCCGGCTGCGCGACCAGGTCGTGTACCATCTCTGGCGGCGCCGACGTGTAGCCGATGAGCGTGGTCTGAATGGCGTGATCTTGCGGGTCGAGCTCCACCACCGCGATCTCCGCGTGCTCTAGGGCGGGCGCATACCGTGCCAGCAACTCCGCCGAAAACGGATGAATCGTAGGACGAGCACTCACCGCTTGGGGAAAGAGCAGAATCGATAGGGCAATTGGCGAAACGCGCATCACGACTATGGATACGTGATTCGCGCGCCCTTCGGTACGCTTAGGCAGCGAAAATAATATAAGTGGCTGATTAAACTTTCGATTATTTGTTTTTGCATAATTCGAGTCCGCGGAAAACGTTCCGCAGAAAGCTCGATAGTTGGTGCGCGGTGGCAAAAATTCCCACCCTTCTCGTGACCCGACTGCAGCGAAATCGACAGAGCCCGCCGTAACTCGCAGTTTAATAATTAAAATAATTAGTTACGAAGACGTATCGCGGTCCGGACTGGACGGTCGAAAGCGCGCGCCCCTTGTGATGAAGGAATTTCGCCGCCCGCGACATCAACAACAAAGTGGCAGGACTGAGCGCCTCCTTTAGGCCTGGTCCCAAGTCATCTGGCAGTGGGGGAGCTCATGACGAACGCGCGTGATCTACGAAGACTGACTCTGTGCATTGCGACCTTGGCGAGCGCCAACTGTGGACCGCAGTCGCATGGTGCGACGCCTCAGCCGGTAATCGGCGACAAGACGGCGGACGCGGGAACCGTCTACAGCGATGACGGCGGCGACGATCCGCCGCTCGGCTCCGGCACCAGCGGAAACAACTGCGGGCAAGATCCGAGCGTCGACTCCGACAAGGACGGTTACACCCCGGCGCAAGGCGACTGCAATGATTGCGATCCGCTGGTCAACCCGGGGGCGATGGAAGTGGTCGGCAACAACGTCGACGACAACTGCGACGGCACCGTCGACGAACCGGCCGTGGCGTGCGATCAATCGAACGCCGGCAAGACCGATGGCCCTTCGCTGGCGCAGGCGCTCGAACAGTGCAACTCGCAGTTCCTCGAGAGCGCGACTTTAGCCGGACCGTCTGACGTGCGCGCGCGCGATGTGGCCGGTGTCTTTGGAATGATCGCCCCCAAGGCGGGCGCCAACATGGTGGTGCTGTCGACGGGACTGGCGGTCGACAAGTCGAGCTCGAGCTTCGTCGAGCCGCAGATTGGAACGAACTTGAACGCCAGCAATACCAACGCCAATCCCGAGCCCAAGCTCGCCGGCGCCGCCGGCTGCAGTCAGTCGCAACCGAAGAATGTAAACGACTACACCGAACTGGTGCTCAAGCTCAAGGCGCCTACCAACGCCAAATCGTTCTCTTTCAACTTTGAGTTCATGTCGTCGGAATATCCGGAATTCGTGTGCACCGACTTCAACGACGAGTTCTTGGTGGAAATGCAGTCGGCGAACGAATATCCCAAGCAACAGAACATCTCATTCGACGCCAACAAAAATCCGATCACGGTGAACAGCGGCTTCTTCACCACCTGCACCAACTATTCGCTCAATCCTGAGACCCAGCACTGCGTGAACCCGGTGAGCGATCTGAATGGCACGGGTTACGAAGACATGATGGCAGACCTGCTCGGAAAAATTCCGGCGGGCGGCTCGACCGGTTGGCTGACCACCACCGCGCCGGTTACGCCGGGCGAAGAGATCACGCTCCACTTCATCATCTTCGACGAAGGCGACCACCAGTACGACTCGACCGTTCTGATCGACAATTTGCAGTGGTCGCTCAATGCCGCCACCGCGCCCATGACCATCAACTAGAGAACCCGCTCTAAGCCGTCGCCGCAGGCAATTCAAACCAGAAGATCGATCCGGCCGCTGCTGCGCGCGCGATGCCGACTCGCCCGCCATGGGCCAAGGAGAGTCGCTTTACCGTCGCCAGCCCAAGGCCAAGACCGGGCACCTTGGAGCTACCGCGGACATAGGGGTCGAACGCGACGGTGGCGAATCCCTCGGGGACACCCGGCCCGGTGTCCTCGACTATCTAACCATGTCGAGCTGGGGATGCACTCTCTTGAAGAGAACCCCTTTTTCTCTCTCCTCATGAGCTCAAGACTACCGATTAATAGTCACCGCGCACGCATTAAAAGGCGCGCGTACGCACAATTGAGTTGCGTGGGAGAGAGTGTCTACGCGCCTATTTTCCGAGGGCTTTGTGCGCCGCCTGGGCGAAGCTTCCGGCGGGAAATTGTTCCAAGTAGCTGGCGAGATCTTCACGCGCCCGCGCGTCTTCGCCGAGCGTCGACCAGCAGGAGGCGCGACCGTAGAGCGCCCGTTCCGCCAATCGGCCCGCCGGCTCGCGACCGAAGACGCGGGTGAAATCGCCCAGCGCCTCGCGACAGCGACCACTCTTCGCTCGCAACTCTCCGCGCAGCGTCATGAGCTCGTTCGCTTTTCGCATGTGCTCGAGCGGGTGTGTCTCGAGCACCGCCAACAGCTCAGCCTTGCGATCCAGGATTGAGAGCGCCTGCACCCGTGCCACCAGCGCCTCTTGCGCCAGCGTGCCCTTGGGATACTGCGCGTCGTGTCGGTCGAGGAGGGTGAGCGCCTCGCCGGCGTGCGCCGGATCGCGCAGCACCGCCAACGCGTCGGCCAAAAGACGCGACTCGCTGCCGGAATCGGAATCGTCTTTGACCTCTGCTCGCTTGTGACGAGGTGCGAGTGTTGGAGTTTGGATGTCGTCGCCGCTCGGAGCTTCGACCGGTGGCGGGACTACCGCTGGGGCTGGTGCAATCGCGGTCGGCGGAATTGCCGGCGTCGCGCCGAACTCTCCGGCGCAGATGCGCGCGCTGTCGTCGCCCGCCAAAAGTCGTTCGATCGGCTGAGGCGATTCGGTGAGCACGGCAGAACCTTGCGCGTACATGACGGTTCCGGCGGGAATCTCGACCTGTCGCGCGTCCGACCAGATCGCATTCACCGCTCCACTGAAAGCAGCCACACGAACGTGCGTACTCGAAACATCGAGCTCGATCAGAGAGTGCGGATGAACTTTCAATTTGATACCCGAAGACTCGATCGCAATCTCTCGATCGCCCGAGCTGACGTCGATCTTTCCCAAGTGAAGTGACACAAACGAAGCGCCGCTCTCCGCTTCGGCGGGACCGACCAGCGCCGCGTGTGCGCCGTTTCCGAGATCGAGATGACGAACATCGCAAGACGCAAGCGAGACGTGGGTGGTGCCCGGCTGTGGCGCGCGGTTCCAAATGAAAAAGGCGACCGCCGACAGGGCGACCGCGGTGACCGGGAACGTCAGCCAAGAGAATCCGCGTCCGCTCGACGACGCGTCGGCGAGTGAAGAGGCAATGCGTGCATTGGCGGCGGGTGGGAGCAGTCGGTCTCCGTACGCGGTGGCGAGACGAACCAGATGCGCGGCATCTGCCGGCTGAGCACCCTCGGGGGCGTCGTCGGTGTACCGCGGCGGGAGGCCATTTCCATCGGTTGAACGTGGGGCCATCACTCGCCCTTCTCTTTCGCCTGCAACTTCTTTACGCGCTCTTCGAACTGCGCGCGCGCGCGATAAAGCCAGACTCGCACGGTCTCGTGCGAGCAGCCCATCTTCTCGGCGAGCTCTTCGCCGCTCATCTTTTCGAACTCATACAAGATGATCACCGTTCGATACTTCTCTTTCATTCCGTCGAGCGCGCGATAGACCAACTGCACCGCTTGCCGCTCTTCGATCCGATCGTGAGCGGACAAATCGGTGTTGGCGGTGTTGCCCGCCACGTCGTCCGACGATCCGCCCAGCCAGCGGCGAAATCGATCTTTGCGCCGGCGGTGCCTCACCACATTCTCTGTGATGCGATAGAGCCAAGTGGTGATTTGGGCGTCGCCCCGAAAGGTGGGCAAGAGACGATGCGCGGTCAGGAAAACTTCCTGCACCACATCCTCGTGATCGATCGTCGGTCCGGCCAGCTTGCGAGCCCATTTGGTCACACTCACGCTATATAGGCGAAAAAGCTCGCCTCCGTCCTTGGGGACGCCCTTCGCCGCTCGGCTTTGCTCCGCTTCGGTCAAAGTCTCCTGCTCTTCTCGGGACGGCACGTTCATGAATGTTACAAAAATTTTCCGACAGATAAACCAATACAGAGCAGGGCCTCGAATCGGGGCACCACAGCGTAGTCGCTGTTGCTCAACATTGCTCTCTGTTCAGTGAGCCAACCAGCTAAATCTAAAGCAAAAAATGGCGCGATATGGCGAAGTGGGAAGGCCATTCGAAGCCCGCCGGAGAGGCCGGCGTCGAAGCCGATGTAGTGATTGGTGACGGTAAATCCTACCCCGCGAAGGAGAATCACTGCCAGCGACGGCTCGAGGTGAAGGTCGAGCACGGCCACCTTGCGAATCCCGAACCGGTAGAGCGGCCCGATGGCAAAGCCGAGGCGCGTCCATTCGAAGTGGCCGTTTTCGAGCGGGACCGATCGTTCGTTGGCAGCGGTGAAGGCGAACCTTCCTCCAACACGAAACCGCGCCGACAGGAGCTCGGCGTCGAGTCGTCCGCCGGCGGCGATCTTGGCGTTGTCCGATAAAGTTCCCAGCGCGCTTATGCCCACGTCGCCGAGCCAGTGCTCGGATTGGCGTGCGGCGACGACTGGTTCAATCGGTGCAACCGGTGGCGCAACCGTTTTTTGCGGCGGCGGTGGCGCGTGCAGTCCCACCGGGCCGAGTGCTTCGCCGTGAAGCTCGGTCTCGTCGGCAGCGATGGTGACGGCGATGGCCGCGGCCAACGTGCTGCAGCCGCCGAGGACCGCGATGTCGTGCACCAAATCACCGGCCTGCGCGGTGTGAAGCACCAAGCGAATCGCGCGTCTGCGCTGCGTGAGCTCGGCGCGATCGTGCACTTCGGCGCGCTCGGGAAGAATTCGCGCGAGCTCGGCGGTGACCTGCTCGGGCGTCGGGCACGTGACTTTACCGACCACCTCGACTCGGCTCGAGAATGCCAGGACCACCAGAACTGTCGACGGAAAAAGAATGCGGACATTATATCGCCTGGAGAAATTCCAAACAACTTCGGCGGAAGGATGAGCGCGCCCGCGTCCAAGTTGCGGCATGATGCGGTTTGCCATGCTGCTGCTCCTGCCAGGAATGGACGGAACCGGACGGCTGTTTTCCAGGTTGGTCGCCGCGCTTCCCCGCCAGACCACCACCGTGATGGAGTATCCGGCGGCGGAACGGTTGGACTATGACGCGCTCGAGAGCTGGATTGCGCCGCGGCTGATCGAGATCTCACAGACGTCCCCGGTTGCCATCGTCGGCGAATCGTTCTCCGGACCTCTGGCCCTGCGCCTGGCGACCCGCTTTCCCGAGCGGGTGCGCGCGGTGATCATGGTGGCGAGCTTCATCAAACCGCCGCGATTCATTCCGCCGTTTCCACCGCTTTTTTTCCGACTGCCGCCGCCGCGTTTTGCGCTCCGGCGCTGGCTCTGTGGCGACGATGCGGACGATGGCTTGGTCGATGAAGTGGCGAGCGCCATTCAGGTGACCGATCCTCGCGTGCTGGCACATCGTCTCGGCGCGGTCCGCCATCTCGATGCCGCCGACCTACTTTCGCGCTGCCCGGCTCCGGTGCTGTTCCTGGCTGGGGCTCGCGATCGCGTGGTTTCAATTCGTGCAGCGCGCCGTCTCACGCGAGTTCGTCCGGAGCTGGAGCTTCAGGAGATGGACGCGCCTCACCTGGTGCTTCAGCGAAGGCCACGCGAGTCGGCGTCGGCGATTTTGCAGTTCGTGGAGCGGCACACTAGAGACACCCGCTAGTCGTGCTTGAGCGCGTGCCCTTTCTTCGTGTGGCGAGCCGACTTGGCGACGCTGCCGGTGCGCAAGATTTTCCCATGTCGAGCGCGCTTCACGCTTGGAAGATCAGCGGCCGCCGCAGTCGTCTCTACCGTCGGTGCAGGGACAGTGGTTGTGGACGCGGAAGTGGCGGCCAGCGGCGCGGTTTTAGTGACCTCTGTCGATGAGGGGTGAGCGGTTCGCGTTTCGGTCGAGACGATCACCGTCGGTTGCTGATGGAGATGACCGGTTGAGCTGAGCAGGCAGAACAGAAAGAGCGCGCCGGCGAAGAACGATCCGAGCGCAGTGCCCATGAGAACACCGAGCTTCATGCTCGGTTCGGGCGGAGCGAAAAGGTCGAGCTTCTCATCGAGTGGGACGTCGAGGGTCTCGTCGAACCGGCGTTCAATTCGTTCGTCGGATACCACTGCGATGGGCCGAAAGGTCGGCTCTTCGATGCTGAGCTCGAGCGGGTCGTGGTCCGGCTCTTCTTCGCTGAGCTCGAGGTCGTCTTCTTCGACTAGCTCGAGGTCGCTCGTGAAGAGGACCTCTTCCGGCTCACACTGCGCCGCCGCTTTGGCCGAAATCTTGGCGTCCGCTTTGGGGCCGTTCAACCAGGCGAACGGGATCTTCACCGTGGCGCCATCCAGGATCACGCTGCCGAGGTGCGGATCGGTTCTCTCAGAGGCGCGTGCAGAACGCGGATTCGGCATGGTCTTCTCCTCGAACGGTTGAAAGTCTGAGAACTCTACCAGTGGATGGCGCCGGCCAGATGAATCCTTCAAGAAAATACAAGTAATTGAAACTATTTAAATAGATACCTGGCCTCCACCTCATGTCTTGTTTGTTTTGAAGTTGATTTCATCCTCGGGACATTAGTGGGTGACAAAAATGAGAGCCTTACGGTTCGGGATGACCCGTCAGCTGAGGAGCCCGACGTTTGAGCCTGCGGCGCTTCGTTTTGCCGAGGCGGTCACGGCAGTTTTGAAACGGCCTGTGCGCGTCTCGTTCGTCCCCGACTACGAGCAGCTCCGCGAAGGGCTTGCGGCTGGCGCGGTCGACTTTGCCTGGATGCCGCCGCTGGTTCATCTGAGGGCGGCCGAGTGCGGCGAACTTTTGGCGGTGAGTCAGCGCGCCGGACGACTGACCTATCGTGCGGCGATCTTGGTGGCCAAAGAGAATCGAATCCGCAGCGTAGCTGGGCTCAAGAAGTCGCGACTGGCCTGGAGCGATCTGGGCTCGGCATCGGGCTATCTTTTTCCGCGAATGCATCTGCTGGCGCGGGCGCCCAGTTTTGCCAAGCGCATCGAGAGCGAAGAGTTCTTCGGCTCGGCCAAGCTGGCCTGCGCCGCGGTCGCCCGGGGTGCCGCTGATCTCTCGGCCTGCTACGTGACCGAGGGGGCCACCGCCGATCTGGATCGAGCGCAAGTAGACGTCGAGCGGGCGCTGGGCGTGGCGATCGCCGGGAAGCTGCGCGTGCTGGAGCTCACCGATTCGATTCCCCCCGACGGGATTATGGCGGCGCGCAATCTCGATTCCGAATGGCAGGCGCGACTTCGCGATACCCTGCTCACACTCCACGAGCATGCCGCCGGTGCCGAATCGCTCGACGAGCTCATGCAGGCCGAGCGTCTGTCGCCGGTGACGCTCGAAGTGCAACAGATTCTCAATCGCTGCATGGCGTTGACCGACGCGCTGTAAACCCTCGCGATGGGCTTGCAATTGCCTCGGGATTTGGTGTTAGGCTCGACGGATGAGAACCAAAACCTTCGCTTTCGATTCGAAAGTCCTCCTGGGCCTGCTGGTCGCGGCAGGTGCTTGTAAAGGATCGGCAACCAAAGTCATCGTCGATATGACGCCGCCAGTTCCTCCGCGGATGTGTAAGGCGGCGGCCACCGCGGGTGCGTCTTGGTTTACGGACGCCACCGCCGATTATGGTCTCACCGCCAGCGCCGCGCTTCCAGTCACCGCCGGCGTAGTGGTCGGCGCCGACATGGACGGCGACGGCTGGGTCGATCTGTTTACCGCCACCAACGCCGGTGATCGCGGGACCACACCGCGCACCAGCTTCTTCTTCTTCAATCGACCCTCGCCGAGCGATCCCACCAAGCGCGTTTTTGTGGAGTCGACTGAGGCCGCCGGTTTCGCCGCCACCCGCGATGGTGCGGGCGGGCGCAACTGGGGCAACATCAACCTCGGCGACTTGGACAACGACGGCAGCGTCGACGCCATCTTGTGTCCGTCTTGGATCGGCGCCAGCGGCGATCCGCCCGTCGATTCCTGCGAAGCCTATTTGAACGACGGAAAGGGAAACTTCAAATTGGCGCCGGCGAGCGATCTCGACGCGACCTCATGGGTCACTCCGGGCGCGACGCTGCTCGACTATGATCAAGACGGCATCCTCGACTTCTGGCCGGCCACCGTCGCCAGCTGGCCCTACGGCGGCGTGCCCGATCAATACGCTACGCTCTATAAAGGAAATGGCGACGGCACCTTCAAGGACGTCTCGAAAGCGGTCGGACTTCCGCAGGTGCTCGGCGATGTCACCGACGACACTGCGCGACGGCCGTTCTTCGGATCGACCGCCTGCGACATCGACGGCGACGGCGACGACGACATGATCCTCGCCACCTACGGCCGCGAAGAGAACTGGGTCTTTCGCAACGACGGCGGCAAATTCACCGAGGTCGGACAGATGCTCGGCATCGCGCACGACGACCGCGAGAGCTACCAGGACGATCAGTCGTACGAGTGCTATTGCCAAGCCAATCCCGGCCTGGCCGATTGCATGCCCGCACCGCCCACACCCAGCGTCAATTGCTGCACCTTCTGCACGCAACAGGGAGCGACCTGTCCGGGACAATGTCCGCCACTGTTTCGTGGCTGGAGCAAAGCGAGCGAGAAGTCATACAACTTGGGCGGAAACAACTTCTCCATCGCTTGCGGCGACATCGACGATGATGGCGACATGGATCTCATGACCGCCACCATCGTGCACGGAGACGTCGGCTCTGCGTCGGATCCGAGCGAGCTGGTGATCAATCCCGGCGACGGCACCAAGTTCACTCGTCCCGGAAACGTCAAGACCGGCCTCGATCGGCCCGCGTCGGGTGTGTACTGGAATCATGGCGACGACATGGCGGTCATGGCGGACCTCGATCTCGACGGCAAAAAAGACATCTTCGTCACCACCACCGGCGCCTATCCCGACAACGATCACGCCTGGCTGTGGCAGCAACAGAGCGACGGTACGTTCAAGGAGATCAGCGCCGCCGCTGGATTTTCATCCAAGGTCAACTATCACGGGCCGGGCTTCCTCGACATCGACGGCGACGGAGATCTCGATGTGGTCATCGGCGACACCACCAAGACGCAGTCCATGCACGTCTTCCGCAACACGGTCGGACAAGATCAAAACTGGCTGCGCATCAAGCTGGCCGGAAAAGGCAAAGGCGGATCGAACGCCAACGGCATCGGCGCGCGCGTTCGCGTCACTGCCAATGGGCACACGCAGACGCAAGAAGTTCAAGGCGGGTTTGGACACGGTAGCGTAGAAAACGACGTCGTGCTCACGTTCGGTCTCGGCTCGACCTGCGATGTCGACAAGGTCGAGGTCATGTGGCCGAACGCCACTCACGACCGCGCCACCTTCACCGGCGTCCTGGCCAATTACAACGTGACCCTGCACGAAGGCGACACGCACGTCTATTACGTCGAGCCCACTTCGGGATTGAGTGGCGCCGATATGAAGTAGGCGGCCTCGCGCTCCGCCGCTATTTCTCAACTGCCGAAAAATACAGCTCTTATCGTGCGTCTGGGGAGCTGCCTAAAGTGATAAAATGGCTCTGCCGTGACGAGACCTTTCGCAGCGCTCGCGCTCCTCATGCCGCTGCAAGCAGGATGTCTCTCGAAGCTGGCGATTCAGCAGGCCGGCGAAATGGTCGACGCCAGTTTTGATTTCAGCGTAGCGGTGGACGCCGGCGCGGGTGATTTGGCTCAGGCTGTCGACGCCGCCCTGCAGTCGCAACCGGTGGGCGTTTTCATGGCGCAAGGATATCTCGGCCGCACCACTTTTTCCTGCGACGACGGAAAGACTTGGGTCGGCAATCGCTCTTGGGATGTCGAAGGCGATCCGATCATGTGCAGCATGGTGCAAAACGGAGTTTGTGACACCGGCATGGGCGCGAGCATGTGCTCGTACACCATCTCCGGCAGTTGCCAGCAGCGCAGTTGTGGCAACGACACGCCCGATGTTCCCAAAGGCGTCGTCTACGGAAACGGTGAATTCGTGGCGACGTGGGGTTGGGGCACCGATGGCGATGTGCGGCGCAGCACCAACGGGCTCGATTGGACGCCCACCTATCCCACCAGCAACTTCGGCGGAGTCGCTTTCGGTGCCAATCATTTCGTGGCTGCATCGCGCTCGCCGATTTGGTCCAGCGATGGAGCCAACTGGACCGTCAGCGCCGCCGACTTTCGCGATCCGATGAACGCGCTCATTTGGAGTGTGCGACGTTTCGCCTACGTCGACTATGCGGGGGGCGGGCGCTTCATCGCGGTCGCCGACGGGGGAACCGGCAACGACATTCTCATCAGCTCCGATGGCGGACAAACCTGGGCGCGACCGACCAGCCCTGCCAGCGGTTGCGGCGCAGGCGGGGTCGCGTCGTACGGCGACATCTTGTACGGAAACGGCGTGATCGCCATCGTCGACGCCGGCGGGAACTCGTGCCGTTCTACCGATGGTGGTACCACTTGGACGATCGCGCCGACCGGAGTGACACAACTAATTTCGCGCGGCGTCTGGACCGGCAGCGAATTTCGATTGTGGGGAGAAGGCGTCATGATCTCCTCCAGCGACGGTGCAACCTGGACGCAGACCGCGCTGCCCGGCGGTGAATGGATCGAAGGCCCAGTAGTGCTGAGTCCCGTCACCGGAACCTACGTTGCCATCGCCAACGAGTGGAGCGGATATGCTGGCCAGCACTTCTTGCGCTCCACCGACGGAATCACCTGGACCTCGCTCGCGGACGGTGCCTTCGTTGGCAGCCATCCGATCATGTACATGACATTCGGTTACGTCGACTCGAGCGCGCTCTGTCCCGCGCCCTGATCTGAGACGCGTTAGGGCTCTTCGTTCGGCGACAGCACTAACTCGCTGAGCGGTCCCTCGACGGGCACGGCGTGAAATCGTGCGCGCAGCCGAGTGACTTCCGGATCGGTTGCGCTGAGTTGAGAGAGATCGAGGAACACTCGTTTGCCCACGCGCAGATCGCTTTCCAGATCGTCCAGGTGGCCGCCGGCGATGTAGGGAGCTGCTTCGCGTGCGCCCACCGTCCACAGGCCGCGCCAGCGATGATCCCACCAGCCGATCGGGCGAGGGGAGAGCGGCGCGACGCCGTGCGCGTCGATGAGCTTGTTCGCGTATTCGATGTTGCGCGAGGCGGGGATGATGCGCCGGTGCGAATGCAGCGCCGCGGCGTATTCGAAGTAGACCGGATCGGTGCCGACGATGATCACCGCGTCGTCGGGCGTGCGGCGCAAGATGCGATCGGCCGCGATTCGACGGACCGGTGGCGGATCGGGATGGCGCGATCGCCATCCCGGCGTGAGCAGGAGCAGTGTCGCCAAGATCGGCGCGACCGGCGCAGGTGGTAGAAAACTGCCCACTTCTGCGGCCAGTAGAACTTCTGTCAGACAAATGAGCGGAAGGAAAAATCGCGCCGACGCGAAAAAATAAAGAAGGTGAAAAACGACCAGCGGCGTCATTGAGAAAACCAAGAAGATCAGTGCCCGTCCGGTTCGCTCACGCGTCAATCGCGCTCGGTCGGACGGTGGTCGCATGAACATACGAATCACGCCGATCGCCAATAAGGCCGCCAGCACCCACGGGACCGGTGTCGAACGCAGCTCGGAGAAATTGCGCTTCACATAGGAAAGCGAAAAGGTGAGCGACGGATAGTCATACGGAATCGGACACCAAAAATTGTATCCGCTGCGCGCGGCGGAACTGAAGGTGACGATGTTGTAGATCGCACTGGCCAAGACGGCGGCAAAAATGGGCGCGGCAAAGATCGCCAGATCGGTGGTGCGCGATCTCCACGAACGCGGCGCGCCCGGCCCCGGAACCATCGCCAAGAGGATGAATGGTAACCCCGCACCGAGTGATACCGGCCGAAGGAGAGCCGCCGCTGCGGTCCACAGTCCAGCGATGAAAAAGTAACGAGGGGGACGCTCGGTGCGCTGGTCTTGGCGAAGATAATGCGAAAAGAGAATCAGGATCACCACCGCGCTCGGCACGTCGCTCATGATCAGACGTCCCCATTCGCGATAGGCGGGGGCGTTCAACAGGGCGAGCGCGGCGAACAGCGCGCCGGTCGCGCCGCCGAGTCGCAGTCCGATTCGAAAGGCGATCAGCACACCGAGCACGGCGAACAGCGTGACCGAGAAAATTCCGTTCCCTGGATCCGGGCCGAGCAGCAGATACGATGGACCGAGCACCACCGCCGAAAACCAGGGCGGATAGCGCGACGGCAATCGCTGTCCTTCGAGCTCGATTCTGAAGTGTCCGTCGGCAATAAAGTGGGCTGCGCCGGTGGCATATTCGACCGCGTCTGGCGTGGGAAAAAGGTCCGATGCGCTGCGCGCACTGCGGTAGAGCACGACTGTGGAGAGAATGACTAGAATAAGGGGGGCCAGCCACGAGAGCTTTCGCGATCGAGAACGCTCTAGGAATTTAGTGTCGGGCCACATTTCGGAGCGGTTCGCCACGAAGGACTCTAGAGCTCGAACTCGGCTTTGATGAAGGCCTTCACTCCTTCGCTCCGTAGCCGTTCGATAGCTCGAGTTTCTCCTGCGCCGCGGCCAAGAGCGTCTTGGTGAGCTCCTGATGTCGCAGGCGCTCTTTGGCCGACATGCCTTTCATGTTGCACGCGAAGTGTTCCGTCGCCGAGGCCGGCGCAGCTCCGATGAGCGCGCTGAAAATTACGAAAGGTAAAATTTTCTTCATGTTGGTCCTCGCAGCGCTAATGAGCGGCGACGGTCATGGTGGTGCAGTGGATGACGCCGGCGTTGTAGACGATCTTCGAGGCGTTCACCGTAAGGATCTCACGGCCGGGAAATGCGTTTTCGAACATTGCGATGGTTTGCGGCAGATACTGATTAATATCGGCGCCACGTGCGGTGACTCGTCCATTTTCGTCGACGACATCGTCGGGATAACTGGGAATCAGTACCGCGCCCGCGTCGCCACCTTCGGCCGCGAAGGAAATGGAGTTGGTGTAGGTCGGGAACGCGGTAATGCTTCGCGCCGTACCGTAGCCATCGATGCCTTCGAACTGAAACTCTTTGGGCATCGGCACGCGCCGCACCAGGAATCCCGCGTCGAGGAGCTTCTGCGCCGCCTGGTCGAGAATCGCCGCGTTGCCCGAGTCTTCGCTCGGCACCATGACCTGGCCNNGCGTTGAGGGTCGCGTACATGTCGACGTGGCCGGTGACCTCATTTTCCATTTTCGGCAGAATGGTGATCTGCCTGCAACCGAAGTACTGCTGATAGATTCGATTGATGTCGTCCTGCGCATAGCCAAATGCGGCGCCGTTCTCGTCGAGCGTATGGGTGGTGGCGATGCAGCGACCTTGACCGTCAGACAAAAAGTTGCCGCCCTCTTGGTGAAGCTTCGGACGTGAAACTGGCACGTCGTAATAGCCAGCCAGCTGAGTAGGAACCGCATCGTCCTTGGGCCGATAACTATAGTAGCTGGTGTCGATGTAACGAAATCCGCTCGCGCCATTCGCGTCGCGTTTGGTGCGCACTGCCAGCGGTCCGTAGTCGCGCATCCAAAATGCGTTTCCGGTCTCGCCGATCGAGCGGTCGAGAATCTCGAGCGGGTAGACGAAGAAGTCGACGTTGGCCATGTTGGCGCCCACGCCGTCGAGCGCGGCGATCGCCGTCTGTTTGTCGCCGCGACTGTTCACGATGATGTTCACCGGGACGCGCGCCGACGCCTGCTTCACGACGTCGAAAAAAAATGGCTCGAGCGCGGTAGCGCCGAACAGATCGCTCGGCCAGCCAACCAGAAAATTCGAGATCGGCTCGAACTCACCCGGTAATACGTCCACGTCGGTGGGGGGCGCGCTGTCGAAGGTGTAAAGCGCGGCGTTGGCGTCGCGATAGTTCGACGACGTGAAGTTATCGGTCTTGTCGCCGTCCGAGCCGGTGCGAATCATTGGCAGCGTTGGGCGGGTCGATGCTCCGCACGCGAACATCGACGCCGCAAAAAGCAGCGCGAAGCGATTTACCATGGCGCGACCAAGAGACAACTCGCCACTCGTACCACGTACGGAGCACGGACGAGGCGAAATTAGCTTAGTGGTAAGTTATTGAAATAAAATAAATATTCCAAGAGGACGCTACGGTGTGGCAGTGACGCTGCTCATGAAGCTCGCCGATCCATTCGTCGCGGTGAGCGTCGAGGTTCCCGCGCCCACCCCGGTCACTAAGAACACCGCCGTCCGGTCGGTGCCCGCCCCGAGCGTGACCGTCGACGGCGAAATCGTGACGAAGTTGGTCATCGAGGAGGTCAAGGTGAAGCTCGTGTTTGCCGGCAGCGTGGTGCTACAGCGCAGCGTCCCAGACTGGGTCGTTCAATCGTTCGCTCACGGTAAACAGCGTCGACGTGAGCTGGACCCAGACCTTCACGCCTTCGCTCATTGGCCAAGCCAGCTACACCTTCGGGGCGAACAGCGGCTATCAGGCGAGTCCCTATCGATTCGTTCGTGTCGAGGCGCCCGATTTGTCTGCCACCGAGTTCAAAGTGCCCGAGACCGATCCGTCGGATCGATATCGCAATGCGTTCGTGGTGGGCTTGAACAAACATCTGTTCAAGAATTCATCCCTGCAAGGAGACTATCGCTTCTACTTCGACAGCTGGGGCGTAGTGGCGCACACCGTGCAGCTGCGCTACTTCGTCACCTTCAAGGACGTGACGCTACGATTCCGCGAGCGTCTCTATTACCAAGACGGCGCCAGCTTTTTTCGCTCGCAAGGGCCTGCAGTACGGGACGCCCATCTGCACCGAGCCGACGACTCCGACCGACAAATACACCTACGTGCAGTGCAACAACAACGCCTTTGCGCTCGAGATCGACGCTGCGGACGGTCCGCTCACCGGCGCGTCGATCTATTGTGCCGCGGCACCCCAAAAAGGAGTTTGTCCTCCGGTCGATCCAAACGTAGATGAGGCGCTGGTCGGTCCGAACGGCGATGCCGTGTTCGCCAACCGTCCGCATTCGACTGACCTTGCGCAACCGAAGCTGGTCACTCGCAACGATCCCACTTCGTGGCGCTTTTGGTGGACCGCTCCGTCTTCCGGAACGGGAGCGGTGACCATTTACGTTGCGGCGGTGACCGATGCAAGCGGGCGCAAGTTGACGCTGGTGAGCAACCAAGCCGGAAATTTCTACACCGATGAGTCGGTGGCCTTTCCCGCGTTCGTGGAGATTCATCGCGGCGCCGCCGTTCGCCACATGGAGCCCAGCATCGAAAATGGATCGTGTGCATCTTGCCATCAACAACTGCCGCTGACCGGCGCCGAGGGGCGGGTGTTCATCGCGCCTTCCGGATCTTGAGTCGTTCGATGAGCCGAGATGGTCGCGACAGCTGAAGGAT
>PLXG01000069.1 GCA_003153195.1 Myxococcales bacterium
GTGCGCTCGGTGTTCATCATCGACCCGAATAAAAAAGTTCGCGCGATGATCACCTATCCCGCGTCGACCGGCCGCAACTTTGACGAGATCCTGCGCGTCATCGATTCACTGCAGCTCACCGACAGCCACTCGGTGGCGACGCCAGCCAATTGGAAAGACGGCGGCGACTGCGTGATCGTTCCGTCGATTACCGATCCGGCCGTGATGAAGCAGAAGTTCCCGAAGGGCTGGAAAGAGCTCAAGCCCTACCTGCGCATGACGCCCCAACCGAACAAGTAGCTCTTCGACTTCTCAGACCATTCCTGCTTTTCTCAGACCATTCCTGCTTTTGTTAGACTATCCCGCTTTTAATTGATGATGCCTTCTACGCAACGCAAGTTGACGCAGGTAACTCCGCCTGCGGCAGCGCCGCAGCAATCGGCATCCTGCGTGCATTTCTCGTAAAGCGCCGAGCAATTGTCGACGGAAGAGCAGTAACCGCTATCGACGATCGGCGCTGAGCAGGCCATCGCTCCGCTCGCGTCCGGCTCACAACAGCCACCGCAACATTCATCGCCCGAATCGCAACTGGTTCCATCCGAATGGCAGGGATCGATCGCCCAAAATCCGCGGGAGTTGGTGCCGTATAGCTCCTGCGCCGGCAGATAGAACGCGGGGAAACTCGGATCCTGTCCCGCCGCGGCGTTGAGATCGATCGGCGCGACCCAAAGTTTTTTGGTGGTGATGTTGGCGGTCAGATTGTAGGAACGCGGATCGCTCTGAAACGGATCGATGGTGGCGACGTTTCCGTAAAGACGACGACTGGTGAAGACCACCCAACCGTAACCGCCCGATGCGATCGGACTCACCGTCGGTTCATAGTTCAGCGTCGGATCGTCAGCGTGTCCACTTGTGCCCGTCGGCAAATATGATTTCCCGTTTAGGTTGTCGAGACGAACCGCGCCTTTGTGAACCAGATCGTAGTACCAGAGCTCGGCGCGAATTCCGTCGCGCGTAAACCCGTACTCGGGATCGGAGACGGCGGTGGCCGCATTGAGCTGAACCTCGTAAACGATTCCATTTCCGTTCGGCAAAAACACCGGCCACGCGGTTTGTCCGACGGTGGGCGTGGTCAGCACTTGCAGATTCGAAAACGTGCTGCTCGACTGTTCGAAGTCGATCATGGCCAGCGACTTTTGATCACCGCTCGGTCCCGCCCAGTAGACGAACGCGATGTGTTTACCGTCGGGAGAGAAGACCGGCATGGTCGCCCGAAGTCCGCTGGGCAGTCCGCTCGACGCGAGCAAGGTAGCGCCTGGCCAGCTATAAAGTTTGCTGAGCGAATCGCTCTCGTCGGCGATGTCGTTGGTGCCATTCGACGCGCCGCCCGAGCTCGACAGAGCGACCGTGCCATCGGGGGAGATCGCGGGATAGGCCAAACGGGTCGCGGTCATGGTGGTCTGCGCGTTGCCGTTGAGCAGATCGTAGCGATGCGAAACGTTGCCTCCATCTTGCACGTAGGTAGCTTTTCCGTCGGGCGAAACCGTGTGACAGCCCATGCATCCCCCCGGTGTGGTGCTCACCAGCGTCGGTGATTTTTCGCCCGGCTTGATCGACAACACGCCTGCGCCAGAAGTCGCGATGGTGCTGCCGTACGCCTGGTAATAGATCGTTCCCTTGAGCGCAGCATGCGACACCTTCCACGTTTGAGTGTATGGACCGACGGCGTTCGCTCCCTCGCCGAAAACGATTTCGACTTGTACTTCATCGCCCTCGTTGGAGGCGGTGAGCAGATCCCACTCTTTTTGCGGAATCGGCAGATTGGCGAACGCGGCGCCAGTCGGCGCATTGAAGGTGCCGACGTAGTCGTAGTTGTTCTCGTGAATGTGCAGGCGAATCGAGTCGAAGTGATGCGTGCTCGAATTCCACTGCAGAAGCGGCGCAAAGATTCCGCGCGGCCACAACATCTGATCGTAGGGATAGAGCATCGACACGTTTGAATCGAGCGCCGGCGTCGCGCTCAAGGTTTGAAGTTGTGTCGAGCTGGCGGGACCACCGGGGCCGTTGCCACCCACACCGTTATATCCACCAGCGCCGGGCGTGGTGGTCGTACCGAAAGTCGGATCGCCATTTTGCGTCGACTCGAGTCGAACCGTAACCGTGGTGCTGCCCGTTTGATCGGCGTAGGTAGCGGTCACGTGCGCCTTGGCGCCGAGTGTTCCTTTTGGCGTAAACAGTCCGCTTTGTGGATCGATACTGCCGATGTCCGAGCGATCGAGTGACCACTTGACCTGCACCGGGTTGCCTTCGAATGCCGCGGCAAACGGAACCGGCATCGGGGTTTGGGTATCTGTAAAGGTCAGGATCTGATCGGCAGGAGAGATGGTGAGCGCGCTCATCGACTGCAGCGTCGTCAGATCGGGCGCCCCGGTCGCCATGTCTGCGTTCGGTTCACCGTTGACTCGATATTGTGCCGTGCAACCGACCGAAATCGCGCAAACCGTGAGGAGGAGGAGTCTCAGCATATTGTATCAGCCCAGATCCCCACAAAACCTTACAAAGCCTTCCATCAGCCATTATACTCCGAAAATTGCTTCCACTTTCAGCGATCATCCTCACCGTTCTCAGTTTTGGTAGTGGAATTGAGGTAGTCGGCTCCGGCAGCTGTCCGACGCCTGAAGCGGTGGCAGGCCATGTGGTTCAGATCCTTCCGACGGAGCTCTGGACGCGCATCAGCGACCAGGTCGAGCTGGTCGAAACCGAACAAGAGATTCAGGTAGTTCTGCATAGCGCCGACGCCGGCGAGGTCAAGCGTTCGATCGCGCGGCAAGGCAGCTGCGACGATTTGGCCTTGGCGGTAGCGATCAGCATCGCCGCAGCCGAGACAGACCTACATGGCGATGAATCGGACTCGGTCGAGCTGGCCAAACCGCGCGTTGTCGCACCGCCGCCCCCACCGCCGCCAGTTGCGCCAGTCGTGGTGCCGCCAAAACCAAAACCGATGTTCGATTTCGCGCTCGGTGCGCTGGCCACCTTCGCCGACAAATCGATCGCGCCAGGCGGAGCGCTGACCGTCGAAGCGCTTGCGCCCCGTGCGCTCGTCGGTGGACGATTCGCATTCACTGGATCCGGATTGCGCAGCATTCACCTCGGCGGCGGACGTTTCGATTGGACTCGCCTCGCCTTTTCATTCGGTCCGGTCTATCGCGTCTTTTTGCGATCGCGCGCGAAGCCTTTCTTGCCGTTCATCGATCTGCATCTCGAGCCGCTCATCGCTTTGGTGCTGGTTCAAGGCGCGGGATTTGCCATCAACCGCAGCGAAATCGGCGTCGATGCCGGCGTTGGCGGCGGAATCCGTCTGGTCACGCCATTCCGCTGGATTGCCCCATTTCTCGATCTGAGCTTCGACGGATGGCTGCGAAAGCAGGAGGCCATTTCGGTCGATGGCTCGACTGCTACCCTGCCGCAATTCGAGGTGATTTTGAGTCTCGGTGTTACCGTAGGTCGCTTTCGATCGAATCCTTAGTCATGGACTGTAAGGTTTGGTCTCATCCCGTCCTATTATAGGTGTGTATGCCCTCGCGTTCACGCAGAGCCAAGCTGGGTTGAGCGATCTGCCCACAGACGCGGGCGCGCTATTTCGCGAGCATGCCGATCGGGTCACCCGTTGGGCGCGGCGCCTGGGCGGGCCGCAGCTCGATTGCGAGGATGTGGTTCAAGAGGTCTTTTTCACCGCGCATCGACTGCTGCCCAAGTTTGGCGGCGAAGGTCGGGTGGTGGCGTGGCTCTATCGCATCACCGAAAACGCGGTTCGCCATCAACGAAGAAAAGAACGCTTCCGTCGATTTCTCGGCGGATCAGCTGACGATGTGGCCGGCAACGTGCGCGCCAAAGGCAACCTTCCCGACGAAGATCTCGAGCGAACGCGATCGAGCACGCTGGTCCATCGCGTGCTTTCGCAAATGAAAGAAAAGTACCGCACCGTCCTCGTGCTCTACGAAATGGAAGGATCGACCGGCGAAGAGATCGCCGACGCACTTGGATCCAGCCCCGATACAGTTTGGGTTTGGCTCCATCGCGCGCGCGCGCAATTCGCGATCCTGCTCAAGAAGGAAATGGAGAAGCCGAATGGCGGACTCTAATTCGGAGCGCCCAACGGGCGACTCCACCGACGATACCATGCGCGAAAAGGTGTGGCCCGAACGCTGGGCCAACTCTGCTTCGATCGACGATCAGACGGCGGCAAAGATGCTCCAGCAGCCAGAGGTTTTGCCAAACGAGGTCAAGTCGCGAATCCTGGCCAAGCTTCAAGCCGAGCCTGCCAAGCGAAATGTCTCTCGCTGGTTTGCGGCGCCGGCGTTGGCCTTTTCCGCGCTGGCGCTGTTTCTGATCGTTCATCAAAGAGGGCGTGCGCCCGTTGAGCAAATGGTGAACATCGCCACCGGTGTGATCGAAAAACGCTCGCCCGGAAATGGCGTCGAGCTCACGCTGACCGGGCCCGCACAGGCAAAATATTCCGAACACTCGCTCGTGCTCGAAGAAGGCGAAGTAGAGATTCGTACGACGACGACCGCATTTGCGGTTCGACTTCCGACGCTGGTTTTGGACCTGCGCCCCAGCTCGTCGCTTAAGATTTCGCTTCGCAGCGGACACTTCGAAGTTGCGGCGTTTGCCGGATCAGCTGCGATCCATTGGAGCGATGGTCGACAGTCCGAAATCGCGGCAGGCTCGCCGGCACTCTCGAACGCGCCGCCAGCGCTTTCGCCGACACCCGCCGCGCATCTCGCCGTCGACGCGCCCACCGTCGCTCCGCCCACGGCTCCAGTAAATGCGCCGCCCGCCGCTGCCAAAGCAAGCGCTCACATTCGCGCGACTTCATCGCATCCAGCCTCAGCGCCCTCCAAGTTGGCGGCCGAATCGGTGTTGGTTTCCGCCGCCCTCAAGCAACTCAGCACTCCGGCGCAAGCTGGCTCGGCGCTCAAGCTTCTCAATCAGTATGATGCACAGTTTCCCCACGGCACTTTGCGACAGGAAGCCTTTGTGGGTCGCGCACGTGCACTTTTGATCCTGCATCGAAATGCCGAGCTACTGCGACTCCTCGACCGATCTTCGTTGCAAGAACTGCCGAGTAAAGTCGAGATGCTCACCATGCGCGGCGAGCTACGTGCAAAGGTGCATCGTCTTCGCGAGGCGCAACAAGATTTCGTAGCCGTCCTTCTCAACGTAAAAACCGGCAAATTTGCCGAGCGCGCGCTGTACGGAAGCGCCACCTGTTACCGAGCGCTCTCTGACGATGAACGCTCGCGACAGACGCTCGACGAATATCTCCGACGATTTCCCAATGGAACATTTTCATCGCAAGCGCGACGCTCGCTCGGACGCTGAGAAATCTACGCGTGCAGCCGATATTTGATGAACTTCACTTTTTGTAGCTGCAGCGTTCCGGCCGGCGCCGGAAGAATGTCCACGCGACCGGCGACCTGAAGCTCGTTGAGGGCCATCGCCACTTTTCCCCGCTTGAAAAATCCGCTCATTCCAATCGCGCTCGAGAGTTCGTCGAGCGTGAGCTCGCCTTGCTCGCGCAACATGGGTTCGATCTTTTCCGCCATCTTGCCGTTGCGGCGCGACTGAGTTTTCTGGGCAATGATGACGCCGACGATCGCACTCGCTCCGGCGGCAATTGCAGTGACGTCAAACGACATAATCTACTCCTTTTTCTCGTCGAGACGCTTGAGCTCGACCAATACGCCACGCACCGTGTCGGCCTCTTCTTTTCCGCGTAGCGTTGGCAGCAGCTTTTCGCCGTTCGCCAACTTGCTGTCCTGACACCAATACTGAAACGCCTTGAGCTCGCTGTCGTCGTCCGAGCACAGCTCTTGGCCGTTCAACATCGGCTTGCCCAAAATGAACACGCGCGCTTCGGTTGGGTTCGGCGCCTGAATTCTCACATAAAATATCGAACCGTATTGATAGGTGGCGATCTGTCCGCGGGTATAGCCGTCGATGCTCGAGCTGATCGCGCCGATGGTGACCGCCTCCCGTCGACCTTTGAACGCGTAGACCTTGTCAGTTGAGCCGTCCTTCGCCGGATACTCGCCGCTCAGATGAAAACCGCGCCCATCCATCGACTGGGTGAGCTGACTGAGAACGGCCGTGGCCGAGCGATGAATGTCGGCCGACGAGCCATCTTTGGTGAGGATAGGCACGCTGCTCGCGCGAACAGCGACGGCCGGAGCCGCACAGCCGCCGGCGATGACGCTCGCAAAAACACTGAATCCGATGGAGCGAATTTTCATCATTTCCTCCCTACCCTGATGAGACATCCCGATAACAATGTCGCGCTGAAAACTGCTGACCTCATGCAATCGGTCGAATTGTGCGTTGTTGACTCCACCAGTCTACATAGGTAAGATGTTCGAGCAATTCTTCTCATAGGATGCCTGGGAGGCGCTATGGCCGGCAGCGACAAGCGTAAACAGAGTCTCTACTTCCCCGAGGAAATGTTGAAGGAGATTCAAGACGAAGCGGCGCGGCAAGACCGCTCGCTCTCTTGGATCGTCCAAAAAGCATGGAAGCTCGCGCGTAAAGACATCATGAAGTACCCCTCGGTCAACGAATTTCCGGGCGAGGACGACGAGCGCGGCGCGAACGAATAGTTTCCGCGATTAACGTCTGTACGTCGTGGAATCCAATCGAGAAGGGTTTGCGCTCGCCCGCGACGGCACCAAGATCTTTTACTCCCTATCGGGAAATCCGAACGGTCCTCCGATCGTCCTGACCGACGGCATTGGATGCGACGGCTACGTCTGGAAATATATTCGCATCGCGCTCGAGCCCAACTATCTGCTCATCCATTGGCACTACCGCGGACACGGTCGCTCGGATCCGCCGCACGATCGCGATCGAGTGGGCATCGACGATTTGGCAGACGATTTGGAAGCAGTGCTCGATCTCACCGTCGATCGTCACGGCCCGGCACCGATCTTGATGGGTCATTCGATGGGCGTACAGGTTTCGCTGGAAATGTTTCGGCGTCACCGCGATCGGGCGCGCGCGTTCGTGCTTTTGTGTGGCAGCTACGGATTTCCGCTGCGCACCTTCAAAGGCAAACGCACGCTCGAGCAGGCCATGCCCTTCATTCGATTTTTGGCGCATCGTCTGCCCGGCCTGGCGTCTAATCTGACCGCACGAATTTTGCCCACCGAGCTTTCTTATCAGGTGGCCACGCGCTTCGAGCTCAACGGCGAGCTGATTCGACGCGAGGATTTTTTTCCGTACCTCGAACACATGGCGCGCGTCGACGTGACGCTCTACCTCGACATGCTGGCCGCCGCCGGGCGCCACTCGGCTCGTCAGATCTTGAAACAGATCGACGTGCCGACGCTGATCATCTCCGGCGATCGCGACGGATTCACCCCGGCCAGTTTGTCGGACGAGATGCATCGCGAGATTCCCAGCTCGGAGCTGTTCGTGGTGCGCGGCGGATCGCACACCGCGCCCATCGAGAGGCCGGCCGAAGTCACCGCGCGCATCGAACAGTTTTTGAACGAGCGCGTACGCAATGCTTGAAGAGCGCACGCGCAACCAGACCATTCACATTGTGGTGCGGCGCATCGTCATCCTGCTGTCCGTCTCGGTCGGCATCGGGCTGCTGGCACATCGAGTTCGGCGCTCGCCGGAGCAAGAAGATCTGACGCAATTCGTAGCGGTACAGTTGCCGTCGCTTCTGAATACCGAGCGCGACGCGCGTGCGACGCTCGAACGCTTGGGCGAAAAGCCGGGCCTCACGCCAGTGCAGGCGCGAGCGCTGCTCATCGACGAGGCGATCCCCAAGCTCATCAGACTCAAGCATCAGGCCGAAGGGCTGTCGGCGCGAACTTTCGAGAGCGAGCAGCTCAAGAGGGAGTATGTTCACGCAGTGGACGAGCTCACCGATGCGGCGCGCGCCTGCGTGCGCGTGATCGACGATCCCAAGCTGCCCGAAGGCGCAGGGCTCACCATCATTCGGGAGCGGTTCGCGTTCGTGGAGCAGGTGTTCGCATCGTGGGATGCACATGTCAGACAAGCGTGTGTGCGTCATCGGCTGGCGCCGCCCGATGCGCTGCACAAAGCTGAAGGCAAATCATGAACGCCGCGCTCGATGGGCTTCATCGACTTTTTCTCGCCCGAGCTTCGGCGCTGGCGGCGCTTTTGACGGCGCTGGTGGCCGCCATGGTGGTGAGCGCGCTCTGCACGCTCGCACTGCGTCCAAATCAGATCTTGCTCGGCGCGCTGCTCGCCTTCGCCCTGCTTCGATTCGCTCGAACCTGGTCGCTCGCCGCCATCACGCGACCAGAAGAGTCGCTGGCGGAAACACTCGATCGCGCAACGCGTTCGGTTCGCTCACTTTCGCTGATCGCATTTACGAAAACGGTCCTCACGCTGACGCTCTCCGCCGCCGTATTCACCGTGGTGCTCAAGAGCAACATTGGGTCGCACGCTGCACTGTCGGCCGCGGCGCTGACCTTGGCCGGCGCCATCTCTGCTCTGTCCCGATCGACCCTGTCGGCGGCGCGACTGTTCGCGGTCTCACAGCGGAGTGCGCTCACCTCATTAGAAGAGTCGCTGAGCTTGGTCCATCGCCATCCTGGCGCGATGTTGCGCGTCACCGGCACACTGTTGCGCGCGCCGCTGTGGATCATCGCCATCGCTCTCGCGATTCGCGCAGTTTTGGCCGAAGGCAGCGCTGCGATCGGATTCGCCCTGCCCGCCTTCGCCATCGCCGCCTTTCTGACCGCCTGGCGCGATGCAACGCTCTGCGCGCAGCTGGTGTCGGCCGTAGAATCTGAATAAGTTTGTCGCGTGACCACGTTAGCCGACGGAACAATGATCAAATCCTTCAGAGTCAAACGAGCTACGACGCACGGCGACCTGTCCTGGCAGCGTTCGTAATCTCTGATCCGCTTCGTTACTGGGCGCGAAACGACTGCTGAGAAATCTCGTCGATCTCGACGATGTCGGAATCTCCCTCACCCACTGCGGCAAAGATGCTCTGGCTATCTGAAGACCAAGCGACACTGCGCTCTATGAACATTCTACGGTTTCCGAAGTCGGTGATTTGGAGCATCGGATCGCCATTGGTGGGCTGGACCCAAATGTTCGTCGTCGACCCATCGGTCAGGAGAATCGCCAGGTATTTCCCGTCAGGCGACAGGATAGGCTGAAACTGCTGCCACTGCGGAATTCGCTGCCCGGAGATACGTGCCAAGCGCCGGGGCTGTCCGTTTTCCGGTTGGGCCACCCAGATTTCCGAGTCGGAGACGCCATTGATGTCCTCCACGGACCCGGAAGAGGGAACCACCGATACACCATAGTAGAGCGCCGTCCTGCCGGGGGCGGGAGCAGCTCCGTCGCGGACGTAGACCGCCGCGCCGCCGTCGATCGGAGACTTTTTGATCACCAACGTCTTCTGATTGGAGCTGACGTGATAGACCCACTTGCCATCCGCTGACCATGCGGGCCAGGCTGCATCCTGTATGAGTCTTCGTCGGTTACCGCCATCAGAGTTGATCAGGAACAGGTCGAACGGGACGACGTGATCGCCGGTGTTCTGATTTCCAGTTACGAACGCGATATTTTTCCCGTCGGGGGACCAGAGTGGGAGCCCCATCACAGGGTTCGGGTCGTGGTCGAACGTGAGCTGACGCGCCTGCTTGGACTCAAAGTTCCAGATCCATAGATTGGCGCGGCCGCCGCTGTCCGAGAGATAGACCACCTCTTGGCCGTCGGGGCTGATCGAAGGAACTTGCACGTTACCCGTCTGCTGCGTGATCTGGAGCGCTTGTTGAACATTGTCTCGTGCGCTGCCATGCACTGGAAATCTCCAGACATTGAAGTGCGCACTAAAGCTGGTCGCCACCATGTTGCCGCTAGCTGCATCTGGACGTAACAGAGAGGTTTCTCCGTGTGCGAGCAGTCGTACTGATTGGTCGGACAGCGTTGCCGACCATAAGTCATAGGTCGGCATGTACAACATCGTGTCTCGCATCGCGGAGCTATAGACGATTTCGTCACTAGTTCTGCCCCAACCGAATCCGCTGATCAGACCGTTCGTCACAATCTGGAGGGGATCGCCTCCCCCTATTCGGACGGACACGATGCCATGAGCCAGGCGAGCCACTTGGTGCTGGTAGGCGATCGAGCGGTCATCCGGCGACCAGCGCGGATGGGAATTCACGCCGCTAACGGCGGCGATCACCTTCGGATTGGATCCATCGCGCGCGGCCGCAACCAACTCATTCTTCCCGTTGGTCGAGCGAAAGAATGCCAGCTCCTTGTCGTCGTGGCTCAGATCGGCTTCGCCCAGGCTTTGGACCAGGCGACGGGGCGAGCCGCCGAGAGCCGAAATCTCCCAGATGGTTCCAATGGCCGGCGTGCCCTCGGCAACCGAGTAGTAGATGAGAGAGGAGGAGCTCTGCGACCAACGCGGGTATCGACAATCCTGCACGCCGTGCGTCAATTGTAGAGGCGCCCCTCCTGCCAGAAGTCGTACCCAGACTTGGCGCCTTCCGGCCACGTCCGCCACGAAAGCGAGCGATTTTCCGTCAGGCGAAACCGCCGCTTCGTCTTCGAGACCAATGAATTCCGTGAGCCGGCGCAAACCGACGAAGCGTGTGGGCTTGTGGACCGCGCTCCGACGACCCAACCGCCACGACGCGAGCGGGATAAGAAACATGAGAATGCCAAGAGGCAAGAATGCCATCCAGCTGCGCCGTTGCTTTGGTACCGGGACGTTCTGCGTCATACGTGCAATCGCCGGCGAGCTCTCTGAGCGGGTAAGCGCGTCCTCAATCTCGATGCGTGCATCAATGATCTCGTGGAGACGTCGTATGGCATCTTTATGAAGACAACGTTCGAGGAGGTGTCGAATCCGAACCGGGGTCTCTCTTGGGAGGAGGTTCCACTCCGGCTCCTGCTCGAGAATCGCGACTGCCAAGTCGGAAAATGTCGCGCCTTCGAAGGTGGCTGTTCCGGTGAGCGTCTCGAATAAGACGCAACCAAAGGACCAGATGTCGGTTCGCTTGTCGAGCTCCAACCCGCGCGACTGTTCCGGGCTCATATAGGCAGGCGTTCCGAGGATCGTGCCCTTCACGGTTCCCGGACGGGTATCGTCGACTCCCGAGATCTCGGTATGCAACGTGGGCAGAGATTTCGCGAGTCCGAAATCCAAGACTTTGACCTCGCCGCCGGTATTGACCTTGACGTTGTCGGGTTTGAGATCGCGGTGGATGATGCCGGCAGCGTGGGCCGCCTCGAGCGCCAGCGCGATTTGCCGGCAGAGGCGCAAGGCCGCCTTCACGTCCAGACGACCCGCCCGGAGGTGCTCGGTCAACGTGATCCCGGGAACGAACTCGAGGATCAAGAATACGATCTGGTTGTTTTCCTCGATTCCGTAGATCGTACCGATGTTGGGATGGTTGATGGAGGCCAGCAGCTGTGCCTCCCGGCGAAATCTGGTGACGTCTTCCGTCGAGGATTGGCCGGGACTGTGGAGGACCTTCAGGGCCACAGTTCGCCCGAGTCGCAGATCGGTCGCTCGGTAGACGACCCCCATCGCACCCTTCCCGAGCGATCCGACGATCTTATAATTCCCGAGGGTAGTCCCGATCATTCTTCGTTTGGAAATTCTAACATAGGGTGAGGAACGCCATCGTATGTGTTTCGCTCGAAAGTCGGCGAAACGGAGCACGAAGTGTGGTCCGTCCTCCCCATCGCCCGACCGGTGGTGCTGACTACCGCGGTAACGTGGACAGCACCGTCACCGAGGAGGTGCGTGCCGGCTGCGCATAAAAGAGGAAGTTCACCCAGGCTGGCTCGGCGGAAAATCGCTCCACATAGTCGCCGAACGAAACATCGGGCGCGGGCTTGTCGCAGAGTCCGAAGTCGAGGTGCTCGATGTCGTTGGCTTCCACGAAGTCGACGATGGTGCGCATGCGCTTGAGCAGGATCGGATCGTAGACGCCCGGTTGCGGCGACTCGCGAATGAAGAAGGTGTCTCCGTCGGCTTCGAGCTCGAAGGCCACCTCTTGAACCGTGGCTGCGCGGGTGATCGACGAGAACGCGATGCGCAGGTAGCGCTCGGAGATCTTTCCCTCGGGAGCGCCTTCGTAAAGCGCGGATGAAATCGGCGCGATTCCGTCGCGCACATCGAGCAGCGACGGCTCACGTCCGACGCACAGCACATAGATGAAGTCGCACAGATCGTCCGGACCGCCGGCGCGATAAAAGCTGGGCGCGCGCGTGGCGACCGAGAGCGCCTGACCAATGCGGCGCACCTCTTCGGTGCGAACACCGCGCAAAAAGCTCGCCTCTTCGTCGATGTTACCCCAGGTCCGGTCGGGATAAACCGCCGCCAGCGTCTGGTCGAACAGGATTCGCTGCGGACCTTTGTGGCTCTCGCAACCGCCCTCGCTGTCTTTGCCGCCGCCCTTCGAGCAGCTCGAACATCCCATGCCATGGTTTTGACCTGATCCGCCGGCACACGCAAGCCTATTCATTGTTGTTGTTGACCGCGTAGGCAGCTCCCCTTATCGTCCGCGCCCGGAGGACGTCTTATGGAGTTGAAGTCGAAGCTGAGCCTTTCGAACCTAGCCGCGCGGCTGATCTTCGTCGCCGGTCTGTCGGCGTGTAGCGGCAACGGCTGCAGCACACAGAAAATCAAAGGCGGATTTCCGGTCGCCCAGCGCCACGAAAATGTAGTGCAGGTGCACGCCGGCAAGTCGTTCTTCGATTACGTCACGGCGCAAGGGCCGACGCTGATCGCCAAACTTCTGCCGACCGGAACCAAGTTCGCGATTCCGCCGCAGTGCAGCGGCAACAAGATCTGCTGCGAGACGCCGAACGAGGTGTGCGACATCCAATTCGACTTCAAATCGCTCAGCCTGACTCCGGTCGCGCCCGAGAAAGTGGAGCTCGACGCACTCTTCAACCTAGACACCATTCAAAATCTGCCGGTCTCGTTCAGCATTCTGTCGTGCGACATCGCCATCGACACCACCCATCACGACGGACCGATCCACGTGACCGGAAATCTCGAGCTGCCGGTCAACGGCACCACCGACCTGACCAACATCGAAGTCACAGATCTCACCATCGCCAACCTTACCGCTGCCGACCTCACGATCTCCGATCCCCCGAGCGCGATCTTGCCGGCCTGCACCGCGCTCGGATCGCTGCTCCCGGGCCAGCTCATTCAGTTCGTGATCGACCAGCTCACCGACCAGCTCAAGACGCAGGTGCAAAACGCGGTCTCCGGCGCCACGTGCATGAAGTGCGATTCGATCGACGACTGCAACTCGTTCGCCACCTCGTGCAAGGGCGGCTCAGGCGCCGACGGCGGCGCGACCTCGGGTACCTGCGTGGGGTCGGACGGCATGACCTGCGTTCAGCAGCTCGGACTCGATGGGCGGCTCGACTTCGGCGCGCTGGTCGCATCGATCTCGCCGGGCGTCTCGTCCTACGTCGACATCTTGGCTGCCGCCGGCGGATATTCGACCGCTGCCAATGGCGGCGGCGTGTCGCTCGGCGCGCTCGGCGGTGGGCTCTCCGAAGGTCACAACGCCTGCGTTCCAGTGGTGGCGCCTCCGACGCTGGTGTCGGTGCCGGAATCGCCCACCTACGCGTCGGACAAGTTGCCCGACGGAACGACGCCCTATCACATCGGGATCGGATTGCACTCGAGCTACATCAACCTGCTCGCCTATTCGATTTGGGATTCGGGCGGCCTGTGCTTGAACGTCGGATCGAGCCTCTCGTCACAACTGTCGACCAGGACCTTCAAGGCGATCATCCCGTCGATTGGCGACATCGTCACTTCCGACGAAGCGCCGCTATTTCTGGTGACGCGTCCGCAACAGCCGCCCACCGCGAGCTACGGCAAGGGCACTTTCAAGACGGATTCGAACGGCAAGACCATCGTCGATGATCCGATGCTGAGCTTGTCGATGCCCGACTTCGCCATCGACATTTACATCTTCATTGACGATCGCTACGTGCGAGTGCTGACCCTGACCGCGGACGTAAACATCGGCGTATCGCTCGACATCGACATGAACGGCCAGATCTTGCCGCTTCTGTCCGACACCTCGAACGCGCTGTCGAACGTGCGCGTGACCAACATCGATCTACTGTCGGAGACGGCCGATCAGCTGCAGAGCACCTTCCCGACGCTGCTCAAGCTCGCGCTCTCGACGCTGACCGGATCGCTTTCCGCCATCAAGCTGCCGACGGTGATGGGCTTCAACATCGAGCCGGTGTCGATCCAGACTACCGATCCATCCACTGCACCCGACGGCGCCGGGCCGAATCAGTTTCTGGGAATCTTCGCCAACATCATGGCCACCACGCCGGTATTGCGCGGCGTCGACACGCTGGCCACAGTCGAACGGCTCGACGTTCCGATCACCGCCGAGTTCTCGGTCACCAGCAAAGATCGCGAGCTCCATCGTCCGATGGCGCATTTACATTTCGGAACCGTCGACAAAGCGACCGCACCGCTCGAATACTCCTACGCCATCGACGACGGCGCCTGGTCGCCGTTCTCCAACGACGATTCGCCCACCATCGACAGTCCACTCTTCTGGCTCCAGGGCCGCCATCACGTCGATGTGCGCGGACGCCTGGTCGGTGCGCCGAAGACGCTCGATGCCACGCCTGCTCGCGTTGAGCTGGTGATCGACTCCATCGCTCCGACCGGCGAGCTCAAGCTGCACGGGTCCGATCTGCTCTTCGTCGCCGACGACAACGTCTCTGCCAAAGAGATGCTCACCTATCGTTACCGACTTTCGGACGGCGGCTACTCGGGGTGGAGCTGGCACAATCACGTACGCCTTCCCGAAGGGTCCGCGCTCGAAACCGTCTCAGTGCAGGCGCGCGACGAAGCCGGCAACATCGGGCACCTCTTCTTGGCGACCGATCCGGTGGTGCCGGCAACCGGCGGCTGTCACGTGACCGGACCACTGCACGATCACAGTGGATCGGGCACCGCGTTCATCTGCGCGGTAGCGCTCGCGGTCGGCGTCTTCTGCCGCCGTCGCAAATCTCGCCGGCAAAGTCGTCTGCGGCGCTTCATGACGCGCTTCCCGCTCTCGCTCGGGCTGATCGCGCTGTCGCTCACCCTCCTCGGTTGCGACGATGGGAAAAAAGTCAGCCAAGGCGATCTCGAGCCGCCCGATGCGGAGATCGGCCGCTGGTCGGATCTGGCGCTGCATGGAAGCGTGTTTCATCTGAGCGCCTACGACTCATCGCACGGCGATCTCACCTACGCCGAGGTCACCGATGTTTCCAAAACGATCGAATGGATCATCGTCGACGGAGTGGATCTCACCGCCGCCAAAGATCGCACCGACGCCTATCGCCACGGAATCAGCGACGCCGGCCCCGATGTCGGCATGTACAGCTCGCTTCAGCTCACGTCGAACGGCGATCCGCGCATCGCCTACTATGACGCCACCAATCGCGCGCTCAAGTACGCGGTCGGACCGTTCCCCTTTTCGGTTCAAACCGTGCAGGCGGGCTCGGGCTCGCTCGACGTCGGCAAGTACGCTTCGCTCTCGCTCGACAAAACGGGCGTGCCGACCATCGCTTACATCGCACTCGGCGTGACCGACGGGTCCGGCTTCAAATCGGAGTTTCGCGTCGCCACCGCGTCGTCGAGCCACCCGTCCTCGCCCGGCGATTGGAAGATCGCGGTGGTCGACACCACCAAGACCACCTGTGCGGGAATTTGCGGCGCCGCCACCGCCTGCCTTCGCGATGCGATGGTGAACGGCCAAGCGAACTCGAGCGATCTCAACTCGAGCTGCGTCGCCGTCGACACCAGCTGCACCACCTGTTCGCAGACTCAGGCGTGCATCGCCGGCGTTTGCGCGGATGTGGTGTCGACCGCCAGCCAAGATCTTCCCGAAGGCACTGGTCTCTTCACCCAATCGCGCCGCACCTCGAAAGATCAGCTCACGCTGGTCTACTACGATCGCATGCTCGGACAGCTCAAGCTCGCCATTCAAGCTAGCGATGGCAGCTTCGCGGTGTCGATGATCGACGGCAGCGCGCAGGGCAACCTGGTTCAAGATGTCGGACAATTCGTCAGCGCGCAGTTCGACTCCTCGGACGTGTTGCAGATGGTCTACGTCGATGCGCTGAAGAATCAGCTGGTCTATCGCTCGGTGACCGGCACCACCGCGAGCGCCACTCAAGTCGTCGACGACGGAATTCGTGACGACGGCTTGCACCCGGTAGGTGCAGGCGCGTCGCTGCTCCTCGAAGGCGCAAATCAGAAGGTGGTCTATCAAGATCAAGAGACCGCCGATCTCGATGTCGCCTCGTCGAGCGCGGGCGCGTGGACCCACACCACCGCCAACACCGGTCCCATCGGCTACGGCTGGTGGCCACACTTGGTGAGCGGCGGAAGTAGAGAGTACGTCTCGCAGTTCATGCTCGACCGCTCCGCCACGCCCAACGGCAGCCTCAACATCGAAGCTCTTCCGTAGCAGGTCGGTGACTACCGCCCGAAGGACGCCCCAACTACCGTGGATCCACGAAGGAGGCGTTGTCGCCTAGTTTCGCAGCGAGGCGTTGTCGCCACGACCACGGTAATTTGGGCTCTCTCTTGATTGGCACGCCACCGACCAATCTGTTACGGAATTGTCCTTGAGCGATCCCCGCGACTTACCCTCCCCGTTGCGAGGCAATCGCGGGTAAGCTCTCCGCCATGATCGCAAACGTCCTCATCGCGGCCGTCGCGCTCCTCCATGTCTGGTTTATGGTGTTGGAGATGTTCCTTTGGCGCAAACCGATTGGGTTGCGCACCTTTGGACGAAGCCAAGCGGAAGCCGATTCGTCGGCGGTATTGGCGGCGAACCAAGGGCTCTACAACGGATTCCTCGCCGCTGGATTGGTGTGGAGTCTCGTCCTTGGCGATGCTCCGCCCGCGCGCGCGATCTAAGTTTTCTTCCTTTCATGCGTCGCGATCGCCGGCCTGTATGGCGGATTCACCGCGTCGCGGAAGATCTTGGTCGTGCAAGCATTGCCCGCGGCCATCGCGCTGGTTTGCCTGATCGCTTCTTGACTCACTGCTGCTGACTACTTACCTACAACTTCCACCCTTCTAGGAGAAAACACGCATGTTCGTCATCGCTGGAGTTTCGGGTCACGTCGGTTCAATCGCCGCCAAAGATCTTTTGTCGAAGGGCAAGCCGGTCAAAGTCATCGTACGTGACGCCACCAAAGGAGCCGCCTGGTCCAAACAGGGAGCGGAGGTCGCGGTCGGATCGCTCGACGATCAAGCCTTTCTGACGAGCGCGCTCAAAGGGGCCCAAGCCCTCTTCACGCTGCTCCCGCCGCCAGAATATTCGGCGCCGGACTTTTACGCCGCACAGCGCAAGCGCGCCGATGGAATCGCGGCCGCGGTCAAGGCCAGCGGCGTTCCCTACGTGGTCATGCTCTCGTCGATCGGCGCCGATTTGGCGGAGGGCACCGGGCCGATCAAAGGGTTGCACTATCTCGAGAACGCGCTGCGCGGTACCGGCACCAAGCTGGCGGCTCTGCGCGCCGGCGCGTTCCAGGAAAATGTCGGACAATCGCTCGGCGCGGCCAAGCAGGCCGGCATCTTTCCGAACTTCATGGGCTCGCCCGACTACGCGTTCCCGATGATCGCCACCAAAGACATCGGCACGCTGGCGGCCGAGCTTCTGCTGGTGAGCCCACCCAAAAACGAGACGGTCGATCTTCAGGGTCCGTCGTACTCGACCAACCAGGTGGCGGAAAAGCTCGGCGCGGCGCTGGGCAAGAAGCTGCAGCGAGTCGACATTCCACCGGCGGGACACGTGGACGCGTTGGTGAAGGCAGGTGTGCCGAAGCCCTTCGCTGATGCCTACGCCGAAATGTACGCCGGGTTCGGCAGCGGAAAGATCGCCACCAAGGGCGATCGGCTGGTGCAAGGCAAGACCACGCTCGACGACACCATCAAGACCCTCACGCAGTAGTCGTCCACAAAGCCAGCGCTCCGAAAACCGTCAGCGTACTCACTCGAACTGTTTGGGATCGCGCACGCTGATCTCCAGATTGGCTTCCACTCGGCCGAACCCGCCGAACGGACAGGGGAACACGGTTGCATCGAGCGTGTGCCGCAAGCACTCCTTCATGCCGGGAAGCAGTCGCGAAGCTTCCGCCCACGCAGNNCAGGTTTTGACGGCCCGCTCTTATGCGGGAATCATATCGCCGCTCGGCACCTCGTTGCTACGGTGCGGGCTGAATCTGGCCCATTCGTGGGGCCTGCATGCCTCAGGCGCCAGAGAATGCCCCTGTCAATCCAGCATGTTACCTATGCAGCGCGGTGGACAATAAGTTGCATCACATAGGTCATGGCCAAAACGACGCTGGTTTTCGCGTTATGCGGTTTGTGGGCGTGCTCGCAGCACGATTCGCAGCTCGATCCCGCGGGCTCGACGGCGAAGGGAGATTTGGCCGGGACGCCGACTTCGCCGGATGCG
>PLXG01000038.1:0-5332 GCA_003153195.1 Myxococcales bacterium
GGTCTGAAATTGGGCTTAATTTCAGTGCGTTAGATGCCTAGAGAGTGAGCTGCTCCTCCTTTGGAGAGAGCTCCTTTTCGTGCCATTCGCGGGTCAGGTCCAGCCACATTGCGAGCCCCTGAAAGCGACCGAAGGCGCGATAGTTCTTGTTGGCGAACGCGTCGACGTCGCGGACGCGCGGATAGATCTTCTTGATGCGCGCGCGGCACCACGAATCTAGTCCGAGATGCTGATACGCGCCGAAGATTCGCATCAAATTGTCGGCGGCGTAGGGGCCGATGCCGGGGAGCTCGAGTAGATCGTCGCGAAGTTTTTCGGCGTCGCCTTCAGCGGCCAGCGCCTCCAGATCGAGTCGGCCCTTCGTTACGGCCCGCGCGAGCTTCACCAAATGCGGCGCGCGATATCCGGCGCGAATGACTTCGCGATAGTAGCGTTCGTTTTTTTTCGCCATCGCTTCGGGCGTGGGAAACGCGCGCAAACCGTCGGCCGCCCTTGCGCCCATGCCGTCGACGAGACGGTTCACCATGATCGTCGTAAACGACCACGAGCAATTGGTAGTGAGCAGCATCTTGATCACGTTTTCGAACGCACTCGGCGCGCGCAACATGCGGCCGGCCCCTCGTTTTCGCGCGTAGCCGAGTCGCGGGTGCAGATCGGTGAGCGCATAAAACGGCGCCAGATCTTCGTCGAGCTGCAAAATCGTTCGCACCGCGCGCGCGATCGCCGGCTTCGTCCCCGACGAGAATTCGATTGTCAGCGCATTCTTCTTCCGCGGCGCGATGCAAAGGGTGGTCGCGCGATCGCCGATCATGAGCACGTGCTTGAGCCCCGACACGTCATACGAAAACGGCGGCAAGCTGTACCAGCCGTGACTCTTCACCGTGGCTTCGAAATCAAACCCGCGCGGCACCGAAAGCGAGGTCTTCATCGTCGGAATTTTCACCGATTGAGGGCTGGTCGAACGGGTTTTCGCGGTAGGCCTAAAAAGTTCTGTAATAGTAGTGTCTTACACCCTAGGAGCGTGACTCAGCGCGAGGCCCATTTTCGTTCGGTGAGCCACTGCGCGCCGCGACTGAAATCGCCGAAGCGCGTCATCTTGCCGACCGCGCCGAGAAACACCATGGCGATCTTGTGCTCGCCGGCGGCGGCGGCGGTTCCCAGCTTCACTGCGATCGCCAGACAGTAACGCGCCAAATCGGTGTATCCGGTTTTGCCAGTCAGCACTTCATAATGTCCGCCACGCGCGACCGCGTCGGTGTTGGTGTATTCGATGGCCCACTTCGGCTTGCCCACCGGATGCGCCACGTACTTCGCCTTTTGCGTGATCTCGGTAATGAGCGGTTGCGCGATCGCGGCCTTGAGCAGCTTCACCAGGTCGCGCGCGGTCGACGTGTTTTGCGCCGACAGCCCGACCGGATCTTCGAAGCGCGTGCTGTTGAGCCCGAGCTCCTGCGCTTTCTTGTTCATGGCCTGCACCATTTCGGCGGGGGAGAGCCCCGTCGCTCGACCGAGCGCCGGCACCGCGCGATTGTCTGACGCCATCAGCGCTGCGTGCAAGAGATCGCGATTGGAAAATGTCTGACCTACCGCCAATCGCGAGCGCGCGCCGCCCGAGGCGATCTGCCGATCCGATTCGATCATGGTCGTCGAGGCGTCGAGATCCAGCTTGCGTCCGGTGGTCGTATCGAGCACCACCAGCATCGCCATCAATTTGGAGATCGACGCGATGGGACGAACTTCATCGGGATTTTTCACGAACAGCTCGGCGCCGTCGGCAAGATCGACGATGGTGGCCGACTCCGCTTGAATGTTGGGCTGACCTGCGCGCGTGTAGACCGCGACCGGACGCTCATACGAGGCTGCATGTCGATGCTTGGCCTGCGCCGACGCAGGAAGGACTGCGAGCGCGAATGCCGCGGCGGAAGTGAAAAGTCTCCTCATCTCATTAGAATGTGCGTGGGCGGCACGAAAAGCAATTCTTTCTAGGTCTTGCTCAGCCGCCGAGGATACTGGTAACCATCCGCAACTTCGACGTAATTGTCGCGCTTGACCGATGCCCCCAATTCAAGGATTCTCCCCTCGCCGTGAAAATCTATCTCATCTCGCCGACACACTACACGCCGGATGGAAATCTGGTGAAGTCGGTCCACTATTGGACCTCGGCGATTACGCTGCCCTATTTGAAGGCGCTCACGCCGCCCGAGCATCAGGTGGTTTTCACCGACGAGCTCATGGCCAACGTCGACGTCAACACCGACGCCGACCTCATCGGCATCACCGCCATGGGGCCGCAGATCGCGCGCGCCTACGACCTGGCCGATTACTTTCGCGCCCGTGGCAAAAAAGTGGTGATGGGCGGCTCGTGGGTTTCGCTCAACACCGAAGAGGCGCTGCTGCACTGCGATGCGATCGTCAAGGGGGAAGCCGAGCCGGTCTGGAAAGATTTGCTCGACGACGTCGCGTCCGGTCGCAACATCGAAGGACGCATCTACGAATCAGAAGGCTGGCATTCGATGGTCGGTCTGCCGCGCTTCGACTACACCTCGCTGCCGCTGTTTCGCCCCGACCTGTTCAAAAAGTCGCGCTTCTATCGCATGTACTTTCACTGGCCGGTGCTGGCCTCGCGTGGCTGTCCGCATCCTTGCGAATACTGCTCGGTGCAGACCTACTACGAGCGCACGTTCCGCTCGCGACCGGTCGAAGAGGTGATCGAAGATCTCCAGACCATCAAAGCGCTGGGCGGTCGTCGCGTCTTGATTCTCGACGACAATCCCATCGGCAACGTTCGCTACGCCAAAGAGCTGTTCAAGGCGATGATCCCGCTGAAGATGGAGTGGGCGTCGCAGATGACCATTAATATAGCGCGCAACGACGAGCTGCTCGATCTGGCTGCGCGCTCCGGCTGCCGCTCGCTCTCCATCGGACTCGAGTCGGTGACGCAAGAGAACCTCGAACAAATCGATAAGGGCTTTAATAAAGCGCAGCGCTTCGACGAAGATCTGGCGAAGATTCGCGCCAAAGGAATTCAGGTCATCGCGCTCATGATGGTCGGTCTCGACGGAGACACCACCGCCAGCTTCGAAAAGACGCGCGACTTTTTGGTGAAGAACAAGCTCACCTTCTTGAAGCTCTTCACGCCCTGCCCGTATCCAGGAACGAAGTACTACGACGATATGCAGAAGGCCGGGCGCATTCTCACCAAAGAGTGGAACAAGTACGACTATGGATCACCTCTCATCCAGCCTACCCACATGACGCCCGAAGAAATGATGAAGGGATTCGACTGGCTCTATAAGGATTTTTATAGTCTGCCCAACATTTTCCGTCGGATGACGCCGCCGCCGAAGGGAAACTACCTCGAGAGCGCGTTCTACTTCATTGCAAACCTAAAAATTTATCAGCATATGAGACGTACCAAGCAGAGCTGGGGCACCATCTCGTAGCGCCGCATTTTTCGCTGAATCTTCTTCGCACTTCGCGTCACTCACCTTCTCGAGCTGGGCACTTTTGACCGACTTTTCGTCGAGATTTACGATTTCGTGTGCGGTCAGGCACAAACCTGACCCAATCGCGAAGTGGTTTCGACAATTGTGTCGATAATGCATCGACGGCATTGACGGTAGCGATTGAACGATGCGAAAATGAAGCGCCTGCCGCGTGTGAGTGGGCGACCTAGGGAGGACCCGATGTTGCTTCGCCTACGCTTAGCCTATCTCTTCGCGACCGCACTCTTTGCCGTGAGCTGCGGCGGGAGCTCGAGCTCGTCGGGCATTTGCGGTCGCGATGAAATTTCGTGCCCCGATGCTTGTCACGCCGTTCAGGTCGATCCGCTCAACTGCGGCGCCTGCGGAAATGTCTGCGCCGCGGGACAGGTGTGCTCGGCCGGCGTGTGCGCGACCAGCTGTCAAGAGGGCATGGCCGATTGCGACGGATCATGTCGCGATACCTCCACCGACGAGCAAAACTGCGGCGACTGCGGCGTGGTTTGCGGCGACGGCCAGGTCTGCACCGATGGCGTTTGCGGCTGCATTCAGAGCGACGTTCTGTGCACTGGATCGGACGGCGTCACCATGTCCTGCGCCAACGTCAACTCCGACAGCAACAACTGCGGTGGATGCGGCGTGATTTGCAGCTCGGGACAAGTTTGCAACATGGGCGTGTGCGCCTGCTCGACGGGTCTCACTTCTTGCAATTCGAATTGCGTCGATCTCAACACCTCGACCGCCAATTGCGGCGCGTGCGGCACGCCGTGCGACACCGGCCTAGTCTGTAGCCAAGGAACTTGCCAAGCGAGCTGTACCACCACCGAAACGATGTGTACGCCGATGATCGGCGATCCCTACTGCTCGGATCTGAACAGCGATGCGCTCAACTGCGGCGCTTGCGCGTCGCCGTGCCCGACCGGACAGATCTGCGCCATGGGTACCTGCGGATGCAACGGCACCGCCACCGCATGTCAGACACTTCTCGGCGGCACCGGCTGCTTCAACACCCAAACCGACAACGTGAACTGCGGCGGCTGCGGCGTGCTGTGCGATTCCGGCATGAGCTGTCAGCAGGGCACGTGTACTTGCACGCAAGGACTCTCGGTGTGCGGCAGCGTGTGCGTCAATTTCATGGGCGACTCGAACAATTGCGGTGGCTGCGGAAACGTCTGCCCGGGCGGCACGGTCTGCGCGATGGGAACCTGCGCGCCCACCTGCGCGACGACGTTCACCACTTGCACCGTCGGCTCCTCCTCTTATTGTGCGAACACGGTCAGCGACATCAACAATTGCGGAACCTGTGGAAACATCTGCGCGGCCGGCCAGGCCTGCGCGACCGGCAGCTGTGCGTGCGCCGGCGGTACTCCCAACGCCTGCTCCGGCGCGGGCGGCACCACGGTGTGCACCAACTTCACCGCTGATCCGCAAAACTGCGGCGCCTGCGGCAACATTTGTCCGGGCGGTACCTCGTGCTCGGCGACCGGCTGCGTACCCAATTGCGCCACCGGATTTAGCGCCTGCTCGTCGGCGGGCGGATCGTACTGCGCCGACACCACTAAAGATTCGAACAACTGCGGCACCTGCGGCACTGCCTGCCCGCACGGACAATTCTGCAGCACCAGCACCTGCGCCTGCCCGACGGGAACCAACGTCTGCAGCGGAACCTGCGTCAACTTCCAAACCGACAATGCGAACTGCGGCTTGTGCGGCAAAACTTGCGGTGCGGGTCTCAAGTGCCAAGCGGGCGCGTGCGTGGCCAGCTGCGGCTCGACCTACACCGCGTGCGGCGCTTCGCCGACCAACTACTGTGCGAAGACCACCGTCGATCCGAACAACTGCGGCACCTG
>PLXG01000038.1:5368-5534 GCA_003153195.1 Myxococcales bacterium
CGTGCACCGGCGGACAGACCTGCACCGGAAGCGTGTGTGGCTGCCCGAACGCGGGCATGCTGTGCAGCGGAGTTTGCGTCGATGCACAAAATTCGAATCTGAATTGCGGCGCTTGCGGAAACGCGTGCGCGGCCGGACTGCAGTGCCAAGCGGGCGCGTGCGTGGC
>PLXG01000483.1 GCA_003153195.1 Myxococcales bacterium
CGATGCGGCCGTCGCTGGAGAAGGCGGTGATGACGTCCACATCGGCGCTGTCGATCGCCCGATACATGAAGGTCGGGGTGTAGGATCGTTGCGCCCGAAAGTTGAGCCCATAGGCATCCCGCAGCGTCGTCCATTCCGGCCGGCTCAAGAATTCCAGATCGGTACCGAAGGTGAGCTCGCCCGCATGGCGTGCCAAATCCGCGATGGTGCGCACGCCGAGCGCCGAGATCTTCTGCAAAATCGATCGTTCTCGACGGGCGGTGCGCCATCTTACGATGTCGCGCTTCCATGGCGCCTCATCGGTGGATCGCAAAGACGCGTGCTCCGGTGTGAGCACGAACACCAGCTGATGGCCGCGCTTGCGCGACAGCCCGATCGCGCGCGCGACCTCCCTCAGCCCCGACTCGATGCCTTCGAAATCCGAAATCACGATGATGCGCTGCCGCCCGCGAGAACGCGCCACCATCTCGAGCGCGGTCTTGAGTCCCTTGGCCTTTTCGATCTCGCGACGCTCTTCGCGCGTAGACTCGAGCTCGGCGCGGTGGGACGGCTGCGAGGACAGCTCGATTCCGTGCGCGCGGCAAAATGCGATGAGCCCTCCCCGTTCGGGGCGGGCGTTGATGGCCGCCTCGATGATGCGTGCGTCGTAGAGCGCGCCGGAAGTTCCTGTCGATAAATGCGCCCACGAGGGGTCATCGAGGGCCGGGGTGCGCCGAATCCGCGCATCGATGCCCTCTTGATAAAGGAGATATTGCGCGACCTGTTCGACCAGCTCGGTATCGGTGATCACCGCCGATTTTCCGTTCGCGTCCATCGGTGGCGCGCTGGCCGCGCTGAGCAGCCGATCGGTGATGCGCAGTCGCTGAATCGGGCCGTCACTCGGTGCCAAGAGGTCGATGGCGTCTCCGCCCCATTGCACCAAGCCGACGCGATCTCCATCCGCGATTGCGCGCGTAGCATAGCCGCAGGCGAGATCGATGGCCTGATCGAGCTTGGTCTGGCCGGGCGCACCCGCGCGCATGGTCGAGCCGACATCGAGCACCAGCAAGTGGGTGAGCAGGGTCTCGGTCTCCACCTCGCGCACCATCAGCTTGCCGGTCCGCGCGGTGGCCTTCCACGCGATGTGTTTGAACGGATCGCCGGGTACGTGATCGCGCAGCTCGCGCAAATCGCCGCCCGGACCTCGACGGTAGAGTGGGCGCGGGCCGATCTGATCTTGCGGCGCGCCGCTCGTCCGTTCGAGCGCGGCGTCGAGCCGGCTGAGGCGCGAAGGTTGAGGGCGGGGAAAGATCTTCACCTCGAGGGGGCTAGCGAAATAGGCCTCGGTCCCGACCAGCCCGAAGCGATCGGTGAGGGTGAGCGCGGCGCCGTGAAGAAACCAGGAGCCGACCCCGAGCGGACGAACCGCGAAGTCGATGGTGATCTGCGTTTCGGCGCGCAAATCGATCGGACCCGGATCTTCCGCTTGCAGCGCCGATGACGAGAGCACTCGCAGCTCAGCCTGGCCGAGCGCTCGCGGCGCACGGCAGCGAAGGACCGCCTGTACGCGAAAGGGCCGGCCTACGATCAGCGCACCCGATTCGCTGCGCTCGATTCCCCAGCTGAAGTCGACGAAGCGCCGCCACAACAGCACGGACGATGGATAGAACGAAACGTAGACCACCGATAGCGCGGTCAGCGCGCCCAGTCCGAACACCACCAGCGCCGACGAAGACTGGAGTGCGCCCAAGACCACCAGCACGCCGCCGCTCAGAAAGAAAATCTGCCCGCGCGCGGTGAGCGACGGCGGGCGACCGTTCGGCGAGGGTATTCGATCGTTCATTGCGGATCGCTCATTCGGCTAGCCCGCCTGCGGTCCAGAGCCCGCCGATTTCCGATAGGGCACGCGATCGAGCGCCTCTCTGATCACTACACCTTCGCCGTGACCTTCGAGCTCCGCCTCGGGGCTCATGATCACCCGATGTCCAAACACGAACGGTGTGAGCACGCGAATATCGTCGGGAAGTACGTAGTCGCGACCGGAAAGCAACGCCTGCGCCTTGGCGGCGTTCACCAGCTGAAGGCTGGCGCGCGGCGATGCGCCGATGGCGACGCGGCGATGGGTGCGAGTGAACTGCGCCAGCTCGAGCACGTAGTCGAGCAGCTCTTCCTCGATATGAACCAGATCGGCCAGCTCTTGAATGCGCACGATGGTGTTCGGATTGAGCAGCTGCCTGGTGGCGATCTCATCCTTCACCGAAGAATAGATCCGCAGCATCTGCTTTTCGGCCTCTTTGGTCGGGTAGCCGAGCTTGATCTTCATCAGAAAGCGATCGACCTGCGCCTCGGGAAGCGGATAGGTGCCCTCGTGCTCGATAGGATTTTGCGTGGCGAGCACCAGAAATGGCGGCGGCAGCGCGCGGGTCTGGCCGTCGATGGTGACCTGTCGCTCCTGCATCGCTTCGAGTAGCGCCGATTGGGTCTTGGCCGGTGCACGGTTGATCTCATCGCCCAGCACTACCTGCGCAAAGATGGGCCCTTCACGCAGCACGAATTCCCCCGCGCGCGTCGAATCGCGTCCTTGAAAAACGAAAGTACCGGTGATGTCCGACGGCAAGAGATCGGGCGTGAATTGAATGCGCCGGTAGCTGCAGCCGAGCGAGCTGGCGAACGCCTTGCACAGCGTGGTCTTGGCGATCCCGGGTACACCTTCGAGGAGCACGTGGCCACGCGCCATGAGCGAGGTGAGGATGAGCTCGATGGGCGCGGCGCCGCCAAAGTAGGCGCGCGATACTTCCTTCACCAGTTCGGTGGCGAGCGCGGAGATCTCGGACAGCGCGTTTGGTTCGATGCGGTGGGTCGACATCAGTTCCTCTCGATCAGGGCGAACAGGTCGCTCGCCAAACGGTGCATGCGCGAAAGCCTGCGACCCGAGATCGGGCCGGTGAGTGCGGCGAACAGCGGATTTTCGGAGCGTCGAATCTCACGCCACAAATCGCCGGTGAGCACGCCCACCTCATCGGAAAAATGCCTGCGCATCTCTTTTGCGACCGCGGCAGGCGCGAGCTTTCGCACCGAGAACACCTCGGGCAGCACGGCCTGAACGCGTGCGAAAACTTCTTCTGCCAGCGCCGGTCCGAGGTCCTCTGTCTGGGCGATCTGACGAGAGCGAGCCGCGCCCAGCCAATGTCCAGTGAGCTTCTGACGGGCAGGAAACACGCGCAGAAAAATGAGGAGCAGCCCGGTGGCGAAGGCGGCGGCGAACAGCGGATTTCCGTAGCTCTCCCAATCCTCTTCGAGCGCCCGGTTCATTCCTAAGAGAGTACCGTTCACACGCTCGGACAGCGAACGCATGTTTACGGGTCCATGCGGCAGCGTATCGACCGGTTCGCCGACGGAACGAAACGGTCCGCTCACCACCACGATTCGATCTTGAACTGAGCGGCAACTCTCTTGCACCAGTGCGCGGACGAACCGCCGATTTCCGTCGATGGCCATCATGTTGTTGATGAGCAGGCTCGGATCGCCGAGCGCCACGAAATCACCGCGGCCGAGCTTGCCCTCCACCACCAGTCCACCACCGGGGAAAAACTGAAAGGTGGCCGGATGCACCGTCGAAAGGAGCGACGGGTGATTTGCTACCAGCGAGTCGGTCGATCGTCCGAGCGCGGTGAGCAGCGACGGGGTCGCGATGGGCAGTCCCGGTGATTCATGAAAGCGCGGCACATTGTCGGGCAAGCTCTCGCTGTCTTGAAAACGGTGAATCTCGAGCGCGTCGAGCGCGGCGCCGGCGCGGCCGAAATCGTCAGCGATGACGGCGCGTCCACCGGAGATGAGAAAGCGTCGCAAATTTTGCGGATCGACCTCTTTGGTCGGGTAGACGAACCAGAGCGCGTCGTGGCCGTCGAGCTTGGCCCAGTCGAGCTCCGAGCGCGATTCGATGAGGCAGCCGACTGTGTGCGCTTCGTTGGCCAAGTCGGAGAGACCGTTCCATTCGGTGGATGCGAGATCGTAGTCGGTGGAGGCGTGGGCGATTTGGCCACCGAGGGTGATCGCGGCCGCGGCGAAAACTCCGACAAATCGCGGGGAGCGACGGTTCACATCTCCTCCGAGATCTGGCGCCGCACACCAGCCAGGATTCGTTTGAGCCGAAAGAGCGGCTCTTTCACTTTTGCGGAGAGTGCCAAGTAGAATCGCTCGCGCACCCCGAGGATGATCACGTTGTCGTTGGAACCATGGATGGTGATTTCGAGCACCGTGCCCATCCCGGTTCGTTCAGCCGCGTCGAAGGTCTGACTCAGGATCACGCCCCAGTGCGCGCCCATGAAGCGCGCCTCGTCCTGACTCTCGTCCCGCGACCACTCGTCGATCGCTTCACCGTCTCCGTCGGCAAACACCGCTGTCTTGGCGGCCTTGATCGGCTCGAGCGCGGCTTTGAGGATGTCGCCGAAGATGCTCATTCCGACAGTCGCTCGGGAAATGTGCGGACGGCGTGCGCGGTGCTCAGCTGCTCGATGAAACGGGCGAACTCTCGCCGCTGAAAGCTGGGGAAAAGTCGCTCGCGCAAAAGCGGCTCTGCGTCCTTCAGCGAGAGGTGGCGCGGCTCAATGTAACCCACCAAATACAGCACGTGAAATCCGTAGTCGGTTCGAATTACCGTCGAGACATCGCCCGGATTCTTCAGCTGATCGAACGCGGGATGCGAGAAGCTGGTCAGCGTCCAACCGTCGCGCTCGGTGGTGATCTCCTCGCAGTGCAGCGGCGCACCGCTCGCGTCGCGCAGGTTGACTGCGATCGATTGGAAGGATTGGAGGTCGGTGAGTTCACGCGCTCTGCGTTCGACTTCGTCGGCGATCTTGCGCGCGGAATCGATCTCGCTTGGAAGCGCGTCCTTTTTGAGCGGAACTAGGATGTGCCACACGTCGATCTGCCGCGAATGATCGAGCTCCGGTTTGAATCGATCGTAGGCGCGCCGAATGCTCGCTCCGTCGAGCTGCGCTTTGGTCACCTCTTTTTCGAAGGTCTGAAGCAGCGCGTAGGCGAGCGCGACCTTGCCCGCCTCGACCACCTCGCTCGATTGATCGAGCCCGCGGCGCTTTGCTTCCGACACCAGCGCTTCGGCGGAGATCAGATCGTCGAGCGCCTCCTTGGCCGACGACGGCTTGGCCGCCGCTTGCAGCGCAACGGCGGAAGCGAAGATCGGTCGCCCATCGACGGTCGCTACCACCGTGTCATTTTTGGACGGGCTCGGAGTGAGCTCAACGGCAGCGGCGATCAGGATCGCGATCGGAATGCGGATCACGGGCGATCCAGGAGCGCGAGCCGCGCCATTTCCGCGGCGAGGTGGATGACTGCGACGCCGAAAATTCCGAGCAGGGTAGCGGCCGCGTAGTCGTGGCGCCCGAGGAAGCGCACCCCTTCGAAGAACAGCGCTGCGCTGGAGGCGTAAAACAGCAGCGCCAGAAACTCGAAGAACGGGCGCCTCATCGCCGGCCGGATCCAAACCAGCGCCTCTGCTTGGCGTCGAGACGGCGCGTGAGCTCGGGATCGCGCTTTTGATGTGCGCGCAGCGGCTCCAGCACATAGGAGGAGTAGACCACGAACCAGAGCAGTCCAATCACGATCAGAAGGAGCGTTCGGCTCGACGGCGGAAATTTCTCCAAAACCACCAGCCCGGTGCCCACCAGCAAAAGCGGCATGGCGATGGCCACCCAGGTGAGCAGACGATACACCCGCAGTCGCGAATGCCAGCGCGAAGGCCACGTCACTGGTCGGGTCTGGCTGGTGAATTTCGACGCCAGCCCACCTTCTAAATAGCTGCTGGCCGCGAGCAGATAGAGGGCCAGCGCCAGAGCGCCTCCGATCAAGGCCGACGGGGTGAGCACTGTATCGAGGATCGCTCCACGAAAGAGCACGAGCGGCGCGGTGGTGGCGACCGGAAAACCAATGAGCAGAAGCGGCGCCAGCCTTTGACGAAGTCCGATGCCGAGGGCGATCAGCGCGATCGCCAAAAGTCCCCACGCCGAAAAAGTCGGCGCCGCGCCCGAGCGGGCGAGCGGACGACCGAGCCAAAGCGGCACCACTCCCGCCAAAAGCCAAAGGTTGCAGGCGAGCACGGCGGTGACGAACTTTCGACCTCCGCGCGAGACGGTCGTTCGCATGGGCCAGGTTAGTCTAGCAGAGGCGGGTACGCCTTGCTTGCTCCCTACCACCTAAGGTAGAAGCGTCGGCTCGTGAGCTCCGAAGCAAAAGGTTTCGCGGTCGCAATCGACGGTCCCGCAGGCGCAGGAAAATCGACGGTGGCTCGCGAGCTGGCGCGGCGACTGGGATATTTTCTCCTCGACACCGGCGCCATCTATCGCGCGGTTGCGCTCAAAGCCCGTCGCGCCGACGTGGCCTGGGACGATGGACCGGCGCTCGGCATCGTCGCCATGGGTCTGCCGATTCGTTTCGACGAAGCCGGCCGCGTTTGGCTCGGCAGCGAAGATGTTTCGCGGGCGATTCGCACGCCGGAGATCTCGCAAGGCGCATCCACGGTATCGGCGCATCCCCAAGTGCGCGCGGCGTTGCTCGATCTACAACGTCGCTTGGCGACCGCTGGCGGCTGCGTCGTCGAGGGCCGCGACATTGGGACGGTCGTCCTCCCAAATGCGCCCTGTAAGTTTTTCCTCACCGCCAGCCCCGAGGTTCGTGCCCGTCGTCGCTACGACGAGCTCAAGCAAAAGGGCGTTGCAGTCGACTTGGCCGAGACCCTGCGCGAGATGCAAGAGCGCGATCTGCGTGATTCCAGTAGAGAAACCGCGCCGCTCAAGCAGGCGCCCGACGCCGAGCTCATCGATAGCTCGGCCCTACAGCTCGAGGAGGTCATCGCGCTGCTCGAATCCAAGGTCAGGCGAAAGTTCGAGGTTTCCCTTGACCCAAGTGACCGGACCCACTAAGTTTCGCACCTGCTTTTGGACCCTCGGATAGAGGCCAAAAAGATTTGAAGGGAGCACTTTTTTTAAATGCATGAAATGAACGAAACCTCCGGAGCCGGCGAAGAGTCCTTTGCCGCGATGTTCGAAGAGAGCATCAAAAAAGAAGACATCAAGGAGGGGGCGATCGTTCATGGTCGCGTCATCCAGATCACGAAGGACTACGTGGTCATCGACATCGGCTACAAGTCGGAAGGCCAGGTTCCTCTCGAGGAGTTCCTCGGCGCCGACGGCAAAGTCACCATCAAAGAGGGCGAGCAGGTCGACATCTACCTCGAAGCGCGCGAGAACGAGAACGGTCTCTGCGTGCTGTCGAAGGAGAAGGCTGATCGTCTGAAAGTTTGGGACGAGATCTCCGAAGCGTGCGAGCGCGACGAGCTCATCG
>PLXG01000096.1 GCA_003153195.1 Myxococcales bacterium
GGCGTCCAGATGATCGGCCTCCAGGAAATTTTCTACGGGCCCTACTTCTGCGCCGAACAGGACAACAAGTGGTACGACACGGCCGAGCCGATCGACGGACCGACGACGAAGCTGATGCGGAAGCTCGCCAAGAAGCACAAGATGGTCATCGTCTCCCCTATCTACGAGACTCCGACCACCGGCACTTACTACAACACCGCGGCCGTGATCGACGCGGACGGCTCGCTGGCCGGAATCTATCGTAAAAATCACATCCCTCACTGCGCGCCCGGCTTCTGGGAAAAGTTCTACTTCAAACCCGGCAACCTTGGCTACCCCGTCTTCCAGACGAGGTACGCGAAGGTCGGCGTGTATATCTGTTACGACCGGCACTTCCCGGACGGCGCGCGCATCCTCGGCCTCAATGGAGCCGAAATCGTCTTCAATCCGTCGGCGACGGTGAAGGGCCTCTCTCAATATCTCTGGAAGCTTGAGCAGCCCGCGCACGCGGTGGCCAACGGCTACTACATGGGTTGTATCAATCGCGTCGGCACCGAAGCGCCGTGGAGCATCGGAAAATTCTACGGCTCGTCCTACTTCGTCGATCCGCGCGGCAAGTTCGTAGCCGAAGCGTCGGAAGACAAGGACGAGCTGGTGGTGGCCGATCTCGACCTCGATGTGATCGAGGAGGTCCGCCGTACCTGGCAATTCTTCCGCGACCGTCGCCCGGACAGCTACGGCGACATGGTGAAGGACATATGAGAGAGAGGTCGACAGTCGACAGTTCACAGTCGACAGTTTTAGGATCCGTCGACACCGTTAACCGTCGACTGTTGACCGTCGATTCCGCAAGCGACTCCCCATGAACCCCGCCGTAGGATCGCTCTATAGCTTGCTCACGTTCACCGCGCTCGCTGCGCTGTTCGTGCTCCTGACCCATGCGCTTTTCGCCTGGGACTATGTGCCGAGCGACAATCGATTGCAGGCCAGCTTGATGGCGTTTTGGTATTTGGCCGCGGCCTACTACGCCATGCTGGTCGGCAAACATCGCGACGTGACCTATCTCGAAGCGCTGCGTCGCGGCGGGATCGATCTGAAGAATGCAATCCGCAAACAGGTGATGCGATGAAGATCACCACCGGGCAGACGTTTTCGCGCACGCGCACTTTCACCCGAGAAGACGTCGAGTCGTTCGGGAAGATTTCCGGCGATCTTGGCAGACATCACGTCCAGCCCGACGCGCAGGGCCGCGTGATGTTGCAGGGACTTTTGACCGCGACGCTGGCGACTGAAGTGGGCGGTTCGATCAACTTCCTTGCGCGTGAAATGCATTTTGAATTTCTGCGTCCCATGTGGAGTAGCGACACTGCCACGTGCGTCGTTCACGCCGAAAAAGTCGAAGCGCGCGACGAGAAATATGACTCGCTGTCGGCCATCTTCGTGATTACCAATCAGCACGGTAAGGAAGTCCTCAAAGGCTCTGTCAGTGGAGTTGTGCCATGCGAACCTTAATGGTCGTGCTGTTCTCGGTGGGGCTCATCGCATGTAGTGACGATGCGAGTCTTGTCGGGCCGATGGATATGGCGGCCGACCTCACGGTTACGCCCGATCTCTATTCCATTTGCACCGCACTGAAATCAGATGGCGGAATGATCGTGTGTGCGCCCGGCGCTACCGATGGCTGTGGACCAGACAACAGCTGCGGCATCTGCGTGGCCTATCCGTCGGGTGGCTCGACCGGCTTCTGTACCATTCCCGATTAGGAGAACGAATGAGAACCCTCATTAAAAATGGAACGTGCGTGACGGCGTCGGACACCTTCGCCGCAGACGTTTGGATCGAAAGCGGCAAGATCGAAGCGCTGACGCAGCCGGGCACCAAGCTCGGCCAAGCCGACAAGACCATCGACGCCAAAGGCAAGTACGTCATCCCCGGTGGAATCGACGCGCACACCCATCTCGACATGCCGTTTGGCGGCACCAACTCGATCGACGATTTCGAAAGCGGCACGTTGGCAGCAGCGCATGGCGGTACCACCACCATCGTCGACTTCGCGATTCAGAAGAAGGGTGGCTCGCTTAGCGAGGCGCTCGACACTTGGCATCAAAAGGCCGAGGGCAAGACGCTGGTCGACTATGCGTTTCACATGATCGCCACCGACGTTCCGCCGCCGGTGCTTGAAGAGATGGGCGCGCTGGTCAAAGAGGGTGTCACCAGTTTCAAGCTGTTCATGGCCTATCCGGGTGTGCTCTTGCTCGACGATCAATCGATCTTTCGCGCCATGCTTCGCGCTGGCGAGCTCGGCGCGCTCATCTGCATGCACGCCGAAACCGGTTTGCCGATTGACGTGATGGTCGAGCGGGCGCTCAAGCAGGGACACACTGCGCCGATCTATCACGCGCTCACTCGTCCTGAGGTGGCCGAGGCCACCGGCACCGAGCGCGCGATTGCACTGGCGGAGATGGCCAAAGTTCCGGTGTATATCGTGCATCTCTCGGCGCAGCGCGCACTTGAGCGCGTGATGGAAGCGCGCGATCGTGGACTGCCGGCGTACGCGGAGACTTGTCCGCAATATCTGTTCTTGTCGGAAGACGACATGCGCGGAAAACCTGGCGACGAGTTCGAAGGAGCGAAATACGTCTGCACGCCGCCGCTGCGCCCTAAGCACCATCACGATCATCTGTGGCGCGGTCTGCGCAATTACGATCTACAGGTGGTCTCTACCGATCACTGTCCGTTCTGCATGAAGGGACAAAAAGAGCTGGGCCGCGGCGACTTCTCCAAGATTCCAAACGGCATGCCCGGCATCGAGACGCGGTTGCATCTTTTGTATGAGGGCGTGCGCGACGGACGCATCTCGCTCAACCGCTTTGTCGACATCACCGCCACTGCGCCGGCCAAAATTTTTGGCCTCTATCCGCGCAAAGGAACCATCGCCATTGGCGCGGATGCCGACGTGGTGGTGTGGGATCCGAACAAGAAGTTCGAGCTCTCGCACAAGAATCTGCACATGAAGTCGGACTATGCGCCGTTCGAAGGCAAGACCGTGATCGGCGCACCGTCACAAGTGCTTTCGCGTGGCGAGCTCATCATCGATGAAGGCAAAACCTTGGGCAAAAAAGGGCGCGGACAGTTTTTGCGCCGTGGAACGTTCGCGCTTTAAAGGATGTGAATGAGAACGATGGAAAAGAATCAAGAATTGGCGTCGGCAGTGGACGAGCTCTCGATCCTTTTGGAGATCGCGGGACAGTCGCGAGAAGCACGCTCGCTCAAGGGCGAGATCGCCACGTTGCGCAGTGGACAGCTCAAGCGCCTCGAAGCGCTCACGCAGCTCAACCGAATTCGCTCGGCGATCTTCGTCATCGAAGCCGCGCCGCTTCCGAGCGCTGAACGCGCGCAGGCGATCAAACTCAGAGAGCGCGTCGAACGCGCGCTCAAGTCATAAGGAAAATATCATGGATGAAGTGAGAGAGCTTTCGGCGAAACACACCTACGGCACTTGGCGTCGGCAAAAGGGATGGAATCCCCTGAACATCGTCTCGGCCGAAGGTTGTTACTTCACCGACTCGAGTGGCAAGAAGTACCTCGACTTTTCGAGCCAGCTGATGTGCTCGAACCTCGGGCATCAAAATCGCGCGGTCATCGACGCGATCAAGGCGCAGGCGGAAGAGCTGGCGTTCATCGCGCCCGGTTACACGACGCGCGCGCGTTCGGAGCTAACCAAAGAGTTGCTTGACGTGCTGCCGAAAGGGCTGACCAGATTCTTCTTCACCACCAGCGGAACAGAGGCCAACGAAGCGGCGATCAAGATCGCGCGGATGTACACTGGCAAGCACAAGATCATCTCGCGCTACGCCAGCTATCACGGCGCGACCTCGGGATCGGTTTCGCTCACCGGCGATTTTCGTCGCTGGCCGGCGGAAGAATCGGGCTCGGTGGTGCCGGGCACGGTGTTCGCACCGGATGCGAATTGCTATCGCTGTCCGATGAAGCATGAGTATCCCGACTGCGCGCTGGCGTGTGCTGACTATACCGAGTACATGATCGAGCGCGAAGGCAACGTCGCGGCGATGATCCTCGAGCCGATCGTCGGCACCAACGGCGTGCTGGTTCCGCCGAAGGGGTATCTGCAGAAGATTCGCGACATCACCAAGAAGCATGGCGTGCTGCTCATCGCCGACGAAGTCATGACCGGCTGGGGCCGTACCGGCGATTGGTTCGCGGTTGACCACGACGGCGTCGTTCCCGACATCCTCACCACCGCCAAGGGTATCACTGGTGCGTACGTTCCACTTGGACTCACTGCCACCACCGAAGAGATCGCCAAATATTTCGACGAGAATTTCTTCGCGCACGGCCACACCTATGAAGCGCATCCGATCACGCTCGGTCCAGCGGTGGCGGCGATTCGCGAATACAAGCGACTCGGACTTTTGCAGCGCTCGCGTGAGATGGGCGAAAAGCTCGGTCGCAAACTGGCGGCGCTCAAAGAGAAGCATCGATCGATTGGCGACGTGCGTGGGCGGGGACTTTTCTACGCGGTCGAGCTGGTGAAAGATCGCGCGCAGAAAACGCCGTTCGCCACTCCAGCGGAGAAGTTTGCCGGCAAGCCGCTTCTCCTCGATCAGGTCACCGCCAAGATGATGGCCAGTGGCGTGAGCTGTCTTGGCTGGGTGAGTCACCTGGTGATTGCGCCACCGCTCATCATTAATGATGCGGAGCTCGACCAAGGCCTGGCGGCGCTCGACGACGCTCTTTCAATCGCGGACGAGGGGTCACTCCACTAGTACCTCGCCACAGAGAAAATGACGGGTTCAAAAGCAAAGGTTCGCCGAGGCGAGGTACTAGCCGATCTAAGGGGACGTGCCATCCCCCTCGTCGGGCGCAGCCCGCCGAGCCTCCCCCTTGCTCGCGGGTCGACTTCGACCCGACGGCGCCCTTGGCGCCTCGGCCAACCGATCAAAATCTCGGTGGCGAGGTACTAGGATCTAAACCTCCGATTTAATAGACGTGTTTTTGAAGACCGCGAAAACCCAAAATCCTCCTCGTATCTGCCACCTAAATCCGGTTTTCGCGGTGTTCAATATTTCACCTGTAAAATCATTAGGCTAGATGGTAGTGGAGTGACCCATGGCCGAGATTGCGCATTCAGATGGACGAGTGGAGCTCGACGAGCTGACCGAAGCGTCGCTCGTAGCGAGCACGCTCTACAATGAAGATCTCGCGCCAGTTCGCGTGAAAGATCGCAACTGGTCCACCTACAATTTTGCGGCGCTGTGGATCTCGATGGCGCACTGCATTCCCACCTACATGATCGCCGCGCAGCTGATCGAAAAGGGAATGTCGTGGCGGCAGGCGCTCGGCACCGTGCTGCTCGGAAACATTATCGTGTTGGCTCCGATTCTGGCCAACTCGCACGCCGGCACCAAATACGGAATTCCGTTTCCGGTGTATGCGCGCGCGGCTTACGGCACATCGGGCGCAAACTTGCCGGCGCTGATGCGAGCGCTGGTGGCCTGCGGCTGGTTCGGAATTCAGTGCTGGATTGGCGGCGAAGCGCTCAACACATTTTTCCGCGCGCTGTGGCCGGGCTGGGCGACCGCGCTCGGCGGCCCCATTGCCGACCATCTGCCCGGCGAATGGATTTCGTTCCTGCTGTTTTGGGGACTAAACATCGTCATCGTCTACAAAGGCATGGACCTCTTGCGCAAAGTCGAAAACTTCGCCGCGCCCTTCGTGATGGTGATGACCGCGCTCTTGGTGGCTTGGGCGATTTCGCGCGCGCACGGGCTCGGCACCATCATGAGTCGCGAAGGAAAATTCCACGACCTGGCCAGCTTCTGGCCGATCTTCGTTCCCTCTTTGACTGCGATGATCGGCTACTGGGCGACGTTCTCGCTCAACATGCCCGACTTCACCCGCTTCGGCCGTTCGCAGCGCGAGCAAATGGTCGGACAAGTTGTGGCGCTACCGACCACCATGACCCTCTTCGCCGGGATGGGCGTGGTCATCACCTCGGCCACCACCATTATTTACGGCAAAGCGATTTGGGATCCGGTAGAGCTGGTGGGCAAGTTCAGCGAACCCTGGCTGGTCGCGATCTCGATGTTCACCATCGTCATTGCCACGTTGAGCGTAAACATCGCCGCCAACGTGGTTTCACCTGCCAACGATTTCGCCAATGCGTTTCCGCGGCACATCACCTTCGCGCGCGGCGGGCTGATCACCGGTATCGTCGGCATTCTGATGATGCCGTGGAAGTTGCTCGCGTCGGGCCACATCTTCGATTGGCTGATTGGATACTCGGGCGGACTCGGCTCGATCGCCGGGGTGCTTATCGCCGACTACTTTTTCGTGCGCAAGCGCCACCTGGTACTCGCCGATCTCTATCGCGCCGAAGGCGAATACCGCGGCTGGAGCTGGCGCGCGGTGGTGGCGACGGTGGTGGGCAGTGCGGTGGCCTGGTCGGGCATCTTTTTGCCGTCGATGGCGCGACTCTATGACTACGCCTGGTTCGTCGGATTTGGGCTTTCGTCCTGTCTCTACTTCGGCCTGATGCGGCTGACTGGCCGACGGGTCGAAGTCGCTGCTGACTAGGGTCTGTCCTCAAAGTCCTCCCGTCGTCGAACTCGTCCTCGCCGCGGCTCGCTGCGTCGCTCCTCGCTTAGTTACCACCAGTAACCTCGCTCGTCGCTCCTTGCGATCCGGGCTGCGGACTTCGCTCGACTCGGTCCGGACTTTGAGGACAGACCCTAGTACTACTTGGTCACTTTTCGCCTGCTGCGAGCGTCGATCCTCTCGCTGCGACAGGCGGGCTCGTCATTGCGCTGCTCGCCGTGCCTATGGGCACGTCTGCGCTGCTCTCTCCTCACGCGCCCGTCTCTCTTCGGTCTCGCCGCTCTCGCGACGGCGAAAAGTGACCAAGTAGTACTAGAATCGAACCTGCCTCCTCTCGAATTTCGTGCTAGATTCCCCGCCATGAAATCTAACGTCGTTTGGGCACTCCTCACTGGTTTGGCTGTGGGCTTCTTGTTTGGTCGTGAATTTTCACGATCAGGCGGCGGTGACGCTGCGAAGACGGTGACGAGCGCGAGCGCGCAGGTTGCCGGACCGATTCCCGCTGAGTGGCTGAAAGAGGGCGACTTCGGTGCGACCGCCGACTTCGCGGGCATGACGCCGGCGCAGCGTTTCACCGCGCTCAAAGTACTCAACGAGAAACCGTGCGATTGCGGATGTCCGCACGGCTCGGTCGCCAAGTGCAAGAAGGACGATCCGGCTTGCCCGCGCGCGCCGACGATCATCACTCAGACCGCCAGCCTCGCCAAGCAGGGCAAATCGGTCGAGGAGATCTTGCTGGCGGTGAAGAAGCCGGGTGGCGATGCGCCGGCGGCAGGCAACGAGCCCCCAGCGGGAACGCCGCAAAAGGCCGAGCTCGCCGCGTGGACGCCGATCACCGGACCGAAAGATGCGAAGGTCACCATCGTTGAATATTCGGACTTTCAATGTCCCTTCTGTTCGAAGGTGGTGCCGACCATCAAAGAGGTTGAGCAGAAATATCCCAAGGACGTGCGCATCGCGTTCCGTAATCAGCCGCTGCCGTTCCACGATCACGCGCGGCTCGCCGCCGAGGCCGCGATGGCCGCCAACGCACAAGGCAAGTTCTGGGAGATGCATGACAAGCTGTTCGCCAATCAGCAGAAGCTCGAGCGCGCCGACCTCGACAAGTATGCGCAGGACATCGGCCTCAACATGGGCAAGTTCAAGGACGCGCTCGACAAGCACACCTTCAAAGATCAGATCGACAAAGATTCCTCGGAAGGCACCGCGCTGGGCGCGAGTGGCACGCCGTCGCTCTTCATCAACGGTCGTCCGCTCGTCGGTGCACAGCCGTTCGACAGCTTCAAGAAGATCATCGACGAAGAGGTCAAGCATGCCGACCAGCTGCTGGCCAAGGGCACTTCGCGGGACAAGCTCTACAAAGAAATTCTGAACACGCTGCCGAAGTCAGCGCCGCCAGCGGCCGCAGCTGCTGCCGCACCGCCGGAGCATGTCGACGTTAAAGTGGGCGACGCGCCGATCAAAGGACCGAACAATGCGCCGGTCACGGTGGTCATCTTCTCCGACTTCCAATGCCCGTTCTGCTCGCGCGTCGAGC
>PLXG01000461.1 GCA_003153195.1 Myxococcales bacterium
AGCCTCGGCTGCAAGGCGCGACGACCGCGAATACCTCGACGGTATTTAAAGGAGGAGCAACGCAGCAGACGAGGCCCGCAGCAAGCCAGGCGAGAGCACAGGTTTTGACGGCCCGCTCTTAGGCGTTTTGGTAGCGTTCTACGGCTAGCTCGACGATGCGGCAGACCAGCGTTGGGTAGGACATGCCGGCGGCGGCAGCGGCTTGGGAGAATTCGCTGTTCTTCTCCAAGTAGCAGCTCGCGTTCACTTCCAAAACGTAGAGCTCGCCCGAATCGGTGAGCCGTAGATCTACTCGTCCATAGTCACGAACTTTCAGCGCGCGATAGGCCGCCACCGAGATGCTCTGCAGCTTGTCTCTGAGCGCGTCGTCGATCTCGGCGACCTTCGCCTTGGTGCCCTCGAACTCGGCGGTGCCTTCGCCAAATTTGGCGTTGCGATCGAGGAAGCGCGGGGTACCTTCCGGCAGCCCCGAAAAATCCATCTCGATGGGCGGCAGCGCGATCGCCTTTCGATTGCCCAGCACACCGACGTAGAACTCGCGTCCTTCGATGTACTCCTCGACCATTGCCTCGTCGCGAAAGCGTTTGTGAATGCGCGTCACGCGTCTTCGCATTCGCCGCGTGTCGTGCACCAGCGACTTCGAATCGATGCCAATCGACGCGTCCGCGCGCACCGGCTTCACGAACAGCGGCAAGCGCAGATCGCCGCGCGCTGGAAGCTCTTCATCTTCCTTGGTGAAGACAATGAACTTGGGACACTGAATTCCCTCGAACGCGAGCAGTCGCTTGGCCACCGCCTTGTCTTGCGCGAGGAAGAATGCGCCCGGTCCGCAGCCGGTGTAGCGCACGTTGAGAAGCTCGAGCAGCCCGACGACATCGATGTCGCCGTAGAGATTCTCACCGAACATCTCCATCAGATTGAAGACCAGCTCGGGCTTGTTCTGCTCAAGGCCGTCGACGAGCCGGCGCACATCACTGTAGATGGGAAGGACCGATACTTCGTGTCCCGATTCGCGCAGCGCGTCCGCGACCTGATCCACCACGCCGTCATAGTCGGCGAGGCCCTCTTTTTCAACGTAGGTCAGTACCGTGATACGCATTCAGTCGCTGTCGAAAATTATTATACGTTTCGCGCGCGCTATCATCAACGACGATTCGCGATCGAGACTATTGCGATCTCGCGCGGGTGTTTGCGATCGATTGTTTGTGCTCGGGTCACCATCGCGTTTCGGGGAAGTATCAGATCGGTTGTGATCCGACGCTGTCCTTGTTTAGTTGGCAACCAAGAAAAAGGTCTATACACTCCGCTTCATTCGGGGGGTCGAATAATGAATGAGTCGGAAAGACGCATTGCTCCGCGTATGAACACCGAATTTTTCGCGGTCGAGATTCGCGGCGAAGATCGCTATCAGCGCCTGGTTCGTAACATCAGCGCCAGCGGATACTCCTTCCATGATCAGTTGGCGAGCGACCGCCCCGGCGATCCGATCTTGATGGATTTTCCGATTCCGGGATCCGACGCAACCCTGCGCGTCGCTGGCCGCATCGTCTACGTGAAACCCGATCGCGGAATTGGCGTGCGGATCGAGCAGGTCGACAAATCGGCCTACGCCAAAGTTCTCGCCGATCCGCCCGCGCTGACCGGCCCGTTTCCGATTCCCGCCAACGCCTCCACCATCCTTCAATAATTCAACGCGGTACGCCGCTCGATCCCGTGTCCGCCGCCGGCGGCTGCAAGGCCAGATCGAGTAGCGCCTTGGTGCGCTCAATGAGATCTTTCACTTGTTGGTCGGCCAGGCGCATCACCCCGGTCACCATCGTTCCCTCGCTCGATATGCTCAATCCGTCCAAGTACTGACTGAGTCCGAGCAGACGCATTTGCAGGCTGGCCTTGGCTTCGCCGATCTCTTTTTCGATGGCCGACTGAAGCGACTTTCCCTCTTCTGCGCCCGAAGTTTCGAGCGATACTTTAGCCAGAACTCCGTCGTCCAAGCTGAGCGAGGCGCAGACGGTGCGAACGTTCGACAGCACGGTCGATTGCACTTGGGCGCGCAACGCCGATCGCGAAATGTCAGACAGGGCAGCCACGCCCCAACCGGCAGCAGTCAGATCAGCGCGCTTGACCAAGCTCGCCAAACGCTCGCTCGACTTCCCGCCTCGCCGTTTGAGATCGATGATCTTTTTGACCCACTTTTCGCTACCAAACACCGCGGTCGAATCGTCGAGCGCCGCCGCCACCGATGGACGTGGCCCCTTGGTCACGAGGAGCGTCTTGCCGGAATAGGCGCGCGTCACCAAGTGGTTCTTCTGGGCCAGCAGCTTCACGCACTGCGCGAGTTTGCCGGCACCGAATCCACCACGCCCGATCGCGGCGAAGTCCGCGTGCTCGACGCCACCGCTTCCCATGGACAGGAGTAGCGCATCGCTATCGGCAAATGGATCGATTCCGNNAATCGATCGAGACCAAGCTCTGCGCGTCGGCTGGAAACATCCGCAGCGCCTCATCCACGTCAAAAGGCTTGGCGATCGCGACCGAAGAGACCAACAGGCACAGCCCCACCAGAATTTTCATCCCAGCAGTATAGACGCCGTCCGCAAAATCGCTCGTACTCGAATTCCTCGCGCGCTATTGCGCCGGCGGATCGCGGTCAATGCTCTCTGGGAACTGGATGTCGAGGCCGTAGAAGTAACGAAGGATGTCGCTCGCCTGATAGTCCCAGTGCGTCGCCAAACAGTTCGCCATGTTCTGTCCCATGCACCCGCGATTGCGCGGGCTCGACGGATCGGCAAGCGGCCTGGGCGCGAAGTGAATCGCGCTGCCGGACAGCGCTTCGTTGTCGGTGACGAAGCGCTCGGTGTTGGTCGCATCGCTCACGATATTGCAGTTGGCGTCGAGCTTGGCGCCGGCGACAAACTGTCCGCTGGTCACCCAGGTCTTGGATTTTCCACCGGCCAGCGGCTGCGTCCAGTGCAGGATCATTCCAGCGGTATCCTGCGCGGCGCGCAGATCGTCGGCGTTCGGGGTCTTGCCGCAGGAGTAAACCTGCCACTGTTGGCCTGAGCCGATCGAAGGCGAATCCTTGCCGTTGGTGGTCGCGACCAAGAACGTTCGGGCGGCGATCGCCTGCGCCATCTTGCTCTGATAGGGCGCGCCGCCATTTTCGCACTGGATCACGTTGGGGATGTAGTCGGTCTCCAGATCGTGTGCGACGCCGCTGACGTACACCAGCTTGGTGAGCGTGGTCAGCGAATCCGCTTTGCCGACCTCCTCGTCGAAGGGATTTTCGTCCGGCCCGGGCACTCCACAGGCCGAAAGCAGCAACAACGAGGAGAGCAGCAGGCGTTTCATGGGCGCGATTCAATGCACGTGGCTTGCCGACGTAAGGGCACATAAATTCAACAACTTAAGCGACGACAAAAAAGTCAAAAGTGGGGCTTGTGGGGTCGAAATACCCCATTTGGCGGCGTACAGTCGACTCATGTGAAGCCGGGCCAAAAACTGAAGCTGTCCAGAATTCCAACCGACACGCTGGGCCCGTTCAAGAACAAGCACGATCCGGCCGTCGAGAAGAGACTGCACAAAGACGCCAAAGAGCTTTGTCAGCTGCAGGAGCTTCTCTACGCCGAGCAGCGGCGCTCGGTGCTGGTGGTTTTGCAGGCGATGGACACCGGTGGAAAAGATGGACTGCTCCGGCACGTGGTCGGACCGCTCGATTCGCGTGGCGTCGAGGTGGTCAGCTTCAAAGCGCAGACCGAAACCGAGCTGGCGCACGATTTTCTTTGGCGCGTGCACGCGCACACTCCGCGCAAAGGGCAGATGACCTTCTTCAATCGTTCGCACTATGAAGATGTGCTGGCGGTGCGGGTGATGAAGCTTCAGCCTGAGGAGATCTGGCGTCAGCGCTTCGACCACATTGCGGCGTTCGAACGGCTGCTCTCCGACGAAGGAACCCGGGTGGTGAAGTTTTTTCTGCACATCTCACGAGACGAGCAGCGTCGCCGACTGAAAGAACGACTGCGCGATCCGGCCAAGCACTGGAAGCTCAGTCCGGAGGATCTGGTGGCGCGTGCGGAGTGGAAGGAATACGAGAGTGCCTATGAAGAGGCACTCTCGCGCACCAGCACCGACCAGTCGCCGTGGTACATCGTCCCCGCCGATCGAAAATGGGTTCGCGACGTCGCGGTCACCCGCGTGTTGGTAGATCTTCTGCGCGAGATGAATCCCCAGCCGCCCAAGATCAAGATCGACCCGAAAAAATTCAAAATCCCGACCTGAGGCCGCATTTGTGAAGGCCACCTTGAGCCCAGGTAAACTTTTGTAAAGCACCTTTACGCAGCGTTACACCAGGGCAACCTTGTCTTTACGGGCAGCTCGCATTCTTCTTTTCGTGGCGAAAGTTGCTAACATGAGGGGAGCGCAGTCATGAAACGGAAGACGCTAGTAGTGACGTTTGGGTTGATGACGGTTGCGGGCGGAATCGCGCTCGCGAGACATCACGGTGGACATAGGTTCGAGCGCATGGAGAGCAAGATCTCCGAGCGCATCGAGGGGGCATTGACGGCGGCCAAAGCGACCGACGCGCAGCGCACCCAGGTCGATGCCGCGCGCGATCACGTCTTTGCGGTGGTGAAGGAATCTTTTCGCTCGCGACACGAGGGCATGAACGACGCGCTGGCACTGTTCGCCGCGGATACCCTCGATCAGACCAAGGTGGCTGAGCTGCGCGCCAAACATCGCGCCGTGGCAGACAAGATCGGCGATGCCTTCGTTCAAGGTCTGTACGACACGCACGACGCGCTCTCCCCAACGCAACGCAAGGCCTTCGCCGACTACATTCGCGCGCATCGCCCCGGCGATGGCGGCCAAGGCAGCAAAGACGGCGGCTGGCATCGCCGTGGCGGCAAGATGATGCAAGGCTTCATTCAAAAGCGCATCGACTCGGCGCTCGACGAGATCAAGGCTACGCCGGCGCAACGCGCGACGGTGAATGCCGCGCGCGAGCGAGTGATGGGTGTCTTCAAAGAAGGGCGCGGCGAGCACCACCTGGAGAAAGATGAATTCCTGAACCTGCTCACTGCCGACAAGATCGATCCGGCGCAGGTGGAGAAGATCCGCGCCGACCAGCGCGCCGAAATGCAGAAGGCCGGAGATGCCATCGTCTCCGCCATCACCGACGTGCACGATGCGCTTTCTTCGGCGCAACGCAAGACGCTGGTAGACTACATTCGCAGCCACCATCCTCACATGGGGGGCAAGGATAGAGAGTGAGTCATCGAGTCTCGGCGCTTCTCATCGACGACGACGCGCGCCTGGGCGCGCTGGTCAAAGAGTACCTCGGTCAAAACGATGTCGATGTCACCGTCATCGAAGATGGTGAGCGCGGTCTGCGCGAAATTGCGCAACACCACTACGACATTGTCCTTCTCGATCTGATGCTGCCCGGTATCGACGGGCTCGAAGTCTGCCGTCGGCTGCGCAGCCGTCCCGAGCAGGTGCTCTTGCCGGTGCTCATGCTCACCGCCAAGGGCGACGACGTCGACAAGGTAGTGGGACTCGAAGTGGGCGCTGACGACTATCTGGCCAAGCCGTTCAATCCTCGCGAGCTTCTGGCTCGCATCAGGGCCCTTCTCAGACGCAGCACCTCGACGGGAGATCGCGATCGCTTTCGCATCGGCGAGCTAGAAGTTCAGTTCTCCGCGCGCGAGGTCACGCTTTCGGGAAAGCGCCAAGTGCTGACCACCTTCGAGTTCGAGCTGCTCTCCTGTTTGGCGCGCGCCGCCGGACGCGTGCTCAGTCGCGAGCAGCTCATGGAAGCGGTCGGCCGCGGCGAAGATTTCGACACCTTCGATCGTTCGATCGACGTTCACATCTCCAAGCTGCGCAGCAAGATCGAGCTCGATCCCAAGATGCCGCGCTACATCAAGACCGTACGCGGAATCGGGTACGTCCTGGCACGGGAAGATTAGTTGCGCCGTCTCTATACGCGCATCTACCTCCATTTCGTCGGCGTGCTGCTCATTGTCGGGTTGGCGTCGTCGCTGATCTTCGCGCACGGCTGGCGAGGCAACTTTTTACGTGCGTGGGGACTCCGGATCGCGCGGCACAGCGTCGCGCTCATTTCAACGGAGCGCACGCCGGAAAAGCGTGAGGCGGCGGCGCGCCGTTTGGCGGAAGATCTCGAGCTCGACGTGACCATTCGCGACAACGACGGACATCTCATGCTTACCACCGGGCCGGAGCTGCCGTCGTTAACCGCCCCCGATCTCGACGAGATTAACGCCGGCCCAGCCGTGCTTCGTCACAAGAATACCGAGCCGAGCTGGTTCATCGCCGCGCGACTGAATAACGCGGGCACGCCGGCGGGCACCATCGAGCTACTTCCCATGCGCAGGCTGGCGCAAGCGCGAATCTGGCGACCGCTTTTGACGGTGGCGCTGGTCCTCTTGGTGATCGGGATCGGCACGGGGCCGCTGGCACGCCGAATCTCACGTCCAGTCGAGCAGGTGATCGAGGCCAGTCGACGCTTTGGCGACGGAGATTTGACATATCGGGTGAAGGAGCATCGCCGCCCGCAGAACGACGAAATCGGACAGCTGACGCGCGCTTGGAACACCATGGCCGAGCGGGTGGAGCGAATGGTGCGCGGACAAAGGGAGCTCTTGGCCAACGTTTCGCACGAGTTGCGCTCGCCGCTCACGCGCATTCGGGTGGCGCTCGAGCTGGTGCCGGAGACTCAGGCCAGCCAAGCGCGACTGAACGACGTGCGCAGCGATCTGTCCGAGTTGGAGAGGCTGATCGACGACGTGCTCACCACCTCACGGCTGGAAATGTCGGGGCTACCGACCCATCGCGACGATATCGCCGTGGCGCCGCTGTTCGCGCAGATTCTCGAGCGCGCCAAACACGACCCGACCACGCAAGGCAAAGCAGTTACCAGCGATGTGCAGGTCGATTCGATCGTCGCGGATGGAGCGCTCATCAAGCGCGCGCTTTGGAACTTGGTGGAGAACTCGGGGAAATATGGTGCTCCACCGATTCGCTTATCGGCGTCGCAACAGGGCGATTTGATCCGACTCACCGTCGAGGATCATGGCGCCGGAATTCCCGAAGCCGATCGCGAGCGAGTGCTCGAGCCGTTCTTCCGCGGAGATCGCGCGCGCACCCCGCAAGTGAATCAAGGCTTCGGCCTCGGCCTCACGCTGGCACGTCGGATCGCCGAAGTTCATGGGGGGAAAATTCAGGTCGAGTCGGCGGTCGGCGGCGGCTGCAAAATCACGCTCGAGATTCCCACCAGCTCACCTACGTAACGCGATCCACCCAGTCCCATAGCGACGCGCCTTCCAAAATTTCGTTCAACGGTTCGCGCTTCACCGCCGATCGTAAAATCGCATGCGCGAGCACGTTCACGTGGATGGGCCGATAGCGAACGAACAGTCCGCTCACGCCCTGCACCAAACGATTCACGTGGTGACCGGCACCAATGAACACCGACGGGCGAAAGATGGTGTAGGGAATTCCGCTGTCGCGCACCAAGCGCTCGGCTTGGGCCTTGGCTTTCAAATAGGCGCCCATGGGACTGCCCGCACCGACGGAGCTGAGCAGCACCACGTGATCGATCGATCCGGCTTCGCGCGCTCCATCCATGAGCAGCTTGGTGGTGCCGATGTCGCTCGCTTCATAGGTATCGCCGCTGGCAAATCGTTTGCGCATGGTGCCGATGAGCTGCACTATCGTCGTACAGCCTTTGAGCTCGCGCACCAACGCCGCGTTGTCGTGAAGATGAAATTTGCGATCGTAGGAGCCGCGCGAAACGCCGGGATGCGGCCGAACATGCGCCACGAGTTTCAGATCTTTGTTCGCCGCTTCCGCAACCAAGGTGCGACCTACCGCACCGGTCGAACCGGCGATGAATGGAAGGCGTGTCATGTACCTCGTGGCCTCATAGCGACGACATCTGGGGTGGAATCCAACCGCCGAAGCGCGCTTCGAGCGCCTGCGCCACTGCGATGGTGACGTGATCGCGGCCGTGACCACCGACCACCTGAATGCCCAGTGGAAGTCCGGCGCCGTCGAGTCCCATCGGAACCTGCGTCACCGGTAGCTCGAGCACGTTGAAGATGGCGGTGTACTGCCAGTTGAACGGCGGCCACATCGGCTTCAGGTGGGCCGGTGCGGTGGACGGATACGATGGAAATAGGAGAATTCCATTTTCGCCCAGGCGCGCATGCATCTCGCGCTTGAGCTGGAGACCGAGTTCTACCATCTTGGCCACGCGAACGGGCGTGAACTTGGGGAGCTCGTCGAGCACGCCGAGCAGCAGTGCCGGCAGTGTGTGATCGGAGCGGCGCATCGCCCAACGCGCGAACTCGCGCCCGAGCGGGAGCGCAACGCCGTCGCCGAGGAGAACGCGAAAGGGCGTCTCATTTTCGTTGTTCATCATCGCCGACCAGATCTCGAACGAGTGGCGGAACGCCTCCATTTCGAGCGGCATCACCGTGGCCCCCGATTCGCGCAGGAAGTCGGCGACACGCTTCTGCGCAACCTTGAGATCTTCGTCGACCGCGACCATGCCGTTGTCTTCGGCGTAATAGACGGTCAGCTCGGACAGTCGAACTTGTTCCGGATCGCCGAGGGAAAATGGCAGACAACCGAGGTCTTCACCATCGGGTCCGGCCAAAATGCGAAGAATCGGCATCAGATCGGCGGCGCGGCGCGCGAGCGGACCGATGGTGTTGAAGCGACGCACACCGTTCTGCGGAACTGGATAGTGCCCCGAGGTGGGAACCAGTCCGCCGGTTGGTTTGTGACCAAAGACGCCGTTGAAGAATGCCGGCATGCGAATCGATCCGCCCACGTCGGCGCCTAGCCCAAACGGTGAGGCACCGGCACCGATGATGGCGCCTTCGCCACCGGAGCTTCCACCGACGATGCGCGAGACGTCGTAGGGATTGTTGGTGCGACCGTAGAGACGATTGTGCGTCTCCATCCACATGCACAGCTCGGAGACGTTGGTTACGCCGATGGGAATGGCGCCGGCTTTGCGTAAGCGCGCGACCGTCACGCAATCGGTATCGGGAATGATGTCTCGACGAGAAACCAGGCCGGAAGACTGCGGCATTCCCGCCACGGCGAAACATTCTTTAATGGTGCAAGGCACGCCGTGCAGCGGCGGCAGATCTTGGTCACCGCGTGCCACGCGCGCATCGGCGAGGTCGGCTTCGCGACGAGCGTCGGCGAATCGGTCCTGCACGATCGCGTTCAGCGCTGGATTCACCTGCTGCGCTTTTTCCAAATGCGCTTCGAGCACCGCGCGCGCGCTGACTTCGCGCCGGCGAATTGCGGCGGCGAGCGAGAGGGCCGACTGTAGAAGGAGCGAGTCCAGGGAAACAGCATACCGCGAAATCGCGGCGAAATTGCTGCGAGCTGTTAGACTCGAAAAATGGAACGAGAGCTCATGGACGCGATCGCCAAGCGCTGTCGCGAAGGTGGATTCGATCAGCACCTCATCGGACTGGAAGTTCTTTCCATGGACGGCAAGCGCGCGACGGCGAAAATTACCGTCGGAGAATCGGTGGCGAACTTGTCAGGCAACCTGCACGGCGGCGCAATCGCCACGTTGGTCGACGATGTCGGCACGCTGGCCATCATTTCGGCCGACAAACAAAATCGTCCCGGCGTCACCACCGATCTCAACGTTTCCTATTTCGCGCCCGGACGCGCCGGCGACGTGATCCTCATCGAAGCCACCGCGTTAAAATCGGGACGCACGCTGGCCTACGTCAGCGTCGATCTCCGCCGGGAGTCCGATGGCACATTGCTGGCCCAAGGACGAATGACCAAGTTTCTGTAGCGCTCGCCATACGNNACAACCTACATTGGCGTCGCACTCTTTGCGTAGTGCACGCAATTCGCGTCAGAAAATGTCATGTGGGTGCGAGACCTCCTTGACACAACCCCTTGATCCCTTTGGAGCGCACTCGCGGCGTAACCTGGATCGCCGTTTGCTCGTATGAATCATTGAGATCTTTGAATCATTTTCTCGGGTGAGAGCCACATACGTTGAGGGAGGCCACTTGAAGTCGCAAGCCACCGCGCCCGTCGAAGAAACCGAAGTTGCCGAGAGGGAAGCTGCGCCCGAATCGTCGGTAGACACCGACATCGAAGCAGCACCGCCGGTCGATCCGGTGCGCATCTATCTCGAAACCATGGGACAGGTTTCGCTGCTCACGCGCGAGGGCGAAGTTCAGCTCTGCAAGCGCATCGAGCTCGGCGAGCGTCGCATGCTCGAGATCATGCTCGAGACCGAAGTGGCGATCGAGACCCTGCTCTCGCTCGGCGCACGGCTGCGCACCGGTGAGCTTCAGGTGCGCGAAGTGGTGCGTGATATCGACGAGACCGACGAAGATTACGATTGCGCTTGGCATACACGTCGCGTGATCGCGCAGCTGGAAGGCATCGGCCGCACCCACCGCGAGATCAAAGAATTGGAAGCGGCCAAGACCGCGCCCAAGCGCGAAAAAGCGCTGCGCACCCGCGCCGAGTCGCTCAAGCATCGGCTGCTGGAAAAAGTGGTCGCGCTGCACCTTCATCGCAAGCCGCTCTTGCTCATCATAGAGCGATTCAAGAGTCTGCTCATTCGAATGCGCGCTGCCGAGCAGCAGATCGCCGAAGTCGAAAATTCGATCAGCATGGGCCGACGCGAGCTCGAGCGCAGCTTGCGCGACATCCGCGTTTCGCCGGAGCGGGCGCGCCTCATCGAGCACAAGCTGGGCATCAGCGCCGACGAGCTAGAACGCGCCAGCGTAAAGTTGGTCGAGCTCCGCCGGCAGATTCACGTTCTTCAAGCCGACGCGCACATGCCGCTGGCCAGCTTACGCGACACCGTGCAGCAGCTTTTCGAGTCGGAGCGCATGGCTGACGGCGCCAAGCGCGGGCTTACGGAAGCAAACTTGCGGCTGGTCGTTTCGATCGCGAAAAAATACCTGCACCGCGGGCTCCAATTTCTCGACTTGGTGCAAGAGGGAAACATCGGCCTCATGAAGGCGGTGGAGCGATTCGACTATCGCCGCGGGTATAAGTTTTCGACCTACGCCACCTGGTGGATTCGCCAGGGCATCAGTCGCGCCATCGCCGATCAAGCGCGCACCATTCGCGTGCCGGTGCACANNGCACATGATCGAGACCATCAACAAGGTCACGCGCGCCGCACGCCAGCTGAGTCAGGTGCTCGGCCGGGAGCCGGAGCCGGCAGAGATCGCGCTGTCGATCGGGCTATCGGAAGAAAAGGTGCGCAAGGCGATGCGAGTGGCGCGCGAGCCCATTTCGCTCGACATGAGTGTGGGCGAAGAGGAAGACACGCTGCTCGGCGATCTGATCGAGGACAAGAGCGCGCTGTCGCCGGCCGATGTGGTCATCGAAAATAGCCTGGCCGAATCGGCCCGCCGCATGCTGTCCACCCTTTCGCCGCGCGAAGAAAAGGTCCTGCGCATGCGCTTCGGAATCGGTGAGGATTCGGCGCACACCCTAGAAGAGGTGGGAAACAGCTTTGCGGTCACCCGCGAGCGAATCC
>PLXG01000173.1 GCA_003153195.1 Myxococcales bacterium
CGACCTACGCGATGTGGTGGATTCGCGCCTACATCTTGAAGAACATTCTCGACAACGCGCGGCTGGTTCGCGTGGGCAAGACCGAGACCGAGCGAAAGCTGTTCTTCAATTTGAAAAAGGCGCAGGAGAAGTTGACCGCGCTCGGCATCGAGCCGACGGCGGATCGGCTTTCGAAGATACTCAAGGCGCCGGAAAAAGACGTGGCGGAAATGGCGGGACGACTCGGTCACGCCGATCTGTCGCTCGACTCGCCGTACACCGACGAAGAGCCGGGGCGCTCACCGATCAGTTATCTCGAATCGGGCGAAGAGAGCCGTCCCGATCGCATGGCCGAAGGTCATGAGTGGGAAGGCGTGATGCACGGTCGATTGGTCGAGTTCGGCGAAGGTCTGACCGAGCGCGATCGCGCCATCTTCGATCGACGCTGGCTGTCGGAAGAGCCGGAGACACTGAGCGAGATCGGCAAACGTTACGGCATCAGCCGCGAACGCGCACGTCAGGTGGAGAAGAAGCTCATGAAACGCCTGCGTACATTTTTGGCCAGCGAAAGTGGCGAGCTGCTCGCACTCGCCGCTTAACGCCGCGCGACCTCTGTCATCGCTACATCTGTCACAAAATTACAACCGGCATGAAACGTCAGCTCTTTTTGCCTTGGCGTTTCGTGCCGCTTTGCGTTATAAAATGAATGAGGATTCATTCAGTCCCTGACGTCGTGTCGAGGGCCGGAAAACAAAGCCGGACTCGGTAGGCACGACATGGAGGTGCACATGTCCCAGCCCAAGACCATTTCCGCCATCAACCGCTACAAAACCGACCTTCGTGAGATGAACTTCTTACTGTTCGAGCAGTTCAAGCTCGGCGACCTGCTCGGAAAAGCTCCGTTCCAAGATTGGGACGAAGCGCAGGTCAAAGACTCGCTGAAGGAATGTTATCGCTGGGCTCGTGAGGTCGCAGGGCCGCTCAACGCGACCGCCGATCACGAGGGTTGTCACCTCGAAAACGGAAGGGTCATTACGCCCAAAGGTTTCAAAGAGGCGTGGAAGAGTCTGTACGCAGCTGGTTGGAAGGGCATCGGCGTTTCAACCGAGTACGACGGTGCCGAATCGCCACGCGCGGTGCAGGTTTTGGTCGAGGAGATGATCTGCGGATCGAACACCGCGTTTTCGATGTACGGCGGTCTCACCTATGGCGCAGCGGAGATGCTGGAACAGTGCGCCACCCCGGAGCAGAAGACGCTGCTGTGCAACAAGATGTTCAAGGGAACGTGGGCGGGAACGATGTGTCTGACCGAGTCGCAAGCCGGATCGGACGTCGGCGCGGCGCGCACCAAAGCGACTAAAAATCCCGACGGCACCTACAACATCAAGGGTACCAAGATCTTCATCTCGGCGGGCGATCACGATCTGACCGAGAACATCATTCACATGGTGCTCGCGCGCGTCGACGGCGCGCCGGCGGGAACCAAAGGACTCACGCTGTTCATCGTTCCCAAGGTTCGTTACGACGCAGCGGGCAAGCTCGGTGTGGACAACGACGTCAGCGTCGGCGCCATCGAGCACAAGATGGGCATCAACGCGTCGGCCACCTGCGTGCTCAACTTCGGCGAGAACGACGCCTGCATCGGCGTTCCGGTCGGCGGCGAATCGAAGCTGAACCAAGGCATGCCGCAGATGTTCAAGATGATGAATTCGGCGCGCATCGCCGTTGGCGTGCAGGGAATGTCAGTGGCCGCGAGCGCATTTTTGAACGCACTCGAATACGCCAAAGAGCGCAAACAGGGCGCCGCGATGGATCGATGGAAGGACGCCACCGCACCGCGCGTACCGATCATCGAGCACCCCGACGTTCGCCGCATGCTCATCGACATGAAGGCGCGCGTGGAAGGAATTCGTGCGCTGGCGGTGAAGCTGTGTCTGCACGTCGATCGCGCGCATGCGCTGGCTGGCAAAGACGACGCCAAAGTTGCGTATCACATTTCGCAGGTCGATCTGCTGGTTCCACTTTTGAAAGCGTGGGGCACCGATCAGGGATTTGCTGTCTGTGAAACCGCGATTCAAACGTTCGGCGGAGCCGGCTACACGCGCGACTATCCGGTCGAGCAGTACTGCCGCGACTCGAAGATCTTCTCCATCTACGAAGGTACCAACCACATTCAAGCGATGGATCTGGTCGGGCGAAAACTGGGACAAAATGGCGGCGCCAACTTGCAGGCCTTCATTGCCGACGTAGGTGCGTTCGTGGCCAAGCATGGCGAGCATCCAATGCTGGGTGATTCAGTCAAACGACTCGGCCGCGCGCAAGAGGCTCTCACCGGCTCGGCGATGAAGCTGCTCATGTGGTTCCAAACCGGAAAGATGACGCTGGTGCCGCTTGCGGCTAATCGCTTCTTGGCCATGATGGCCGAGCTGTGCGCGGGATGGCTGCTGCTCGAAGGCGCGGTGATCGCGCACGAGACATTGCCCAGCGTCTCCGCCGAACAGCCGGACCACGCATTTTACACCGGCAAGATTCAGACGGCGATCTACTTCGCGCGCAACATCCTGAGCGGCGTCGAAGACAAAGCGCGCATGATGAACGACGAAGACACCACGCCCATCGATATTCCCGACGCCGCCTTCGCCACCGTTTGATCTCTCGCGCAGCCACCGTTTGATTTCACGCAGCGCATATCGCGTTGAAACGGGCGCCCTCCTCCGCCTCGCCGCACCGATCGTTTTCACCCAGCTCTCGCTCACCTTCATGGGATTTGCCGACACCATCATGGTCGGCCATGTCTCTTCGGCGGCGCTGGCGGCGGTGGCCATCGGTAACATCTATCACTGGGCATTGTTGGTTTTTGGGCAAGGCATTCTGTTCGCGCTCGACCCACTGGTGTCGCAAGCCTATGGCGCGGGAGATCGCCAAGCGGTCAGCGATTGGTTCTATCGCGGGTTGACTGTGGCGATCATTTTGTCTGCCATTTTCTACGTCGCGTTTCAGTTCTCGGCGCCGATTCTGATCGCCTGCGGTCAGCCGCTGGAGATCGTGCCGATGGCCAGTGCCTTCGTGCGCGCCAACGCGCTGGGCGTCCCGGCCTTTTTCATTTTTGTAGCGCTCCGGCAAACACTGCAGTCCATGAGCATCACTCGCCCGTTGGTGATCGCCGCCATCATCGGCAACATCGCCAACCTCATTCTCAACTATCTGCTGATCTTTGGACATGGCGGATTTCCCGCGATGGGTGCAGCGGGCGCGGGCCTTTCGACCAGTCTCAGTCGATATTTGATGATGTTCGTCTTGGTCATCGGCGCGCGCGAAGGGCTGCGCGACGTGCTGCAAAAGGCACCTCGACTGCTCGAGTGGGCGCCGTACCGCCGTCTGCTTTCGATCGGTTTGCCGACGGGAATTCAGATCGGGCTCGAAGTCTGGGCGTTCATGACCGTCTCCTTGATCATGGGCACGCTCGGCACGCTGGCGCTTGGTAGCCATCAGATTGCGCTTCAGTTGGCTTCACTTTCGTACATGATTCCGCTGGGCATTGGCGCGGCAGCGGCCACGCGCGTGGGAAACGCGATCGGACGAGGAGATCCAACGGCCGCGCGCATCGCCGCCACCACATCACTGTTCGTCGGCGCCATCATCATGCTCAGCTTTGCGTTTCTGTTCGCAGCCATTCCAGCAGCGCTGTCGCGCATGTTTACCGACGATGCAGAAGTGATTCGAGTGGCGGTGGTGTTACTTCCCATCGCCGCGCTGTTTCAAATTTTCGACGCCACGCAGGCAGTGGCGTGCGGAATTTTACGCGGCCTAGCCGACACGCGCGCAGCCGCGATCATCAATTTGATCGGCTACTGGGTGCTGGCACTTCCGATCGGATACGCGCTCGCATTTCGCGCCAACATGGGTCCGACTGGACTGTGGTGGGGACTGACGCTCGGACTAGCGCTGGTCTCGGTGTTGCTCGTGGCTCGCGTTCGGAAAATGCTACGCTAACTTGTTGTTGGCGGCGGCGGTGACGAACAGTCCGTCAAAATCTTCTTGCGGGGCCCACGAGCCGACCTCGAATACTGCGCCCTCTACGATGGCCTGATGATCGCCGGCTTCACGCACCACCGCCTGATCGATGTGCAATGCGACGTTCAAGTGAAGTCGCTTTTCATGCTGAAGCTGGGCCAATAGATTGTCGTGAACTCGGGTGGCAGTCTCGCGCGCGGTCAGCGCGACCTTTTTACTCCGCGCCGCGTCGCCGTCCAAGATCTTACCAGCCAAAATTCCGCTCGAGGTCTGCAGCGCGATCTCGAATCCCGCTTCGCGCAATGTCTGATCGGCGCTATCGAGCGCGGTCGCCATCTCGCTGAAGAGCTCGTCGGCGATCTCTTCGCCCTCCGCGATACCCTTCATGCGCAGCTCGACCCACACCACCACAGCCGGACGACCGGTGCCGGACTGACTGGCGCCGGCGGGTGCGTCGGCGGCGACGGCTGCGGCGAAGGCGTTGAGCAGCTCAGTGACGGAGGCGAAGCGACGCTCGGGACGCTTCTCCAAGCAGCACAGAATCACTTCATCGATCTTGCGCGAGATCGGAATCACCTCGCTCACTCGCGGCGGCGGCGTCTCGAGATGCATGCGCTCGACATCGGTCGGGCTGTCCCCACCGAATGGCAGCTGGCCAGAGAGCAAAAAATAGATCAACACGCCCATCGCGTAGACGTCGGTGCGTCCGTCGACCGGCAGCCCGAGAATCTGCTCCGGCGCCATCGCCGACGGGCTCCCCAATCGGCGACTCGCGATGGTGAGCCCGCCACGGCCGGGTTCGGGGTTGAGCAGCTTGGCGATCCCGAAATCGAGCAGCTTCGGATTTCCGTCCGCCGTCACCAGGATGTTGCCTGGTTTCAGATCGCGGTGTACGACGCNNGATGTCGCGATGCACGATCCCGGCGTTGTGCGCAGCTTGCAGCGCGGCGCAGATTGGCTTCAGGATGGTGAGCGCATCGGCCGGCGAGAGCCGTCCATTTTTCCTCACGTAATCTTTGAGCGTGGCGCCGTCGAGCAGCTCCATGACCAGATAGGGGCGGCCGTCCCGCAGCTGGCCGAGATCGTAGATGTCGATGATGTTCGGATGGCGCACCATGTTGACGGCGCGCGCCTCTTGAACGAAGCGCTCGACCATCTCTTGCGAGGTGGCAAAACGCTGATGCAGCACCTTCACCGCCGCGGTTCGCCCGAGCAGACGGTGACGAGCCCCGTAGACCGCGCCGCATCCGCCCCGCGCGATCACACGCTCGACGACATACTCGCCCGCCAGCGTTCCCACCGGAAGCTCGTCCGGGGTATCTGACAAGCCCCTCTTTGCAGCCAGGCCAGGCGTGACAGGGGTGACGGTATCGTCGCTAGAACTCACGCATTCATTTTACTTCTTATCGCCGGTCGAAGCCAGAGTGGATGGGAGGGACGTGCTTGTCAGCCCAAATGCGCCTACTTCCGCACCCCGGCACACATGCTAGAAGGAGGCGCGAACACCGAAGCGCATCGACATCGGCATCTGGTACGCAGTGGCGTGTCCGAAGTTCGGGTTGAGCAGCGGTGCGCCGCCGCCGATGTTCTTCAGGCTGGCCAGATCCTTGGCGGTGCCGTTCTTGATCGGCATGACCGTGTCGTTGGTGTACTCGTCATCGACGTCGGTGACTTCCTGCTGATTGAACAAGTTGAAGATGTCCCAGTAGACATCGAAGCGCATGACCTTGTCCTTGGTCCACGTTCCGTAGGCCAGGTGCAGATCGAACGAGGTGACCGTCGGTGTACGTCCGCCGGCGCCGCGCGGAAGCACGAACGTCTCGTAACGACCGTAGAGCGGATGGCGACCGAGCACGTCGATCGGGCGGCCCGAAATCGCGTTGAAGTTTAGTCCGACATCGAAGCCCGACAGATCGCCCTTCATTGGAATGTGATAGGTGCCGAGCAGCTTGAAGTTGTGCGGCCGATCGGTCGGCAGCGGTCCATCGCGGTTGAGCATGAGCTCGCGGAGATCGTACTGGGTCGAGCTATTCGGGTTGAGCTGCGCGTTGGTGGAGGAGTAGGTGCCGGGATAGTTTCCGATCGTACGCGAATAGGTGTACGACGCCAGCATGAGGAAGTTGTGCGAGAAGCGCTTCTGCGCGGTCAGCACCATCGCGTCGTAATCTCGCCTTGGCTTCTCGAACGAAGACTGCGCCTTGTAGAGCGCGAGCTGATTGGAAAGCAGCGCCTTCTTTGCTGGATCGGCCGCCTTGGCGATCTGATTCTGGAGATCCTTTACCGTGTCCGAATCGACGTCGGCACCAGGATTGGCGACGAGGTAGGGATTCGCGGCGTCGGGAGAGATATCCTCGATGACATTTCCGAGCTCGCGGTGCACGTAGGCGGCACCGAGGACGACGTCGAGGCCCACGTCATACTGAAGTCCGGCCACCACTTCGTTGATGTACTGACCTTGGAGCTTGGGAGAGATCGTGGTCGGGCCCGCTCCGCCGTACGGGCTCGCAGTGCATTGCCCCGGCTGGACCTGTCCGTTCGCGGTCGGACACGATCCGGCCGTGAACAGATATTGCGTCGCTTGGGTGTGATCCGCGAGGTCGAGCGGAATCGCTTCATAGTATCGACCGTAGTTCGCGTACAACTTCGAGCGTCCCTTGCGCGTCCAGTCGTAGATGAAACCGACGCGCGGGGCGACGTTGTCCTTGATGTTGATGATCTCTCTGCCGCTCTGATCGTTCATCTGCTGGAAGTCGAAGCGAACGCCGTAGTTGAGCGTAAGGCCTGGAACGAAACCGACGTTCCAAGAGTCGCGCAGATAGAGCGCCTCAGTCGTCGAGCTGGTGGTGAAGTCGAACCCATTGGGAAGGATCGAGACTGCCTGATTCGGAGTTCCGTAGCCGGTCAGTGTGCCGAAGGCCTGGCCGCTCGCCGAATTGTCCCCATTGATCGTCAAGATGCCGATCGGTCCCGAGTACCTCTGTCCGTCGCGATAGCTGTTGTATTCAAAGTCGAGACCGAGCTTGAGCGCATGACTGCCGAGCAGTCGGAAGAACCAGGTACCGGCCACCGCCGCGCTCCAGCGCTGCGCGGTTTGATCGACCAAGGCATTGGCGCCACCGCTCTCGTAGTTTTGTACCGGACAGGGAGAGAAGCTCACACCGTTGATGGTTTGCGGCGCGCACGGTGAAATGTTTTCGTAGAGCGTCAGTGGCGCGACGTTCGAGTTGGTGACGCTGGTGGTGTTGGCCGCGTTTGGATCTTGCGGCGAGCTCTTGAAGGTTTCGATGTGGTAACCAGCCAGCACGTCGATCTGCAATCGCTTCTTGAACAGCTTCGAAATAAAGTGTAGTCCGACGTCGTGCGACGCGCTGTCGGTGTTGCGCAATAGCTCGCCAGTTCCGCCATTGAAGTTACCGAAGTAGACGCCGCCGTTCGGATAACCGTTGAACGGATCGGCCACGCCCTTCGCCTCGCCCGGATTTCCGATGTATTGCAGCTGCAGGCTGTTGTTCTCGTTGATCTGGAAGTTGAGCTTGGCGATGTAGTTGTAGTTTCGCTGCGTCGATTGATAATGATTGGTGTACTGCGAGCCGAGCTCGGTGGTTTTGTAGCCGCCCGTGACGCACATTTCTTTCGGTAGCCACGACGGACATTTGGCGTTCGGATCGATGTCGCCCGCGTAGGTGCCTGAGGACTGATTGCCGATGTTGTTCGCCGATCGCGTTCGATAGATCTTGTCGTTGTCGGTGGTCACGAAGGTCGGCGCGAAGCCGAGGTAGAACCAGATCTTGTCCTTTACGATAGGACCGGACAGGTCGAAGCCGAAGTCGAACGCGTTGTTGAGCTTCTGACGTGACGCGATCGACTCACCGACACGACCGACCGTCTCGGGCGTGAGCTGGAACGGAGTGTAGTAGAACCAAACGCCGCCGTGAAACTGATTCGATCCGCTCTTGGTGACGAGGTTGACCACGCCGCCGGTCGAGCGTCCGTACTCCGCGTTGTAGCCGCCGGTAATGATTTCCGTCTCCTTCAAAAACTCGACCGAAAGCTGCGTGCCGATCAGTCCGAACTTCGGGCTGGTGCTGTTTACCCCGTCGATGAGAAAGTTGCTCTCGGGCGCGGTCGCACCGTTGAACGAAACGCCGAGTCCGCGTGGCTCGACCGCGGATCCGGGCGCGATGGTGAGCAGCGACTCGTAATTTCGGCGGCCATTGATGCCGGCGATCGGCGTGTTTCGAACGATGTCGTCGGTGATGGTGGTCTCCACCTGAGTATTACCGACGTCGACGGTGGGCGCCTTCTCGACGATCTTGTAGGTCTCGGTCTTCGCCTTGGTCAGCGGCAGCGCGCCGTTTACGCGCAAGGTCTTATCGGCGTTGAGAACGATTCCCGAGCGCTCGAACGTCAGGTTCGAATAGTAAAAATGAACGACATACTCGCCGGGCGGAAGCTCGGTGATGCGATAGAAGCCGCTCGCGTCGGAGAATTCGGTCTGCTCTCCTTGCAGCTGCGGACTGACCACGCTGATGGTGGCACCGGCGATCGGTTTGTTGGTCTCTTCATCGGTCACGATACCTTCGATCGTTCCGGTCGCGGCGGCATGCGCGACTTTGGGAAACGACGCGGCCGAGATCGCCAGAGCGACCCATAGCGCCGATGAGCTGCGTCGAATGGGTCTCATCAAACTCCTCCGTCCGTAGCCACACAGTCACTGGCCATGATGTGAGTGGTTGCCATGCTGTCGTCTGATCCGCCGACGACGAAGGTGTATTGCTGCGTGCTCATCGACATGTCGTCTAGGAACGCATTGTCCATCGAACGCCCCGCATCGGTCGCGCTCGCGATGGTGAGCGTGTAGGTTCCCGCCGGAAAGCGTCCAACCGTCGGTTGAATGTTCCAGGCGCGCGGATTGGCGTTGGCAGTGCACATGGTCGGATCCGAACCCTGCTCTTCGAAAACGTTGATGGGGACGATGGTCGTCCCGAGCTTGAGCGACGCCGACACCGCACTCACGTCCGCGTTGAACGAAGCCTGAATGGTGTCGTTGGGCGCGATGGTGGCGAGCGCCATGGTCATTGGATCGGGTGTGATAGTCGGCGTGATTCCGGCGACCGAAAGATCGACGGTGGTGAAGTCTTTGCTATAGGTGCTCGGCAGCGCGGTTCCGTCCTGGGCGACGGCCGCCTGTTTCTGTTTGTCGACCGCTTTGGCCGGATTGAGAATGACGGTGTACTTCGAGCTCACGTTCAGCGACGCGCTCGGCTTGATCACCAGCGCCGGTCCGAACGGCTCATACAGCGAGTAGGAGACTTGATAAGGACTGCCAGTCGGATCCCAATATTTGGTGCTGTCGACCGACTGACCGTTCGCATCCTGCAAATCGATCATGGTCGGATCGGTCAGCATATAGATGTCGGAGCCGGAGGTCGGATCGACCGTCACCGTCTCGACCGATGGATCGAGCAGCTTCGAGAAGACAATCCGAACCATGATTCCACCGGAGCTCACCGGAGGTCCGATGGAGATCGGTCCGGCGAGGAACGGATCGTCACAGGTCCCGTCGGTTGCTCCATCGGGAATGTTGCAACTCGGCGGCGTTCCGGCGACGGTTCCGACCACCACGCAAGGATTGTCGTAACTGCATGCGACCGTCTGATCGTCGAGGAGATCGGTCGTAAACGATGCCTGATCCTGCACGACCAGACGTGCAAGCTTCGGGGGTCCCGGATCGTCCGTCAGCTGACCGGTGGTGGTGTCGTCACACCCTCCGGCCGCACTGAAGGCGAACAGGGTGCACAAAAGATGCTTCAACCTCATGTCCCAGCTCCTTGCGTGTAGTGCACGCGGTTCCCGCGCAAAATGATCGCTCTTTTACGATGGCATTGTCAAGATTTGGGCGGCGAAACGGCAGCGCGGTGAAAATGTCTGACATTTACTTCTATAAGCGTCGCGCCCGAGTTATTCGATGGTGACCTTGAGCGTGAACGGAAAGCAGATCGGGATCGCCTGCGGCTTGTACTTCCAGGTTTGCAGCACCGACACGATCGCCTCGTCCGCACCGGGAATTCCCTGCATCACGGAAACCTTGGAGATGGTCCCTTCGACCGAAAGACAGAGTTTGGCGGCGAAGTTGAGGTTGGTATCGCCGGCCGCCTTGTGCTGACTCAGCACGATCGCCGGCAGATGAATGTCGGGCCGAAAGATCGCATCCATCGACGGCTCGTGCGCAACGTTCTTTGGCTTTAGGGCTGGCATCACGCCGCCCAACTGACCGCCGATGACGCCACCTTTTTGGCCGCCGATCTGGCCACCGATTTGGCCGCCCACTTCGCCACCCTTCACGCCTCCCGCGACACCACCGGCGACGCCGCCCGGCTCCGCTTTTTTTTCCGGCTCATTGGATTCGGGCTCTTTCGGCTCGTGCTCCTTCTCCAGCTTCGGTTCGATCTTCGGCTTGGGCTGCTCGATCATTGTCGTGGGTTGCACGATCTGACTTGGCTGATTGGGTTTGTCGATCTTGATGCGCGGCGTCGCCTTGAGCTTGGTCGCCGATCCCGATCCACCTCCGGCAGGAGGTGGTGGCGGTGGCGGCGGCGGCGGTGGCGCGCTGAAAAAGCGCAGCGTAATGACCGGCGGCGCGATCTCCTCAACGTGAAATGTCGACCAAACGCCGAGCGTCAGTCCGCCGAGGCCGAGGAAGCCGACGCGCAAGAGATCGCGCCGCGTCATCCGTCCAAATTGTTGGGCTGCGCCGGTTTCGATTTGGAACATGGATTGGCTCACCGAGGTTCAGGAGATTACTTGCCTATTGTAACGTACCTCATCGTCCGAGCCAGCGGAAAAATGAAGGGACGCCATTTTTCATTGTGGGATTTAACGCCGCGTCTTGCCCATCGCGATCAATTCGGCATCCTGGCGCTCGCGCGGCGTCAGTGCGTTCACCAAGTCGACGGCGGATCGACTGCGCGTGGCCTGGATGGCCGAGATCGACAGCGATCCGCACGACATCGAAGCGTCACTGCGCCACGACCAGCCTACGAGCGCGGCCGCGGAGCAGGATCTCCTGGACGTGGTGCGGAAACAGCTCGAATGGGAAAG
>PLXG01000013.1 GCA_003153195.1 Myxococcales bacterium
CACGACCGGCTCTCCGACGTGGATCGCGCCGAGCGCGCCTATCGTCGGCTGCTCACAGCCAATCCCAGCGACGAGCCGGCCCTGAACGGCCTGGTGCGCCTGTTCGAAGGAGCCGGGCGCTATCGCGAACTGCTCGAGGTCTACGGCGACGCATTCGATCGCACCGTGGTCGCGAGGAGTCAGCTGGCGCTGCTGTTCAAACAGGCGGCAATTCGCGAGAACAACCTGGAAGATTCGGCTGCGGCCATCGAGCTTTTCCATCGCGCGCTCAGCATCGATCCAGACGATCAGATGGCGATGGAGTCGCTCGATCGGCTGCTCACCAAGACCACGCGCGGCGCCGATCTGGCCGACCTTCTCGAGAAACGGATCGCGCGCGCCGAGGCGACCGGCCATTCCGCCGAGGGGATCGCGTATCGTCTGCGCCTGGCGGGTGTGCTCGAGCGAGATCTGAATGAGCGCGCCCGCGCGGTCGATGCCTATCAAGAAGTTTTGCGAATCGATCCGTCGCAGGCCGAGGCGATCGCCGCGCTCGAGCGAGTCATCACCGATCCCGATTTCACGCTGGCTATCGCGCAGGTGCTCAGGCCCATCTACATCGCGCGCGATGATTGGCAAAAGCGAGTGATCCTGTGCGAGGCGGAGCTTCGCTACACCGCCGAAGTGCGAAGGCGCGTCGAGCTCTTGTCCGAGATCGCCTCGCTGCACGAGACCCGCGGTGGCAGCGCGCGCATGGCATTCTCGGCGCTGGTGCGCGCTTGGACCGAAGAGGCGATGGCGCCCGAGTGGGCCCAGCGCGAGGAGACCCTCTATCGCGAGCTCGAGCGGGTGGCGCGCCTGGAGAGTTTGTGGAAGGAGCTCACCCTCGAGCTCGGCGCGGTGCTCTCACGGATCGACGATCTCGATCTCAAGGTGCGCGTGCTCGGGCGAATCGCTGACGTCGAAGAGCGTGAGCTCGCCGAGCCGGAGCAGGCGATCGTGACCTGGAGGCGGGTGCTCGCCGATCGCGAAGAGGATTCATCGGCGTGGCGGGCGCTCGAAAGACTCTACTCGACGCTCAATCGGTCGCGCGAGCTGGTGGCGGTTTTGGAACGACGCGCCGAGCTGGCGTCGGCCTCGAGCGAGCAGCAGGCGCTGATCGCGCGCGCCGCCAAGATCTACGATGAGGTTCTGAGTGAGCCGGCCGCGGCCATCTCCGCATTCAGGCGGGTGCTGTCCTCAGGCGAGTCGGAGGAAACTCCCCTCGGCGGCGAGGCGCTCGATGCGCTGGAGAGACTCTACCGCCGCGCGGGTGATCATAATGAGCTGGCCGCGATTCTGCTCCGGCAGATCGAGCTGGCCGCGGACCCTGCCCGACGTCGCGATCGGCGGATGGCGCTGGCGACTCTGGCTGAAAATGAGATGGGCGATCGGTTCGTCGCCATCGACGCGCTGCGTGGAATTCTCGAAGAGAAGCCCGACGATCTCGACGCGCTCGACGGACTGGTTCGACTCTACGAGGTCGAAGGACTGTGGACCGAGCAGCTCGAGACGCTCGACACGATGGCGCGCGCCTCGGAGGGGCTCGAGCGGGACGCACTCGAACGACGCGCGGCACAAGTCATGGACGAGCGCCTCGGCGATCTCGAGTCCGCAGTGGTGCGCTACGAAGTGATTTTGCAGGCCGGTGATCCATCGGGCGAAGCGCGCCGTTCGCTCGAACGGTTGGCCCGAAGGCCGGAGGGACGCGACCTCGGCACGAGAGTGCTCGAGGCGCACGCGGAGCGGATCGGCGACGCCGCTCAGCTCGCACAGCTGGTGGAAATGCGGCTCGAGCATGAACGCGAACCGTCGGTCAGGCGGACGCTGCTCGAACGCTTGGCCGAGCTGCAGGAACATCGCCTCGCTGATCGCGCCGCGGCGTTTGGCGTATGGGGACGCCTGCTCGGCGAAGAGGGCTCGCCTTCGGGCGCGTCGGCCGAAATTCATGAAGCGCTCGAGCGACTCGGCACTCCTGCCGATCTCGCGGCGCTATACGAATCCAGACTCGCCGACATCGATGATGATGCCGCCGATAGTGAACGTACGCAGCTCTCCGCCTACAAGCTCGGCGCGCTCTATGAGACCAAGCTGGGTGACGACGAGCACGCCATCGCGGCCTACCAAAAGGCACTGGGCGCCGAAGCCGAAGGCGGAGGACACTCGCTCAGCGAGGTGGCAACGTTGGCGCTCGGCTCGCTCGATCGCCTGTTGCAAAAGCACGGGCGGTGGGCCGATCTGGCGGTGGTGGTTCGAAAAGAGGCAGAGACCGCGTCGCGCACAGCCGACCGCGCCAAGCAGTTCAGCCGGCTCGGCGTTCTCTCGGCCGACGAGCTCTTCGATCTCGACGCCGCGATGGCAGCGTTCGAGCGGGCGCTGGCGGAAAACGCGGAGGAGCCGCAAGCGCGGGCCGGTCTCGAACGACTGCTCGCCTCGTCGGATCACGTCGAGCGGGTGCTCGATCTGCTCGAGCCTCTTTACGAGGCGGAGGACAACCATCTCAAGATCGTCGAGCTGGCGGAGTCGCGACTTCCGTTTTTGAGCCCGACCGATCGCGCGGCTCGACTCGAGCGAGTGGCCGAGATCTATGTCGAACGGCTGTTCGATCTACCGCGCGGCGCTGAGACGCTGGCCCGTGCGCTGCGCATCTTGCCTGAGGAGACGCGCATCGCCGACGAGCTCGAGCGTTTGGCGCGCGGAGATTTCGAGATCTCGGTGGCTGAACAGTTCTTCGAGCTGTCGGCGGCGGCCCGCGCGCCCGAGGCCAAACGGGATCTGAAGCTTCGTGCCGCTCGGATCTGGCATCACCGCGGCGATCCCCGGGCCGAGGCCACCTATCGCGAGCTGCTCGAATCGATGTCCGACTCGGAAGAGGTGCTGTCGGCCCTCGAGCAGATCTATAGACAACGCGAAGATCGCCCGCGGCTGCTGGAGATCTTGGAGCGACGGGCGGGGAATAGCTCCGACTCCACCGAGAAACGAAAGCTCTATCGCGAAGCAGCGGGACTGGCGGCGGGTGAGCGCGCGATTTCGCTCTATCGTTCGCTGCTCGAGCTCGACGAGCACGACGACGGCGCGTTGGCCGCGCCCGAGGGACTTCACACCGAACGTAACGAGCATGGAGAGCTGGCATCGGTGCTGCGACGACGCGCCGCGCTGGCCGAGGGCGATCGCGTGGCGCCCCTCAAGCGTCGCATCGCGCAGCTCTTCGAAGGCGTGCTGGCCGATCGCGATCAGGCGGCCTCGGCCTATCGCGAGGTGCTCGAGGTCGAGCCGAANNGGCGCTGCAAGAGATCCTCCAGCGCATGCTCGATCTCACCTCCGATCGGGTGACCAAAGTGGCGATCCATCGAAAGATGGCGGAGGCTGCGCTCAAGCGCGGATCGTCCGACGACGCCGCTTCGAATTTGAAGGAGGCGCTCACGCTCGCGCCCGAAGACAGCGCCCTCTTTACCGAGCTGAGCGCGCTCTTTGAGAGCAGCGAGAAGTGGTACGATCTCATCGATCTACTTTCGAACGAAGCGGATCGCCAGCGCGCGTCCGGTCGGGGCGAGAGCACGCTCACCTTCCGCGCCGCGACCATCTGGGAGGAGAAGCTGAGCAGCCCCGAAGCAGCGGCCGAGCTGCTGGAGAAGTTGCTCGCCGAAGAGCCCGAGAACGTCGCGGTTCTGGGGAAGCTGTCCAAGATCTACGAGACGATGGGCGATCAGGAGAAGCGCCGTCAGACCGTCGAGAAGGCGATTCCAGTAGTCAAAGAGCCAAAAGAGCGCGCGCAGCTGGAGCTTCTTCTTGCGCAGCTCGAGCGCGACGTGGGATCGGACGCGTCGGCCGAGGCCTCCGAAGCCCATTTCGAACGCGCGTTCGAGCTCGATCCGGAAGGGTCGAGCGCACCGGTCGCGCTTGCCGGCCTGATGGCATTCGCGCGGGCGCGCGGCGATCACGCCAAAGAAGCGGCGCTGCTACAGAAGATGATCATGGCGTCGGCCGCCAGTGTCGACGAACGTCGGAGGTCCGCGCTGGCACTGCTCGAGCAGATCCGCGCCGGCGAGCTCATCGCCGACGAAGCGCGTGCGCTTCTCGAACGTCTGGCACCGCATCTGGCGGCGCTCGGCGAAGATCCCGATCTACTCGACGCGCGGGCGGAGGCCGACTTTCGTGCCGAGCGTTTCGACGAGGCGATGGCGATTTTCCAAAAGCGAGTGGTGCAGCTCGAGCGCGATCGCCGCCGTCGCGACGTGGCGCGGGTCCGGCAGCGTCTGGCGGCCATCCTCGAGCGTCGCGGCGATTTGCAAGGCGCGCTCGCCGAGCTCACCTTGGCGCAGCAGATCGATGGCGCGCATCCGGCCACGCTCTCGTCGCTGGCGCGCATCCACTTCGGCCTCTCTGATTGGGAAAAGGCGCGCAAGCTTTATCGCCAGTTACTTCTCGGCAGCCTCGAGCCGCAAGCGAAGGCGGACGTCTACCTTCATCTCGGTCGGATTCACGAGCGACTGGGTGAGCCGCAAAAGGCGCTCGGCATGTACGAGCTGGGTGTGGAGTTCGACGGGGCGCACCTGCAGCTCAAAGCAGAAATCACGCGCCTTCGCGGAGCCAAATGAATGAGAGCGCTCCTTCGCGGGATCGTTCTCATGCTGCTCTCCAGTGCTTCCGCTTTCGCCGCCGCGCCCCGGCCGGGTCATCTGATCGTTGAATCGAACAGCAGAGGAGCATCGGTAATCGTCGATGGCAAACGCGTCGGGGTGACGCCCTACCTGAGCCCGGAAATGTTGGCGCTCGGTGAGCACACCATCAAGGTCAGCAAGCCCGGCTTTGCACCGAATATCGACGTATTCACCATCACGCGCGGCAGAGGCACGCGCATTCAGGTGGAGATGATTCCCATCGCGGCAGTGCTGTACGTGAACTCGAATGTCGCGAACGCGCGCGTGTTCGTCGACGGTAAGTTCGTAGGTGAAGCGCCTCTGGCCGGCGTGGAGATCGAGCCCGGCCAACGATCGATCAAAGTTCAGCGCGGCGGATATCGCGACTATCTGAAGAGCGTCGACGGTGTGGCCGGACAGGAGATCGTGCTCGATGCGCAGATCGACGAGCTGCCCCTCGGGCTCAACCCCTACAAGCCGCTGCCGCCGCCGCGCGCCAAGTGGTTTGAAAAATGGTGGGTGTGGACCGCCGCCGTTGGAGGCGCCGCCATCGTGGTCACCGCCATCGTGGTGCCGATCGTGGTGCTGGGAAAAAATCAGGTGAACGCGTTCGGCCCCGACGTGCAGTTCTCGGTACCTTAACTAAACAAGGACGGATGGTTTGCGGATCAACGTCAAGCTCGGATGAGTAAATTGTCCTTGTTTAGTCTACACGGGCGTGCCGATTCGCGTCGCAGTCCGCTGAGACGCGGTGCTCCGCTCACCCCCCTCGGCCCGCCTCGAGGGTCCCACCCTGCGACCGGAGGGCGCGAAGCGGTGAGCGTAGCGAACCGTGCCCGCAGGAAGTGCCGCACCCGTNNTCGCCGACGCTCGCGTTGCTCGCTCGACTTGGATCACAACCTGCCTTTTATTTCCCGCTCCCGACGCAGCGTCGTTCGGCGAATCCGGCGGCGCGTACCACCGCCGGTTCGTTGTCGGAAAGCCCACGTCGAATGGCCGGTTCGGCGCCTTTCGGACAGAGCGCGGCGACCGCGTTCATGGCTTCGGCCCTAAGCGAAGGCTGCGGGTGGTCGGCGCCCCGTGCGATCGCTTTCAACGTGTCATAGGAGACGTCGCCGGTGCGCGCCAAACTGCGCAGACAGAGCGCCGCGAATTCGAGATCGCCTTTCTCTTCGTCGAGGGTTTGATGAAAAGTATTGCGAATCGCGCGCACGGCGCTCGATTTTTTGGACTCGCCGAGCTTCACCGCGGCCAGCTTCCGTGCGATGAGCGGAGTGCGAACCTGCGCGAGCGTTCGCTCGAGGAGCGGCTCCCAGTTGCCAGGACAACGCAGTACCGCATCGAGCGCCGCGCGCTGGACCAACGGAGAGGGATCGCCGCGCTCGCCAATCGACTGAACCGCCAGCTCGGAATCGGCGCAGTCGAGTCCGCGCACCGCTGCTTCGCGTACCTGCGGCCAAGGATCGTGTGCGAACAGCGTTTTGGCGACGGCGCCCTCTTTCAAAAAATCGAGAGCGATGAGCTTGGCGCGCGGATCGACGTCGGAAAGCGCCGCTCGCGCAACCGGCGCGCCTTTGCCGTCGTCGAGGCGGACCGCTGCACGGGCGGCTTCGACACGCAGGACTGAATCTTGTTCGTGCTGCACGATGTCGAGCAGCCACGGTGTGGCTTCGCTCGCGCGCAGATCGCCCGCCGCTCGCAAAAACTTCAAGCGTGAGGCGAAGTCGTTGGTCAACCGCCATCCCTTCTCCAAAATCGCGGCGACTTCCGGGCGAAGCGGGCTCTTTCGCGCCGCCGTCCCGAGCGCTCGGCACAGAAGTGCGGCGCGGCGAAGGCGAGGTGGACCTTCGGTGAGCGCGTTTCGCGCGGCGACCGCGAGCGCGTTGAGATCGGCACCGGCGGAGTCGGCCAATGTCAGCGTAACCGCGGCCTGCAGCTCGTCGGGCGCCTCCTCGGAGATCGCCAGCAGCGCCGAGCGCGATTCGGCATCGCCCGAGTGTGCTCGCGTCGCCAGCGCGCGCACGGCCGACAGGCGCGCCGGCACGCTGGCCTGTTCGTTTTCGACCAGTGGCGCCAACGAGGTAGCGCGTGCCACGCGCGAAAGTGCGCGTTCGATCGCCGGTCGAGCGAGCTCGGAAGCGGAGTCGGTGAGCGCCAGCAGCGCATCGACCTCGGCGGGACCGGCGAGATCGCACAGGAGCTCGATCAACCTCGGCGAAGGATCGGCCGATTTCCGCGCGGCGGTGGCGAGCGCGTGCGCTGCCGAAGATCCGTGCTCGCGAAGAAGCTGCGCGGCGCTGTCGGCGCCCGGACCTCGACTGGCGACGCGTTCGATGAGTCGATCGATGCCGGCCACGCCGTCGTATCTGGAGGCGATCGACACTTCCGCGATCCCGACCTCTTCGGCGCCGAGCACGCGCTCCCCAATCGTGATCGACAGACACTCGGCCTGAACGGATGGCGAAAGCGCCACGAACGAGGGACCGTGTGCTTCCAGGTGGGCGCGAACGCTCTTTACGCCTTCTGGACCGGCGAACGTCAAAATCACCGATCGGACACCGACCGCGTAGATTCCCACGCCGCTGACCGA
>PLXG01000077.1 GCA_003153195.1 Myxococcales bacterium
CGGCCTGCTCGCGCTCGTAGACCGGAATCACCATCGCCATGCCGTACTTCTTGGCGATCGGTGCCAGTTTCGCCACCGTTGGACCGGGAACAACTTCAGCCGCGTCGTACCAGCGCTTGTCTTTGGATGGACAGAAATAAGGTCCGTTGAAGATCTCCTGCAGGCAGAGAATCTTCACACCCTTTTTACCCGCCTCTTCGATCATCGGTAGATGCTTCTCCAGCATCGCACTTTGAATTTCGGCGACCGAACGCTTCTCATCGTTCACCGGGTTCGACATTTGAATGAGACCACTCTTCACAATCCGCGACATTCACTACTCCTTTAAAGACTGAGCAAAAACCTAGCCGCCGAGACGATAATAAAAACTACGCAGGCCCCGCCAATCAGAACGAATGCGCCCATCGTCAATATCGCGAGCTTCCGCTTATACGATCGCCAAACATCCGCGAGTACTACAGCCAAGCACGACATCGCAAAAACACTTTCTAATGATAAGCGCAGTCCGCGGTGCGAGATGAACCTGTCGTTTCAAGGTTGACAGCGTCGGTACAAAAACGGCGAGAAGAGAACAGAGCGCCACTCTCCTGCCTTGCGTCGTGTCCATCAGTTGCGTTCGCACAGCGTGATCGAATGACCATCTGGATCGGTCAGCTCGGCGTAGGCGCCGGTGTCATTTCGGCGTGGGCCTTCCACCGACACTCCGCGATCGCGCAGCATCGCGCACTTGAGCGCCAAGCTCGACGTGTTGAACAAGAGTCGCGGCTCAGTTTGCGAAAGCGGCGTCTTGGTCTCGGTCAAGTCGACGTGCAGCTTGACGCCGCCCGCGTCGACGACGAACGCCACGCCTTCGCGCTCTTCCACCACCGGAAATCCGAGCTTGGTCGAATAGAACGTGCGCGACTTCGTCAGATCTCGCGTGCTCAAGGTCAGACGTTCTAGCTTCATGAATTCTCCCGCAACAGGGTCCATTTAGTTCCTCTCATTCGAGCGGCCAAAGGCCGCGTCGCGCGGAAAACCACGCGTGAGAGGGGCGGGGCGGCACGCCCCGTGGGATCGAGACGGGTGCGATCCCTTCAATCTTTGCTTGCTAATAAACACTCGTTGTCCGTTTCGCACCCGTGTAGTCGACGTAGACCGTCTTCCATTCCGAGTAGAATTCGATGGCGGTGCGGCCCATTTCGCGCGCGCCCACGCCGGTCGCCTTGGTTCCACCGAACGGGAGCTGCGCTTCTCCACCGACGGTCGGCGAGTTCACGTGCGTCATGCCGCTCTCGATCTGTTCGTTGTACTTGAACACGTAGGCCATATTATTGGTGAAGATCGACGACGACAGGCCGTAGCGAGAATCGTTCGCCACCTCCATCGCCTCTTCGAATGAATTCACCTTCAGCACCGAGAGAACCGGGCCGAAGATCTCTTCCTGCGCGATGCGATGATTTGACTTCACGTTGATGAACACCGTCGGTGCGGTGAAGAATCCAGTGGTGCCCACACGCTCGCCGCCGAGTGCCAGCGTCGCCTCTTTCTTGCCGATCTCGAGATACTCTTGGACGGTCTTGAACTGACCCGCGTCGACCGACGGTCCAACGCTGATGCCCTCTTGAATGCCGTCGCCCACTTTGAGTGCGCGCGCCTTCTCGACCACCTTCTTCACGAACTCGTCGTGCACACTCGCGTGAACCACCGCACGCGAAGTCGCAGTGCAGCGCTGACCGGTCGAGCCGAACGCGCCCTGCACCGTCGCCGTCGCCGCCAACTCGAGGTCGGCGTCCTCCATGACGATGAGCGGATTCTTGCCGCCCATCTCGCACTGTACTTTTTTGAGCGTCTTGGCCGCATCGACGTAGAGCTTGGTGCCCACTTCGTTCGATCCGGTAAACGAGATCGCGCGGATGTCCTGATGCTCGACCAGCGTCTGGCCCACCGATGAACCAGGCCCAAACACCACATTGAACACACCCTTGGGAAGTCCGGCGGCGGCAAAAATCTCCGCGATGATCTTCGCCGTCCACGGCGTGATCGAGGCCGGCTTCATCACCACCGTATTTCCACAGACCAACGCCGGCGCGAGCTTCCATACCGGAATCGCCACCGGAAAGTTCCATGGCGTCACCAGCGCGACGACACCGAGCGCCTCGCGCTGCGTGTAGCAGAAGGTCGACGGCAGCTCCGACGGAACGGTCTCGCCATTGAGCCGACGCCCTTCGCCCACCTGAAACTCGATGTTGTTGATGGCCTTCTGCACTTCTCCACGCGACTCGCCGAGGGTCTTTCCCTCTTCGAGCGTGAGCGCTCGCGAGAGCTCCTCTTTGCGCTCAGTCATGATCACCGCGGCTCGCGCTAAAATCTCAGCGCGCTTCGGGGCCGGAGTTCGACGCCAGGCCGGGAATGCCGCCTTGGCCGCCGCGACGGCTGCCTCGGCCTCTTCGCGGCCTGACACCACAACATCGCCAATCGACTGGCCGGTGGCCGGATTGATATTCGGCGTGGTCTTCCCCGATTTGGGCTTCACCCACTCACCATTAATGAAGTTCGTGATCAATTCATGTTTGTCAGACATCTCTATTCCTCACTATCGACTGTCGACAGTCGACCATTTCTCAATGCGCGTTATGCGGTCCCAGGTGCTTATGGGCCGACGGATTCTTTTGATATTCTTTCCACGTTAGTGGCGCGTGGCCGGTGTCGATCTGCTTCATGGTGATGCAATTGTCGACGGGACAAACCAGACTGCAAAGATTACAGCCGACGCAGGTGTCATCGATGATGTCGACACGGGTGCGACCATCTTCACGCGCCTTGGCCGAGATGCTCTGGTGCGCGCCGTCGTTGCACGCGACGTAGCAGAGTCCGCAGCCAATGCATTTGTCCTGATTGACGTTGGCGATGACTTTGTAATTGAGGTCTAGCTCTTCCCATTTCGAGATGGTGGGGAGCGATTTTCCGATGAGCTCGTTGACTGAGCGCATGCCCTTTTCGTCGAGGTAGTTGGAGAGCCCGTCGATCATGTCTTCGACGATGCGAAATCCGTAGTGCATGACCGCAGTGCAAACCTGAACCGTGGTTGCGCCCAGCAAGATGAACTCGGCTGCATCGCGCCAGTTGGAAATTCCACCAATTCCGCTGATGGGAATTCCCACTTCCTTGTCCTTGGCGATCGACGAAAGCATGTTGAGCGCAATCGGCTTCACCGCCGGTCCGCAATATCCACCGTGTGCCGATTTTCCGCCGACGTCGGGTCGCGGCACGAACGTGTCGAGATCGACGCCGGTGATCGAGTTGATGGTATTAATGAGAGAGACCGCGTCCGCTCCACCCTTTTTCGCAGCGCGTGCGGGATAGATTACGTCAGTGATGTTGGGCGTGAGCTTGACGATGACCGGAGTCTTGGCCACTTCCTTCACCCAGGTAGTGATCTGACAGGCGTAATCGGGAACTTGTCCGACTGCCGAGCCCATGCCACGCTCGCTCATTCCGTGCGGACAGCCGAAGTTGAGCTCGAGCCCGTCGGCGCCGGCATCTTCGGCACGCTTGACGATCTCGTGCCACGCCTGCTGATTCGATTCGACCATCAACGAAACGATTACCGCGTTGTTTGGATAGCGCTTCTTCACTTCGGCGACTTCGCGGAAGTTCACTTCCAGCGGACGGTCGGTGATGAGCTCGATGTTGTTGAGTCCCATCACGCGCTGACCGTTCATGTCGACGGTCGAGTAGCGCGAAGACACGTTGACGATCGGCTGACCGAGCGTCTTCCACACCGCGCCGCCCCATCCGGCGTCGAAGGCGCGCATGATCTGATCGCCGGTGTTGGTCGGCGGAGCAGATGCCAGCCAAAACGGATTCGGCGACTTGATTCCCGCGAGATTTACTTTCAGATCAGCCATGGTTGGACTCGGTCGACGGTTGACGGTCGACAGTCGACGGTTTCAGAGGGAACGAGACGCTCTGCTCTACTTTCTCGCGCAGCGTAAATAGCATCGGAGCGAGATGTTCGATTTGCTCATCTAGAGCTTGTTGGTCTTCTTGGGAGAGCAGATTCAGATCGCGCGCGAGCATCAGTAAATATTGCGTCTCGGACAGAGACGCTTCAGCGATGTTCAGAAATCGCGCATATTCCTGCGGGTACTTTCGTTTGCATCCTTCCGCGATGTTGGTCGGAACGGAGGCCGCCGCGCGGCGCAATTGTGAGGTGATTCCATATTTCTCATCGGAAGGGAAGTAGGCTGAGAATCGATAGACGTGCAGAACGAGCGCGTGAGCTCGCTGCCAAACTTTCAGTTCGGTGAACTTTTGCATTACTTCTCCGCTCCGAACTGTCGACCGTCGACCGTTGACTGTCGATTCTGCAGAAACTTCACAATCCCAGCTGCCGCGCGCTTGCCTTCTGCGACGGCGTTCACGACTTCTTGACCACCTGAAACGCAATCTCCGCCGGCGAAATATTTCGGATTCGACGTCTGCATGTCTGAATTCACGACGGGACGATTACGATCGAGCTTCACATTGGGCAAGTTTTTGAGCAGGTCCAGTCGCGCTTCTTGTCCGGTCGCGGGCACGATCAAATCGGCGGCGAGGGTGAGCTCTTCGCCGACAACCGGCTCCGGTTTGCGACGTCCATCGGGGCCCGGCGCGCCGAGTCGCATGCGCTGAACGACCAATCCTTCGACCTTGCCGTTTCCGACCACGCGAACCGGCTGCGAAAGAAAGACGAAGCGACAGCCTGACTGTTTGGCCAACTCGACTTCGTGCGCGTAGGCCGGCAGCTCTTCCGGACCGCGACGGTAAACCAAATGAACTTCTGCGGCGCCGAGTCGTTGCGCCTGGGTCACCACGTCGATCGAAGTGTTGCCGCCGCCGATTACGACCACGCGTCGACCACGCGTACGCGTTTCCGCTTTCGCGCGATCGATCTTCAGCTCAGCGATGTAATCCATCGCGTCGACGACGCCGTCGAGATTTTCGCCAGCCAGCCCGATCTTGCCGATGCGACCGAGACCCACGCCGACGAAGATCGCGTCGAACTGCGTCTCGAGCTCGGCGATCGAAATGTGCTGCCCGACGCGCACGCCCGATCGAATTTCCACGCCGGCTTTCTGCAGCTGCGCCACTTCGGCCAGTGCGACAGCCGGAGTCATCTTGTATTCGGCGACGCCGTAGGTGTTGAGTCCGCCCGGCTTCTCGCCCGCGTCGAAGATCACCGCTTCGTGTCCGACGCGCAAAAGCTCGGCCGCGCACGCCAGGCCCGACGGACCGGCGCCGATGATCGCCACGCGTCCCGGCTTTTTCACAGGCGATTTGGTAAACGGCAAAATTCCGCGCGCCATCGCAAAGTCGGTGGCGTAGCGCTGAAGCTGACCGATCTGAATCGGCTTCCAGGTCACGTCGTCCATCACGCACGCGCCTTCGCACAAAACTTCCGTCGGGCAAACGCGCGCGCACGAGGCGCCGAGTACGTTGGCTTCGAAGATCACCCGCGCCGATCCACGCAGATTTCCGGTCCCGATTTTTTTGATGAAGCCCGGCACGTCGATGTGGGTGGGACAGGCTTTGGTGCACGGCGCGTCGTAGCAGTTGAGACAGCGATTCGCCTCGGCCAGGGCCTGATCGACCGCCAGCGGCGGCTTGATTTCGTGAAAAGAATCCTGGTTCGAGGCGGTCAATACAGCTCCTGGTCGAGAGATTGGGTCTCGTGAGCACGTTATGTGCCACGTGCGTAGCCCCGGGGCACGTCGCAGGAAGCGATCAAACGAGCGACAACTTGGATCTGCCATCCCTAATATTCAATTATTCTATATTAGTAACAATAGGTTACATGGAAGCGTCCTGTCGCGCTACACCCACCGCAGCTGTACAAACTTAGGCCAGGCAGTTAACGCAGTGCGCCAATCAACTTATTGTCTTCGCACCCAACCAGCGCAAAAGTTCGGGTAGCGAAAGCGCATCTGGATCGACCCCGGCGTATCGCGCCAGCGCCTCGTCGTTGTCTTTTTGTATGTACTTCGAATCGGGGTCTCGTTGCCCAATCTGAACGTCCTGACCGAGTTGCGTGCGGTACCGTTCGCGACGAGACGACAGCGTTGCTCGCGCCGATCCGCGGATGACTCGCGGATAGCCGTAATAGACGAGCGCTCCGACACCAAAGATGCCCAAACGAAATGCGGTGGTGCTCCAAAACAACAGTGGAATGCTAAAGAGCGCAGTCGCGACCATCACGATTTGATTCTCTCGCATCGACTTGCGTTCGAGTCGACGTTCCGCCTCCGCTTGCGCCATCGCTCGCACTTCACGAACGTCAAGATCGAGCATCGTCTCTCCGCAGGTCGGACATCGCCCGGGAAGCGTCGACGCTACGCGAAAACAGATCGTGCACAAGTAACGAGCGGCAGCTGCCTGCGACTCGCGGTAGGGCCCGCTCACTGGCGAAGACGCCGCATGACTTCGTCTACCACTTTGTCGTCGCTGGGCAGCGAGAGCGAGATCGGTCCGCCAGTTCCATTCGAGCAGGCGTTGCAAAGCGTACAGGGATCGGGCGCGCGTGGAATTCCCAGCGCTCGTGCCAGCGACTGCAGCTTGTCGACTTCGTGCGGCGGCAGCGGCGTGAGCGGACCGATGACCCGTGCGGCGTGGGTGATCTTGGCGGCGTGCTCCATCGCTTCCATGCGGTTATAGGCTTCGTTCAGATCGCGGCCGAGCGTGATCGCGCCGTGGCGATCCATCACGATGGCGTTCGCTTGGCGCATATATGGACGCAAAATGCGCGGAACCTCTTCGGTGGTCGGCGTCGAATAGGGCGCGGTCAAAATCGGGCCGAGGACGAGACAGGTTTCCGAAAGTATGCATTGCGCCAAGCTCACACCAGCGAGTGCCAATCCAACGGTGATGGGCGGATGTCCGTGCACCACCGCGCCGACGTCACTGCGCTCGACATAGGCCAGCTCGTGCATCAAAAATTCCGACGACGGCTTGTTGGTACCGCGCAAAACTTTTCCGTGCACATCGACGATGGTCAGATCGCTCGGCTTGATGAAGCCTTTGTGAAATCCCGTCGGCGTGACCAGCACGCGCTCGCCGTCGTCCATCTTGGCAGACACATTGCCGTCACCGGCCGCGATGTACCCTTGGCGGTACATGCGGTGACAGATTTCGGCGAGAAATTCGCGGAGCTCGGGTTCGCGCATTGCCGGCGCAAGATAGCGCAGCCGTCGATTCGCCTCAACCGTTGACGTGCGCCGGGAGATTCGGCAACCTCGGCGCCAATCGAGGAGAGCTCATGTCCCGCATTGCGATCGCTCTGGCACTCTGTTTCTTCGCCCCGTATGGCCAGATGAGCGGCAAAGAAGTGAAGATGCTCGAAATGGTCTACACGCGGAAGTAGCCGTGCCTGCTCAACCTACCGATCGAGACGTCGTCTTGGCCTTGTCCGAAATCCTCGATGACGAGCGCCGCGCAAAAATGGAGCGCGTCACCGCCGCGCGGCTGGGTGGCGTCGTCGTGGTGCTGGAAAATCTTCACGATCCGCACAACGGCGGCGCGGTGCTGCGCAGCTGCGAAGCGGTGGGGCTGCTCGAGATTCACGTGGTAGGCGGTGAGTTCGCGGCGTCGGAGCGTGTCACGCAAGGGTCGGACAAGTGGCTCGATATTCGGCGCGACAAGGGCATCGAAAGTTGTGCGTCCGATCTGAAAGCGCGCGGATTCAAGCTCTACGCCTCGATCCCCGGCGCCGAGATTCCGCTCGAAGAGCTGGATCCGATCGTTCCCGCCGCATTTCTCATGGGTAACGAGCACGCTGGTCTCACCGACGGCGCACGCGCGCTTTGTGACGCCGAGTATGCGCTGCCGCTACAGGGATTTTCGCAGAGTCTCAATCTTTCGGTCGCCACCGCCATCACCGTCTATACGCACGCCAGACGCCGACGGCTCGCGCTTGGACGCAATGGCGATCTCGATGAAGAGGCGCTCGATCGACTGCGCGCACGCTATTTGCGCAAAGATGTTCGTGGCGCCGACGCCATCGTGGCGCGCCATCTCGCACGTACGCTGCCCGCCAAATAGTTCTCCCCGAAGTTTGTTGTCGGGGAAGGTGCGCGCTACACTTTTCGTACTCTAACGATCATGGCCAGCGCTCCCGCCAAACGTCCCAAGCCTGTCGCGAAAAAATCGCGCGGCGGCGTTTGGAGCGTCGTCAAATGGCTGCTCTTTCTCAGCATCGCCGGCGCGGCCATGGCTGCCGGCGCGGTGCTGCTCATCTTCTTGGTATATGGATCGGATCCCGATCTGCCCCGGCTCGATCGCGTGGCCGACTACAAACCCAAAGTGGTGACCAAGATCCTCTCCGCCGATGGCGAGCTCATCGGTGAGATCTTCGACGAGCGTCGCACGGTGGTGCCACGCGAGAAAATTCCCGCGGTGATGATTCACGCCATTGTCGACGCCGAGGATGCGCAGTTCTACGAGCACTCGGGACTCTCGTACATCGGACTGTTGCGCGCGGTGTTGCGCGATCTGAGACCGGGCGCGCATCTGCAAGGCGCGTCCACCATCACCCAGCAGCTGGTGCGAAATCTGATTCTTCACTCCACCGCGCAAACGGTGAAACGCAAAGTGCAGGAGATGATCCTGTCGTTGCGCATCGAATCGGCGATGACCAAGGATGAGATTCTCTATCTCTATTTGAATCAGATCGACTTCGGACATCAGCGCTTCGGAGTGGAAGAGGCGGCGCGATTTTATTTCGGCAAAGGGATCGCCGATGTGACCGCCGGCGAAGCGGCACTTTTGTCTTCTCTGCCCAAAGGTCCGTCGGAGATCGATCCCTGGCGACATCCGGAGCGCGCCAAAGATCGGCAGAAGTACGTGCTCTCGCAGATGGTGCGTTACAATCATTTGAGCGAGGGCGAGGCGGAGAAGTTCGCGCGCGCGCCCATCGAGGTGGTCAAAGCCGGCGGCGGCGCGATCGGCAGTGCCCCCGAGTTCGTTGACGAAGTGAAAAAGATTTTGATCGAGCGATTTGGCTTGAAGCAGCTCGCCACACTGGGACTGATCGTGGAGACCACCTGCGATTCGAAGATTCAGAAGCTCACCCGAGAGACGCTGGAAAAGGGACTGGTCGAGCTCGATGGACGTCACGGCTTTCGCAAACCGAGCGCACACCTGAAAGGCGCCGCCCTGGCAGAACATTTAAGCCAACTCAAAAAAGAGTATCCCACCGCCTCACTCGACAAGATCATCGAAGGAGTGATCGTCGGACTGTCCGACGCCGAAGCGACAGTGGATGTGGGCGCCTACAAAGGCACGCTTCCACTCGGCGCCGATCGCTATAACCCCAAAAATATCTCGTCAGACAAACGATTTGCTGTCGGCGACGTGGTGAGAGTTCGTGCGGTCGAGATCGGACACGGCGGAAAGTCCGCCACATTTTCGCTCGAGCTCGGTCCGCAAGCCGCAGCGGTGGTGATCGATCCCAATACGCGCGAGGTGAAGGCGATCGTCGGCGGTTATCATTTTCTGCCGTCGACGTTCAATCGCGCCACGCAGGCCAAGCGTCAACCCGGCTCGTCGTTCAAACCGTTCGTGTACGGCGCCGCGTTCGCCACCGGAAAGTTCACGCCGGCCAGCATCCTCGACGACAGTCCGCAGACCTATGTCACGCCAGGCCTCCAGCCGTGGAAGCCGGCCAACGCGGAAAAAGAGGAATATCTCGGGCCCATTCGATTGCGGGTTGCGCTCGCCAAATCGATCAACACCATCGCCTCGCAGCTGGTCGACGTGCAGCGCGGCGGCGTCGATCCCGAAGCGGTGGTCGAGTTCGCACACGAATGCGGAATCGAGTCGCAGCTGGGAGCGAATCCGTCGCTCGCGCTGGGCGCGTCCGAGGTCCGGCCCATCGAGCTCACCAACGCCTATGCCACCTTCGCCTCGGGCGGAAAGCGCATGGCGCCCGTTCTCATTCGCAAGATCGGCAACGACGCCGAGCCATCGCTCGCGCCAATGCCGGCGCTCAAGCCCGAGCTCGCTTATGTGATGACATCGATGATGATGTCGGTGATTGAAGAAGGCACCGCGATCTCGGCGAAGGGAAAACTCGGACGTCCGGCGGCGGGAAAGACCGGCACGGTGGTGACGAAAAATGGTCTCCACTCCGACGCGTGGTTCGTCGGATACACGCCCGATCTGGTGACCGGCGTTTGGGTCGGCTTCGACGATCATCACGAGCTCGGCCACGGTGAGCAGGGGTCGCGCGCGGCGCTGCCCATTTGGACCGACATCATGATCGGCGCGCTCAAAGGAAGACCGCCGCAGCCATTTTCACAACCGCCCGGCGTGGTCGTCCAGAAGATCGATGCGAAAACGGGCCTGCTGGCGGCGCCCGGTGCGCCCGGAATCGACGAAGTATTTCTCGAAGGAACCGCACCTACGCAGGTCGCGCCCGTGGCCGGCGAAGCCAACCCCGACACCTATATAATCGATCAGTAATCAGGTTTAGACCCTAAGGTATTAGCCCTACAAGCCGCCCCAACATCCCCCGCTGCAGTAGTCCGGTTTCTCCCGATTTTAACCCCATATTTACTTGTAATTAAAAGTTTTTATCGTTCCTTGCTCCGAGCACCTAAGTGGTGCAATAATTATACGGTCATATGCTCCGAGCTTCTCGACTGCTCCTCGCATTGGCGGCGCTCGCCGCAGCTCGGGCGCCTGTAAATGCTGCGAGTTGCAGCGCCGGAACTACCGCGTGTGGCTCCGAATTATCAGTTACGTACGCCGGTCTGCCGATGACTTTTCAGGGATCCGCCACCAACGGAACCGTGCGTACCGAGATGTGGTATCTGAAGGCGCCTCCTTCGGGCGTTCACAACGTCGTCGTCGTGAGTCCGAACGCGAGCGACGTTACCGCCACCTCGACTTCGTTCACCGGCGTCAGCCAGACCACATCCCTCGGGACCGCGGTCACCGGACTCGGAACCGGTACTGCTCCGAGTCTCACGGTTTCGAGCGCCATCGGAGAACCGGTCGTCGACATCATGGGCGCAACCGGATCGACTACACCGACTGCAGGTACGAGTCAGATCGCGCGCCAAACCAACAACACCTCAACCGGATTCAATAGCGTCGTCCTCGGCTCGAGCACGCAGGCGGGAAGTGCCTCGCTGACGATGTCCTGGACCATCGCCAGCGGCGACTGGGCACACGTGGCCGCTGCGGTCAAAGCCTCGTCTAGTCTGACCGCGGTGTTCATCGATTCGTTCACCGTCGATTGGCAGACAAATGCAACCCTGCTCAAGTGGCGCGCCGGATATGATGCGCAGTCGTACGGCTTCTACGTCTATCGCGAGGACCAGAACGGCGATCGAATTCTGCTGAATGACGACATCATTTTATCGGGCGCCCTCGCCGGCGCTGGCACCGACTATTCTTGGAGCGACAGCAAACCGGGCTTCGGCGATCCGGGAACCTTTTGGTTGAAGGACGTAAAGCTCGATGGCAGCTATGCTTGGTATGGTCCCGCGCAGGCGCTCGCGTCCAGCACCGCCAATGAGTCGACCGGCGCGGACGCTTCGAAAGCGGATGGCACGCCCGACTTGAGCGCTCCTACGATCTTGCCGGCCGGCCCGTCGACCACGCCCAAAGCCGCGGGTTGTAACTTCATCGCACGAACGCCTGTCGGCGGATTGATCGAGCTCGCCCTTCTTCTCGGCTGGATGGCAATCTGTCGACGATTCCTGAGTCGTCGCGGCAAGTGGGGCACGTCCGCGGTACTGGCGTTTGGAATCCTCGGAACGAATTTGTGGATGTCTCACTCGGCGGAAGCAACCGGCGGCGTCGGCTACGATACGTCGGCGACGGGAACCGGAGTGAGCGGCCTCACCTTTGCGCACACGATGAGCGGCGCCGCCAACGGTCTATTGGTGGTGGGCGTGGTCACTCCAGTGAACTGCGCAACCACCTCCACCGACGGCGGCAACTGTGGAAGTTGTGGAAGCACCTGCCCACTCGTGGTCCCGAGCTCTCTCGGCAGCGGGCTACTCGGTCTCTGGCATTTGGACGACGGATCGGGAACATCGTTCGCCGACTCGTCGGGAAACGCCAACACCGGAACGCTCTTGACCAGCTCCGGCTGGGTCAGTGGATATTCGAATGATGGGCTCGAGCTCGACGGTAGCACCAACTACTTGAACGCTCCCATCGGCAACTGGTTCGGATTCAACCAGACCCTCTCGGTGACGGCATGGGTCTATGCCACTGCCAGCAGCAACGGCCCGATCTTCGGCGTCACGGCGGCGCCACCGAGCGGCGGATGGGACATGCCCTTTTTGAGCATCAACGGATCGACGGTGTACGGACATCTGTGGATGGTAAACGGCAACATGCCACTTTCTGCCGCGGTCTCGCTCAACGCGTGGCACCTGCTCGCGCTCACCTACGATCCGGCCGGCAGCGGCAGCGAAAAATTCTATGTCGATGGCGCGGTCCCGATTACGGCGACGGGCACCTTTCTGCCGTCGGGCTTGGCCGATTATCTGACGACCTACCTCTCCGGCTACACACCGCCCGGCGTCAATCCGATGCTCAAGGGCACCATCGACGAATTGCGCGCTTACAATCGCGTGCTCACCGCCGGCGAAGTCTCCGGGCTTTATACGGCTCGCACCACCTGCGCGGCAGGAGTTTGCAGCTGCCCCGGCGCCACGCCCACCAACTGCAGCGGCACCTGCTCCGACACCACCAGCGACGCGTTCAATTGCGGCAGCTGCGGTCACGTATGCAACAGTGGCGGCGGCGAAACCTGCATGACCAGCTCGTGCGGCTGCGTGACCGGCACCGACTGCAGCACGGTATGCATCAACACCACGACCGACGCATCGAACTGCGGCGGCTGTGCGACGCCGTGCTCCATGAACATCTCAACGGGATTCAACAACGGCGCCGTTGGTGTTTGGCATTTTGACGAAGGCTCGGGCAGTATCTCGGCCGATGCGTCGGGAAGCGGCGACACCGCGACGCTTTTTAGCAGCCCGAGTTGGACCACCGGTTACGCGGGCAAAGCACTTTCGTTTAGCGGAACCAGTTACGTGCAGGCGTCACTGACCTCCGCGTTCGGCAACAACCAAACGCTTTCTGCGTCCGCGTGGGTGTACGCGACCGCAACCACCAACGGCCCCATCTTCGGCGTCACCTCAATTCCGTCGGGCGGCGGCTGGAACATGCCATTCTTGAGCATCGCCGGTTCGACCGTATACGGACATCTGTGGATGGTGAACGGCAATGTTCCGCTCTCCGCCACCGTCACCTTGAACGCGTGGCATCACCTCGCCATCACCTACGATCCCGCCGGCAGCGGCACCGAAACCTTCTACGTCGACGGCGCCGTTTCCGGGCTTCCGGTCGCCGGCCAATTCCAGGCCTCCGGTTTCGTCGACTATTTTTCGACCTACATCGGCGGCACCAAACCGACCGGCGTAAACAGTTACCTGACCGGCACCATCGACGACGTTCGCGCGTACACACGCGTACTCTCAGCGTCCGAAATCTCCGTTCTGGCCAATTCGAGGCTGCTCTGCTCGAGCTCGATGTGCACCGGATGCAGCGGAAGTCTGACCAGCTGTTCCGGTACCTGCACCAACACCAACATCGACGGCGGCAATTGCGGAAGCTGCGGACACAGTTGCAACACCGCCGGCGGCGAAACCTGCGCGGCTGCCACTTGCGGATGCACGACCGGAACCGATTGCAGCGGAAGTTGCAAAGATCTCACCAGCGACTCGGCCAACTGCAACGGCTGCGGACTCGCCTGCCCGGCGCTCATCTGTGGATCGTGCGACAGCGGAATGGTCGGGCTCTATCACATGAGCGAAGGATCGGGCGTCACCACCGCCGACTCATCGGGCAGCGGACACGACGCGACATTGGCGGGAGGTCCGACCTGGACCGCGGGATATTCGGGTGACGGTCTACAGTTCAACGGCTCGAATTCGCTGCAAGCCAACATCGGTACTTGGTTCGGCACCGACAGCACGATGTCGGCGGCGGTTTGGGTCTACGCCACCTCGAGCACCAACGGTCCGTTAGTGGGAATTTCTGCGGTTCCGGGCGGAGGCAGTTGGAACATGCCATTTTTGAGCATCGCCGGTTCGACCGTCTACGGACACCTCTGGATGGTGAACGGCAACAACCCGCTGTCAGCGATGGTTTCGCTGAACGCGTGGCACCATCTGGCGATCACCTATGACCCGGCCAGTGGTGGCACCGAGAAATTTTACGTCGACGGAGTGATGTCCAATATGGCCACCGGCGACTATCAAGGGTCGACCGCCATCGACTACTTCACCACTCACATTGGAGGCTATCGGCCGGGCAGCGTGAACACCGATTTGACTGGACTGATGGACGAAGTGCGGCTCTACCAGCGAGTCATCTCCGCCGGAGAAGTCGCGCTTCTCTACTCGACCTCGGAGAGGTGTGTCTCTTCTTCATGCTCGAGCGCGTGCCCCGCCGGGACCACGATCTGCAGCGGCGCATGCACCAACACCGACGCCGATTTCAACAATTGTTCGAGCTGCGGACATGCCTGCACAGTAGGCCAGACTTGCGTTGCCGGCGCCTGCATGTGAGCCACGCTCTACCTATTTAACTGCCCGATCTAACGTTGAAATTCGAGGCAACCGCGAAAACTGAACCGGAGCCGGCGGCTGTTCGTAAAGTGCGCGGTTGTCTGAAATAAGGCTGAACTATTAGGGAGTTGTGACCTAGGAGCGTGAGCTAATGTTTGATGTCAGTCGCGGAAATTTTCGAAGCGGAGGTCGAGCCCGACGTCGGCTTTGCGCAGAAGGGCGATCGCGCCTTGCAGGTCGTCGCGATTTTTTCCGGTCACGCGCACCTGCTCATCTTGAATCTGCCCCTGCACTTTGAGCTTCGACTCCTTGATGAGCTTGACGATCTCTTTGCCCTTCTCCGTTGGAATTCCCTGTTTGAGGGTGATCAGCTGGCGCCGCGCCTGCTTGGCGGCCGGTTCACTCTCCTGCGGATCGACGTTCTTGAGCGACACGCCGCGCTTCACCAACTTCTCCATCAGCACGTGCACCGCCGCCTTCAGATGCTCCTCATCGGCGGAGATCAGCACCAAGCCTTCGGGCGTGTTTTCCAGCGTGGTGTCGGTGCCGCGAAAATCGTAGCGCTGGCCGAGCTCTTTCTTGGCCTGGTTGAGCGCGTTCTCGACTTCGGCCATGTCGAGCTTGGAGACGACGTCGAACGAGGGCATGACTACTCCTTGACTGCGGCGCGGCGCAATTCTTCGGCGATCTCGGCGCCGATTTCGCGCGCGCGCTGAAGTTGTCCGACCGGCAGCGACACTGCGCCCACCACTGGATGACCGCCGCCACCGTAGCGCTCGCAGATGTGCGCGATGTTCACGCTGCGCTTCGCCGAGTTCCACGGATTCGATCCCACCGAAACTTTCGCGCGCGTAGGCGTGAGCGAAATGCCCACCACGTAGCGGCAGTCAGGATGAAGAAAATAGGGGATGAACTTGTTGTAAGCGTCGAGTCCATCGTCGGCGACGTCGAAGAACATCACATCGTTTGCGATGTTGGCGCGCGCGGCGATGATGTCCACCGATCGCTTGTGACGTTCTAAAATCGGCAGGAGCGCGTCCTTCACATACGGCTCGAGCGCGATGTCAGACAATTTGCGCGAGGTGAGCTCATCGATGAACCGCAACTTGAGCTTGCCGTCCTGGTTGTTCTCCACCCAGGTCATGAGCTGAAGCGCGGGCTCGACCAGCTCGACCGCCACCTTGGGGCTCTCGAACTGCGCACCGTCGATGATGTCGGCCCAGTGAATGAGCTCGGCGTAGGCAGAGTTGTCCCAGCCAAATGTCTGACGGCAAACGTCGGCCAGAAACTTCGAGCACGAGCGCGCCTTGGGATCGAAAAATTTATGCGGGCTGGGATTGGCTTTGAAGTGCGCCTCCTCTTCCGGCGTGGGAAACGCGCTCACGTGATGATCGAACCACCAGGTCAAACGAGGATCGGCGCTGTAGCGAAAATCGACGACCACATTCTCATCTCCGTCGAAGCTGCCCTCGCCATACACGTTGCCCATGCCGTGCGCTTTTCCGGCGAAGGAAAAGGTGGCGCTCGCATCGATCTTGCTTTGATAGAAGCGCCGAAACAGCGAGGCTGAGGCGGCGCCGTCAAAACAATTGTCGTGAAAAAGAACTTTTACGTGCGCCATCTTTGGACCTTCTTGCATAGGATGGACGGCTGTGCAAGCTTGACCGACCATGCGCGGCTGGCTGCTCGGATTTCATCTCATCGGCGTCATCTTATGGATGGGCGGCCTCATGACCTTTTCGCGCATCCTCGGGTATCACACCAAAGAGGCACCATCGGCCCGCCCGCGGCTGAGCTTCATCGAAGGGCGCCTGAACGCGCTGGTCACCATTCCCGGTATGGTGCTCACCATCGCCTTCGGACTTTGGCTGATCTCGTTTTACGGCGCGCACTGGTTTTCGGTCGCACGCTGGATGCATTACAAGCTGGTGCTCGTCTCTGCGGTGCTCTTCATTCACATCTTTTTGACCATCAAGCAGCGCCAAATTCAGCGCCAATCGCCGTCTGACAAACTGAACCGCGCACTCTACGCCGCCCTGCACGGAACGATCGGCCTGCTGATGATCGGCATCGTGCTTCTGGCCACACTGCAACCGATGAAGTAAGTCATTTCGCGCCTTTGACACGCCGCGTCGTAAGGCCCCCTGCACATTTTACAAGGCATTGATTTTCCTTATCCTTTCGCGCTATGAAGCACCCGGCTAGAGGGGAGGGCCGGCTTCAATGAGCACCAATTTTCGCTTCGCGCTGATCTCGCTTTCATTTTGGTGCGCGTGTGCGCCACAGCCGGGATTGCCGGGCTCGCTCGACACGGTGAAACCGCTCGACATGGCGCTCGCCGAAACCGTGGAGGTCGACAGCGCAGTGGCCAAGGTGATTCACGATCTGTCGATCTCGACCAGCGATGTGGACGCTGCGTCCCCGGCAGACGGCGCCTGCCTCACCTATGGAGACGCCAGTGTCGCGACCATGCGTCAAGGCAAGAGCGGCTGCTATCGTTTGTCGAACGTGATCTCGATCGGGCTCACGCCATCGAGCAAATCGCCCACGCTGTTCGTGCAAGACGGAAATGGCGGCGCCTACTCGGCGGTGCAAACCAAGTGCTCGTCCACGTCTACCGCGCACCCGTGCACGGTCGCGGCCGACGTTCATTCGATCGCGGTCGGACACTCGGTGACACTGCAAGGAACCTATATCAAGGCGATGGGCGGCTTCGAGGAGTTCTACATCGACACCGTGTCAGACAATGGCGCGGCTACGACCACGCCGAATGCACTCACGCTCGGAATCGCCGACGTGGCCAAAGGTTCCACTCAAACCGCCGCCTGGTTTCAGCGGGTCTCGGTGACGCTGGCTTCCGCCGACACGCTCCTGCCGTACAGCCTTTCGCCACCTGAGCTGCAGTCGACTTATAACGGAGTCCCGTCGACGTCTTGTCCCTATTGGTATGGCTTCTCGCTCATTCCGAAATCGGCCAAGGTCACTGCGGGCGCACTCTGCAGCGGGACCACCCAGCCGAGCGCCGCCGCTTCCAAGGCGGCGGAGATCCTCATCGGCACCGATTTTTACGACGGATTTACCGCCTCGAGCGATTGCGCGTGCGCATCCAAGTACGGTGACAAGTTGGTGACTTCCACGTCAACTTTGTCGGGCAAGCTGCAGGGAATACTGATCTTTGATTCGCCCATCGGCGGAACAGGCTATCAATACGTGGCGCCTCAAGCCGACACCGATGCGCCAATCAGTAATTTGAAGTGATGATCGGTTTGACGCCATTAAGTGAACGAGTGTAAAAGCGCCACCCACGGAGGATCTTGATGAGAACGTATGCAGTGATTTTGGTCTCTCTCATGCTCGGCTGTACCAATAACGCGCCGGCGACGGTTTATGATTTCGCAATGACTTCGCACGATCTGGCTGGCGTGGTGGTGAATGATCTGAGCGGCGCAGTGACGGATGGCGGCGGCGGCACCAACAAGTGCGCCACTGGATATACCGCTTCGTCGATCGCGGGAATGCGCAGTGCGGGCGCCAAGGGCTGTTTCAAATTCACCGGTGTGGTCACGCTGGCGGTCAACTACAACTCGACCACCTACGTCGACTTCTACGTGCAGGACACCGCCGGCGGCGACTACAGCGCCATCAAGGCGGAGTGCTCCACCAAGTCGGGCGACGTCTCTGCAGGCGCCGGTTGCTTGGTCGATCACAACACGGCCAAATCGGTTCTCGCTGGTCGCAGCATGACCCTCTCCGGCTTCTACAACAAGACCGCCAACGGTCTCGAGTTCTTCAACGTGATCGACAACGCCGACGACACTGGAACTGGCACCGCTCCGGCGGCGCTCAGCGTCGCCGCTGCGTCCGCGACCAAGGGTTCGGCGCTCACCGCGCAGAACTTCTATCAGTCGGCCACCATCACCGGCGGTCCGTTCAAGATGTACGACTTCGCGCCGGTCAGCGAGACCAACGGCAGCTTCTCGGCGTGCGCGACCGCGCCGTCGGTGTTCGGCTTTGGAATCATCCCGTCGTCGGACTCGAGCGACACCCCGGGCGGCGGTTGCCCCAACACCGACGGTGGTACGCCCACCGCGCCGTCGGGCAACGAGTCGGCCAGCGAGATCATCGTCGGCACCGACATCTACCGCACCTTCACCGGCACCACCGATTGCAAGTGCTACGGCACGGGCTCGACGCTCTACACCAACACCACCACGTTCAGCGCGCTCAAGGGCATTCTCATTCCGCAAGGCTCGGGCCCGTCGTTCACCACCTCGGTTTCGCCGGCGGCTGACGCTGATCTACCGCACTCGTAGTCTTTTCCCCTCTTGATTCTCCACGTCGACCTCGACGCCTTCTATGCTTCCGTCGAACAACGCGATAACCCCGACCTGCGCGGCAAACCCGTGCTGGTCGGGTCTCCATCCAAACGAGCAGTCGTGCTGGCAGCATCGTATGAAGCACGGCCATTCGGTTGTCGCAGCGCCATGCCGATGGCGATTGCGAAAAGATTGTGTCCGCAAGCGATCATCGCACCGCCGCGCTCGCACGCGTACGCCGAGGCCTCGGGAAAATTTCAGGCTATTCTCGAATCGTTCACGCCGATGGTTGAGCCGATCTCGATCGATGAAGCCTTTCTCGACGTGCGCGGATCGGAAAAACTTTACGGACCACCGGAGGAGATTGCGCGCAAGATCAAGGCGCGAGTAAACGAGGAAATTGGGTTGGTGGCTTCGATCGGAATCGCCGAAACAAAATTTGTGGCTAAGGTTGCTTCCGATTTTGGCAAACCGAACGGACTGTTAGTCGTTCCACCATCGGAGACTCGACGATTTTTGTATCCGCTTCCGATTGAAAGATTGTACGGCGTCGGCGCAAAAACAGCGGTCACGCTCAAGGGACTCGGGCTTTCCACCATCGGCGATCTCGATCGCTATCCCACCGACACGCTCGAGCGGCGACTCGGACATTGGGCGGTCGAGCTGCAGCTGCTTTCGCACGGCGAAGATCCGCGGCGGGTCGAACCAGATCGCGAAGCCAAAGCGATCGGCGCCGAAGAAACCTTCGACGAAGATCTGCCCAAAGGTGACGCGCTGGCGCGACATATCTTATCGCAAGCCGATCGCGTGGCGGAGCGACTGAGACGCGCGGGGCTCTCCGCACGCACGGTGACGCTCAAGCTCAAAGATCCGGCATTCAAGATCATTACTCGTCGTCGCACGCTCGATGCGCCGACCTCCGACGGTCGCGTGCTGGCGGCGACGGCAAAGGCGCTACTCGACGAAGCGCCCATCGGCGCGGGAGGCGTGCGACTCTCCGGCGTTTCGGCCAGTGGGCTCGATTCAGCCAGCTCACCTCGTCAGCTTTCGCTCGACGAAGGATCGCGTCGTCGCGGCGAGGAGCTGGGAAAAACACTGGATCGTATACACGATCGCTTCGGCCGCAAGTCGGTGGCACGAGCAGATCTTCTCGATCAGAACGACGAGGACGAGTAGTCTTCACGCCTCATGGCCGACGCGACTCCGACTGAAACCCACTCTCGATTCGCAAAGTTCATTCAAAACTACTCCGGCTTTCTCTCCAGCTTCGTCATCGGAGCGGCCGGGCTGATCGCCACCTCCATTTGGCAATACCGGCAGTCGGAAATTGCCCAGCATCAGGCCGCTGCGCAGCAAAAAGTCGCGGAGACGCAGGCCGCCAACAGCTGGAAGATCGAGCGCGCCGAGATCCTTTCGAAGAATCTGCAGGTGCTGGCGTCGCAAGGCTCGACCACCGTCGATCAGCGCTATGGCGTCCTCTTGTCACTGACCCGCGGAAACATCCTCGATCCGGAGCTGGCCGTTTCGTACGCGCTCGAGCTCGGCAAGGACAACCCCGACTACATGCGCAGCGTGCTCTCGAATACGGCCGACAAAAATTATTTGCAGCTCACTCACGCTTTTCAGCTGACCTGTCTACAGAGATTCGGCGTGGCCAAGGACGTCGCGATCTGTAAGACCGACAAGTTCGGCGATCGATCGCAGGCCATCGCCGACGAAGTCTCCGACGAGCTCGACGCGGCGCAGGCGACCGGCAAGCCGGGGCCGATGTCTCTCCTCAAAGACGATCGACAGGTGCTGATCTCTCCGCTCACCTTGGCGTGGCTGTTCGAACCCTACCTGCAGAACCTGTACGAGCGCCGTCTGTGGAACGAGATCACCCGGTTCGAGCATTTCTCGACGGGCGCGCAGCTGGTGGCCGCGCTCGATCTGGCCACCGCACGCACCGGTGAGTTCGTCACCGCCGATGAGTCTGCCCGCCTCGATCAGTTTCACGCCGAGCGACGCAAGTGGCTCATCTCCTATCTCTTCGGCGCGTCCTGCGACGGCGAGTGCAAAGGCAAGTTGGTCGACGTGATGCTGAGCGTGTACGGCGACGCGCAAGGTGACTACAACGAGGCCATGCGCAAGCTTCTCGGCCAGCCGCGCAACGAAACCGGTCCGGCGGTGAGCCGGCTGCACCAACGTCTGCTGTGGTGCGAAGTGGACGACGACGATCTGGTGGAATTTCGCGATCAGGTGCTGACGCCGACGCTCGGCGATCTATTGAACGCGCCCAAGCTCGACGGTGGCGCGATCGACGATCTGGCGGGACTCTTGGCGATCGTCCCCGATCCCAAAGATCCGAAAGCACTCGCCGACTGGAAGGACGCGCTCAAGAAATTGGTGAAGGCCGGCGGCGATCATTATCAAAAATCGTTCGTGAAAAGGCGCGCCACCGCCAAGCAGGAGCGACTCGATCCGCCCTATGCGATGAAGAAAGTTTCGTTCTGCAACGCCGCCGATCTGACCGATGCAGCGCCCAAACTCGACGAATGAGGTACCCACCTGAAGTCGCCGGCCACGCGGCCTTCCTGTCCTCCGTTTGGACACCCATCATTGAATAGAATCAGATAATTAGATGTGGCACAGGGGCTGCTTGGGCCCCGCCCTATGTACAAACCTATCGCCATTCTATTCGTGATGCTCGCTGCCTGCGGAGGAGCCCCCCTGCCCCAAGAGTCGACGTCAGAGTTGTCTGACACCAACAAGGCAGACGGACAAACCTGGTGTCACGCAAACCTCTCGCTGACCGATGGAGTGCAGGCGGTTTTCGACTATCAGGTGAAGAACACCCAAACTCAGTTCGTCTCCAATAACGACGCAACTTCGGTTTGGATCAACGTAAAGAGCGATCAGTTCCATCCAGGACAAACGGGGCAGGCGGTGGTGCAAGTGTACACCTACGACGTGCCCTGCGGCGAGTACTGCCGTGATCACGAAGCGATGTTTCAGAATCAGTATATCGTCAACCTCAAGTACGAGAACGGCCGTCTGACCGCGCCGCTGCCGACGCTCGAGCTCTCGCATTATGATGAAGGTGACTCGGATGCGTTCGTCGGTTTTTGGGAGCTGGCGGTCACAGCCAACGGCAACTGGTACAAAGGTCCGGATGGAAGCAACCTCCGTACGCTCGTCGGAGATGCGCCCGGTTTCTGCATGCAGGGCACTACCTTTTAGTTTTCGAACCCGCTACTTCCTGAACACCCAGTAGCGATTGCCGGGATAGTTCCACGCCAGATAGACCAAGACGTTCGAGATGGCGAACGCCAGGACCGGTTGCACGCCCAATCGATACGCCAACAGCGACGGGATGGCGGTATTGAGTCCCCAACTACCGCCGAAAATCACCAGCTGCTTGACGTACTGCACGCCGATGGCGCCGTGCTCGCGCGCTTCGAACGCCCAATATTTATAGAGCAGAAACGAGATCGCGTTGGCCACCAGCTGCACCGACGCGAACGCGATCCAGTAGCGCACATGCAGCACGTGAATCAGCACCGGCAGAATGGCGAACTCCACGCTGGTGGCGATGATCGACGCGATTGCCGCCCGCCCGATGGTGCGAAACTGCTTCATGCAAAAAATTGTCCTGCGTTCTGATTAGGAAAGGCCGGGAAGCGGATTTAGATCGGTGCGGACGTAGTTTCGCAGACGTTGTTGCAATTGATCGACCGCCACGAAATCGGCGTGATCGAATTTGTGGCGCGGACAGGTGTTGCACACTTTGATGTCGTCGACCTGATCGGCCAGGTGCTGCTGACGGAACCGCTGCATCTCCGGTCCGTTCCAAACCTCATCGAGTGTGTCTTTGGAAAGATCGCCGAGGATGTTTTCGCGCTCGAACACGTTCACGCAGGGAACCACCGCGCCGTCCCACAGCACGGTGAGCTCGGTCCACAGCATCTTGCACGGCACATGATTCACCGGCGGAGCAGGCGCCTCTTCCGGCTGAGCGCCGGGCCCCTTGCCGATCTGCACCAACTTCACTTGCCCGGCCCAATCGCGCGCCTCTTTGATCATGACCTGCGCGCCATCGTTGGCCCACAGTGCGGCGAAGTCTTTGACCTCGTGATGATTGGCGGCGGTCACGATCATCTGCACCACGACCGTGGTCTCGTTCGGCACGTTCTTCTTCATCTCGAAGAAGGCGCGCACGTTCTTGACGGTGGTGGCGAAGTCACCGCCGACGCGAATGCGATCGTAGGTGTCGGGTGACGCACCGTCGAGAGAGATGACCAAAAAGTCGAGCCCGCTCTCGAGCAGCACTTTGGCTTTGCGGTGATCGAGGTAGGTGGCGTTGGTGGAGAGTCCCATCGCCACGCCTTTTTGCCGGCCGTAGCGAATCAGCTCGCCGATCTTGCCGTGAAACAGCGACTCGCCGAGATGGTGCAAATAGGCGAACTCTAGATCCGGCACCGACATATCGATGATGCGGCGGAACAGATCCGGCTTCATGTAGCCGACGTCGCGCTCCATCTGCGGGTGCGGACACATCGGGCAGGCCAGGTTGCAGTAGTTGGTCAGCTCGATCTTCATGTGCGCGGGTCGCCCTTTGGCGACCACTCGCTGCCGTTGCAGATCTTCGGAGAGCGTCCGCCGATTGGCGCGCCAAAGCTCGGCCATCTCCGCCGCGCTGAGCTCGTTGCCGATGGTGCGATGGAGCGCTGACTCGTGCATCGCTATGCTTGGCTCCTATCATTTTTTCGCGAAAACTCAGCGAACGCTTCGTCGAGAATTTGAATTCCTTCCAGCGCCTGCTCTTGCGTGATGCAGAGCGGCGGATTGATTCGCACGCGCGGCGCATAGGCCATGGTGAGCAGTCCCCGCTCCAAACATCCGCGGAAGATCGTCTCGCAGCTCTTCTTATCGAGCGGCGTACGCGTCTGTCGATCGGCCACCAGCTCGAGCGCGAGCAACAGACCTTTGCCGCGCACGTCGCCGATGAAAGAATATTTGGTTTTTAGTTTTTGCAGCGCGCCCAGCATCACTTCGCCTACGCGCGCGGCGTTGTCAGCCATCTTCTCGTCGAGGATGGTACGCGTGACCGCATTGGCCGCCGCCATCGCCAGCGGCGATCCGCCATAGGACGAAGAAGAGAACGACGGACGCGACCAGGGATCGGCACTGTTTACGATCGCGTCGGTAGTGACCAGACCGGTTACGGGAAAACCATTTCCCACGCCCTTGCCAAAGGTCATGATGTCGGCTTCGACGCCTTCGTGCTCTTGGCCGAACATCTTGCCGGTGCGTCCCCAGCCCGTGATCATTTCGTCGAGGATCAAAAGTGCGCCGTGTTCGCGCGCGACCTCTTTGACCGCTTTCAAAAATCCCGCCGGTGGTATGACGTTACCGTTGGTTCCCTGAATCGGCTCGACCAAAATCGCCGCCAACGATCCAGTAGTCTGCAACTCGATGAGCCTGCGCAGCGACTCGATCGCTTCGGCGCCGGCGACCGCCGGATCTTTGCCCAGCTTGTAGCTGTCCGGAAACGGCGCCAAGTACTGTCCGGCCATCTGCGCCGTCGGCCCCAGACCCTGCTTGAAGGTCGAGCCCATGAGCCCGAGCACGCCGCCGGTCTTGCCGTGAAAGCCGCCGTAAAAGGCGATCACTTCGTATTTTTTGGTGTGCGCGCGAGCCAGGCGCAGCGCCGACTCGACCGCTTCCGCACCGCCCGAATAAAATTGAGTGCGGCGCAGCGAACCGGTTCCGATCTTCGAAGTCAGTCCGGCGATTCGCTCCAGTAACTGAGCGCGCGCTTCGGTGGCAAAGCTGCCGGCAGACAATTTGCCCGCTTGTGCCGCCAGCGCATCGCGCAGTGCCGGATGGCCGTGTCCGATCGATGAAACGCAGATGCCAGCCACGAAGTCGATGAACTGATTTCCGTCGACGTCGACGAGAACCGCGCCCTTGCCGTGATCGACCGCGATGCCGGCCAAGGATGAGATCGATTGAATTCCCGGCGCCAGCAGCGCTTCGCGTTCCACCAGCGCGCGTGAGCGCGGACCCGGAATCGGGCCCTTTACCTGCGCGAACTGCGTCACTGGGCACCCTCACGCGAGAGCTCGAGGTCATCCTCGTCGGGTTCGTCGATGGCAGTGACGACTGGCGGCACGGAGGCACCGGTCGCACGGGCCTTGAGGCCGCGGAGCACTACGCGCGCGCGCCAAATCGCGGTGATGTTGGTGAGCACCGCCATGAGCGCCATCGTGCCGACCACTAAGTGATAGCGAGGATGCTCGACGTTCGGCTCCACGAAGGCGGCAACGAACGGCGCAAACACCGAGCTCAGCCCGAGATAGACCGCGCGCTCGTGGCGCTGCATGTAGCCGACGTTCGGGTCGATGCCCACCGCTTCACCCTTGGCGCGGGTGTAGCTCACCAGCGTCGAGCCAACCATCGCTGCCGCCACCCAGAACAGTGGGAACGGATCATTACGGTAGTAGTACATGAAGCCGAGAAATCCGATCAGGTCGTTGTAGCGATCGATGGTCGAGTCGAAATATTCGCCGCTCGGCGAAGACGTGTTGGTTTTGCGCGCGATGATTCCGTCCCACGCGTCGCAGGTAAACGCGAAGAACAGGGTCCAGCCGCCGAGCGCAAACGCGCCGTTTCCATAAGCGAAGGCCGCCGCGATGGTGAGCAGCATCGACCCGACGGTAACCGCATTGGCGGTGATGCCCAGCTTCACGCAGATCGAGATCGGCAGGGTGAACATCCAGTAGCCAAATTCCATGAAGATGCGCGGCAGATACGGGGACTTTGCGATGCGGTCGATGCGCTCGGTGCGAGGCATTCCCCAGATCGCGCACTTGAAGGCGAACAGGAAAAAAGCCGCGATCCAAAAGAGAGGTAACCCGACGAGCGGAACGAGCTCGAGCATCGGAATGTGCGCAAAACGGCCGCTCGCGAAAAGGTGGTTCATTGACGGCGCATCATACGGATGGCGGGGGGGAGATCAAAGCTTTTCGTCTCACCATTAATGAGAGCAAGATCACGGGTCTGCGCTCCGCCTCATCAAATATAACCTTATGAGTTTATTTGCAAATTTTTGAACCTTGACGAAAACTGGTAAATCCTGGTAGCCCATCGCTATGAAAACTATCCTCTTTTTCGCGACCTTTGGGCTCCTATCGTCCGTTTTGCCGGCGTCGGCGCAGGCCGAAACCGTCGTAGAGTCTGCTAGCGGCCAGAAATTCGAAACCGAGCGGACGGTGGACGGCAAGAGCTACGTGCTGACCGGCACCGGAATCCGCAAGAAGTTCATCATCAAGGTATACGCTATGGCCCTCTATGTAGATGAGGCTGACGCCAAACGAGCGTTTCCGTCCGTGGTTCAGCGCGCCGGCGGCGCCGACAAGGCCCACCTCTTGGCGTCGGATCACGCTGAATCGTTCCTGGTTTGGGGGCAATTCGGCAAAACGGCGGTCCTTCGCTTCGTGCGCGGCGTCGACAAAGGCAAGATTCAGAACGCCTATCGCGAGAGTTTGTCGGAAGAGCTCAGCGACAAGTCGCCAGCCGACCTTCGCAGCGCCGCCGAACAATTCGTGGCACTATTCGACCACGACATGCAGGATGGCCAAGACCTGATCATCCATACAACTACCGACGGAAAAGTCTCGGTGGAGATGGCCGGCGTGAAGAAGGATGGTCCGCAGAACGCCAAGCTCAACCGAGCCATTTGGAGCATTTGGCTGGGCGCAAAGCCGATCTCGGCCGACTTGAAAAAGGGCCTGGTCGACCGCATCGAAGTGCTGGGGAAATAGGTTTTCCGCCCGCGGCTGCCCCGGGCGAGGCGTGTGGTAGGCTTCCTTCGTGTCATCCGTTCGTAAATTGAGCGTAGTCGAGACGCCTGGCGTCCGCCGCAAGAGGCGAAAGTGGCCCGGTCGCGTCGTGCTTGCGCTCGTGCTCATCGCCGCAATTGTCGCCATCAAGCACACCACGGCGCGCAAGCCGATCTCGGTGAGCGTGGTCAAGGTCGAGCGCGGTCCAGTGCGCGATGTGGTGAGCTCGTCGACCGCGGGTGAAGTGGTGCCGGCGCGTCACGCGACGGTGCGCACCGTGCTCGGCGCGCGCGTGCTGAAAGTTCGACATCTTCGCGGCGAGCGCGTCAAAGAAGGTGAAGTGATCATCGTTCTCGATGCGGCCGATCTAGAAGCGCGCGTCGATCAAGCGGCGGCAACGGTCATGGCGCAGCGAGCGCAACTCGGTCAGGCAGAGGCGCGAGCGCAGATGCTCAAGCGCACCGCCGATCGCGCGCACGGTCTCGCCGAACGTGGCGCCGGGACTTCGCAGTTGGCCGAAGATTCGGCCGGGCAATCGCACGAAGCTGACGAAGCGGTGAATGCCGCGCGCGAGCTAGTGGCGCAAGCCGAAGCCGCGGTGCGGGTGACGCGCGTACAAAAATCGCATGCGTCGCTGACCGCGCCCTTTGATGGCGTACTGGTCGAAGTGCATCCCGATCCGGGCGAAGAGCTGGCGCCCGGCACGCCGGTGTTCGAAATCATGGATGATTCTTCGATTCACATCGAGGCCACTGTCGACGAAGCCGATGTCCCGAAGTTACGCGTAGGTCAGCCGGCCACCGTCACGCTCGATGCGCTGCCCGATCGTCCGATCGCAGGAAAGCTCTCCAAGCTCGGACCGGCGGTGCGCAAAGACCCCAAGGGCGCGCGCATCTTGCCGATCGACGTGGCCGTAATCGACACCAAGAAGGCGGAAGAAGAGGGACTCAAGCCGGGAATGTCTGCCAACGTCGAAGCCATCGTCGCCGAGAAGCGCGACGTGCTCAGCCTACCTACCAATGTGGTGGTCGGGCGCGGCGCGCACCGCACCGTCTTTCGCGTCGAAGCGGGACATGCGCACGTGCAACCGATCGAGGTCGGGCTGTCGAACTGGGATCGCTCGGAGATTCTCTCCGGTCTGTCCGAAGGCGATCAGATCGTGGCCACGCTCAACGCCAAAGATCTCGAGGACGGCGCACCGCTTACCGTGACCCCGGCCACGACCAAGCCGTGACCACGATTTCTTCGGTCTCGCTGCCGCATCCGGTCATCGACATTCGGCGTATTCAGCGAACTTTTCTCCTCGGCGAAACCAAAGTTCAAGCGTTGCGCGGAGTCGAGCTGCGGATTCAGGCGGGCGAGTACGTGGCCATCGTCGGTCCGTCCGGATCGGGCAAGACCACGCTCATGAACCTGATCGGCTGTCTCGATTCGCCCACCGAAGGCAGCTACACGCTCGACGGCGAAGAGGTGTCGCGGCTCGACGACGACGCTCTCTCCGAAGTGCGCAACCGCAAGATCGGGTTCGTGTTTCAAACCTTCAACCTTTTGCCGCGCGCCACCGCCATCGACAACGTAGCGCTGCCGTTGGTGTATGCCGGCGTGCCGCGTGCCGAGCGCCGCGAGCTGGCGAAGAGAGCGCTCGAGCGGGTCGAGCTTGCCGATCGAATGGATCATCGTCCCGATCAACTTTCGGGCGGACAGCGGCAGCGCGTGGCCCTGGCGCGCGCCCTGGCGCCCAAGCCCGCCTTCCTGCTCTTGGACGAGCCCTTCGGCGCCTTGGACACCAAGGTCCGCTAGGAACTGCGCCGTTGGCTGCGCCAACTGCACGACGAGTTGAAGATGACCTCCATCTTCGTGACCCACGACCAGGAGGAGGCCTTGGAACTCGCCGACCGCGTGGTGGTGATGATGGACGGCAATGTGGCCCAAACGGGCACTCCAGACGAGGTCTACGACCGCCCCGCGAGCCCGGAGGTCTACCAGTTCCTGGGCGACGTCAACCTGTTCCACGGGCGCGTGGCTGCCGGGTCCTTTCTGCACCAGCCCAACCAGCCCGAGGGCGACGGCGTGGCCACAGCCTTCGTGCGCCCCCACGACCTGGAGGTGGACCGGTTCCAATCCACCGAGAAGTCGGTGCCCGCCGTGGTCCTGCACGCCTACGCCGTGGGCCCCAAGGTGCGCGTGGAGCTGCGCCACCGCGATTCGGGCCAGGTGATCGAGGCCGAGCTCACCCGCGAGCGCCACCGCAACCTGGGCCTCGCCGCAGGAGACGAGGTCTGGGTGACCCCCAAGTCCCTGCACGTGTTCCAGGACGGGCAGGAAGTGGCGATCTAGGGGGAGGTCGAATTTTTGGGTTCGAGGTTTCCGATATCCCTTCCCGTACAAGGGGATGTTGCCGACGGGTGACTCCATGGTTTCGGCAGTCCGGTTTGGCGGAACCCCTATTGGTTTCTCCAGAGACTGGAATCCGAAGAGGTGACCGGAATCGCTGATCCAAACAGGAAGCGATACTCCGATATGGACCATAGATGGAGCCCTTTATGGCTCACCCCACACCTTCCATGCGAGAGAACCAAATGTCGTTGGTTGCACTACGTCGCTCTGCGGCTGTCTTGCTGCTTGTTGCCTCCGGAGCGTTCCCTGAATTTTCGCCTTGTTCTTTCAACTTCGGAGTCGACCTGAAGCAGGCTGCGACGAAATCCTGCAATTATTTGGGCTGCACCAAGGATGTTTCCAGCCTGAACATCCCGTCAGGAATGGACTTCGTCGCAATGTTCGTGGGCTACACGGATGTTGGGAGTGGACAGATTGCACCCACTCCGGAGGCCGATCAAGAAGGCTTGTTCCTGAACTGGGCGAATTCGCTCCAAGCCACCCCAGTCTGGTACACCTACATCATCGCCGATGGTGCGAAACAATCCATGGGTCTTTCCGATTGTAATCAAGGCTCGGGCAAGACGCTCTGCACCGACGGCACCAGTTACATCCGCAACAGCCGGTCGACCATCTTGTCGCAGTACCAAGCTTACGCCCAATTCGCAGCCAGCAAATACGGAACATCCAAGCCGATGATCTGGGCGCTGGAACCCGATTTCTACCAGTACGCATCCGGTGCGAACGGGAACAGCAGCCCGCTCTCCTTTTCGGATGCGGCGAGTCTGATCAGTGACATTGCGAATACCATCACCACGGCCATGCCGAACGCCCAGATTTCCATGGACATCTCCCCCTGGGCACCGCAGAGCTGGTTCCAAGCCTTACCGTTGTCCAAGTTCAAATACATGAATACCTCGGGTGGTATTTCCCAGCCTGGACGCACCATCGCCAATGGGAACGACATGACTTGGGCACAGGTTCACCAATGGACTGGACTTCCCATTATCGCGGACGATGGATACGGCACGGGAGGAACACTCACCAATCCGAATTCAGGCTGGACGAGCACAAGCGATCTCAATGCGAGGTATGCGGATGGAGTGATCGGCTTGATGGAGGCGTACCCTACATCTTCTTGGACCAGCACCATTTCCGGGTTGCGCAGTCAGCTCCCCCAATCCTCCTCATGCCAAACGACCCCTAAATACACCTTGACCGTAAA
>PLXG01000063.1 GCA_003153195.1 Myxococcales bacterium
CACAACAGCATGGAGTTAAAGGACTTTCTTCGGAACAAGAGAAAAACCTGCGCACCCTCATCAAGAACACCTAGCTTGCACAGATCGCGCAAATCCCGGTACGATAAGGTGTGTCGAAATTCGATGGAAAGCTGGGCGAGAGTCCGAACACCCTAAATACGCAGTCGCTCTCGCTCGACGCGCAGCGAGTAGCGCCAGGACCCTTGCGACTTTTGATCGCCGGCGAACAGGGTGTTTCTACCGTGAACCTGACAGAGGGCGGGACCATCACCATCGGTCGCGGTCCCGAGTGCGAGGTCGTGCTCGATGACGACCTCCGGGTCTCGCGCCGGCACGCCGTGATCTTCGTCGGCGCACAAATCGAGATCTCCGATCTCGGCTCGACCAACGGCACCAAAGTTGGCGAGCGAACCCTGCCGCCAAATGAGCGCGTTGTGATCGATACCGGCGATGCGGTCACCATTGGAACTACCGTGTTGGTGCTACAGAGCGCCACGGCGCCCAAACGTCCCCGGCGACTGCTCGACCACGGCTATTTCGAGATGCAGCTAGAAGAAGAGTGCGCGCGCGCCGACGCGAGCGGCACCAAGTTCGCCATTTTGCGCGTGCTCATCGCGACCAAGCCGAAGTCGGGACAGATCGAACAGGTCCTCGACGCCAGCTTGCGTCCAATGGACGTGCTCGCCTGTTACGCGCCGGACGAGTTCGAAATTCTGCTCATCGGAATGGACGAAGCGGAGGCGGAGGCGACCGCGCGAAAAATTCGCGAACGCATGGAGAAGCTCGGCGGCAGCGTGCGCATCGGCAGCGCGATCTATCCGTCGAGCGGTCGCACGCCCGAAGATTTGGTGGCACGCGCGGGTCGCATGATCCGCCCCGACGTCCCGTCGGATTCGCGCGGTATGAAGGCGCTCGAAGAGGGCGCGATGGCGCGCCTCGAGCCGATGATTCGCAAGGTCGCGCAAGGGATGATCAACGTGATCATTCTTGGCGAAACCGGCGTCGGTAAAGAGGTGATGGCCGAAAGCCTGCACGCGCTTTCGCCGCGGGCGGCTCAGCCGCTTCTGCGCTTGAACTGCGCGGCGCTGGCCGAGTCCCTCATGGAGAGCGAGCTCTTCGGGCACGAAAAAGGCGCGTTCACCGGCGCGCACAATGCCAAGCCGGGACTTTTGGAGACCGCGCAGGGCGGCACCGTATTTCTCGACGAGGTCGGCGAGATGCCGATCTCGTTGCAAGCCAAGTTGCTGCGGGTACTCGAAGAGCGCAAGGTGATGCGCGTAGGCGCGATCAAACCGCGACCGATCGATGTTCGCTTCATCGCCGCCACCAACCGCGATCTCGAGACCGAAGCCGAGTCCGGACGATTCCGCGCCGATCTCTTCTATCGACTGAACGGAATTTCGCTGGTCATTCCGCCGCTGCGCGAGCGGCTGGACGAGATCGACAACCTGGTCGACGCATTTATTACCAGCGCGGCCAAGCAGGTAGGCGCCGCCACTCCGCCGCGTCTCTCGAGCGAAGCGCTCGATCTGCTCAAGCGCTACAGCTGGCCGGGCAACATTCGCGAGCTCAAGAACGTGGTCGAGCGCGCGGTGCTCCTTTGCGAGGGAGTTATCGAGCTGCGCCATCTGCCGGCTGAAAAGATGGGGCGCACCTTGCAAGCGGCGCCCAGTCCGCGTCGGCCCTATCCGCCTTCGGCGATGGAGATTCCGCGCCGGCACGATTCACCCGATCCGGCAATGCACGAGATGAGCCCCCGAGACTCGACTGAAAAGATCGACACCGCCAGTCAGGTGCGGATCGAACGCGATCGGATCATCTCGGCGCTCGACGAATGCGCCGGCAATCAGACCCGTGCCGCCAAGATGCTGGGGATCTCTCGACGTACGCTGGTATCGCGCCTGGAGCAGTTTTCACTCCCTCGGCCGCGCAAACCGACCATCTCGTAAACCCGCTAATTTCGGCCGCGGAGTTGCCACATCCTGACGATGGTGCGGTAGTTGAGCTCGATCTCACCGTCGACCGCATAGCGCTCGAACAGCTCGGTGAGCGCGCGATCGAACTCGGCGCGACGATAAAGTCCGTGCACGACGTATGAGCTCGATGACACGCGTCCAAAAAATCCGTCGCGATCGAGGCACTGCGAATGCGGAAACTCGATGGCGCGCAACGAAGTGATCTGCGGCGAGCGCTCGATCTCGCGAATGGCATCTCCGGGCTTGGGCAGCGAGCGATAGTCACCGATCGAATGGAGCAACTCTTCGTACTCGTCCATGGCGGGCACGCCGGTCGCGCGCACGTTCCAAAATGCCGCGCAGAAACCGTGCGGAACGAGGATGCGCCGGAGCTCCGACATGGTCGCCAGCGTGTCGAACCAGTGAAACGATTGTCCGCAGACGACCAAGCCGATGCTCGACGCGGGAAGCCGGGTATCGGCCGCTTCTCCGCGCAGATAGCGAACGCCGCTTCCGTCGGCTCGCGCCACCGCCAACATCTCTTCGTTGGGATCGATGCCGAGCACGTCCATTCCCCGCGCCGCCATCTGCCGTGAGGCGATGCCGGTCCCGCAACCGAGATCGACCACTTGCGTGCCGGGCGGCACATTCGCGCTCTGGAAGATCCAATCGAACACTTGGGACGGATAGCTGGGGCGGTAGCGCCGGTAAAGGCCAGCGGTCTCGGTGAACCGCGTCCGTGAATCGAGGATCAACATGATGTCCCCCTCATGGGCTCGTCCTAGCACACGTGATAAATAGTTTGGCTAGAATTCTTTATGACGCTCGATCGACACAACGCCGAAATTCTCGGTTGCCGCGCATGTCCGCGGCTGGTGACGTGGCGCGAGCTGGTGGCCAAGGAAAAACGCGCCGCTTTTCGCGACGAAACCTATTGCGGCAAGCCGGTGCCCGGCTTCGGCGATCCGCGCGCCCGCATTTTGGTGTGTGGACTGGCGCCGGCGGCACACGGCGCCAACCGAACCGGACGGGTCTTCACCGGAGATCGGTCGGGTGAATGGCTCTACCGCGCACTGCACAAGGCCAAACTCTCGTCGAGCAAAGCATCGCTGCACCTTCACGATGGTCTCACGCTCAGAGACTGTTACGTTACGGTCGCCGTCCGCTGCGCGCCACCGGCCAACAAGCCCACGCTAGAGGAGCTCGCAAGATGTCTGCCATTTTTACAGACCGATCTGCAGCTTCTCCCGCGCGTGCGCGTCATCGTCTGTCTGGGCGCGTTCGCCTGGGACGGAATCCTGCGGGCGCTTTCGGCGCTGGGACATCGATGCGAAGGTCGACCTAAGTTTGCGCACGGCGCGGAGGTGCGGGTCGGTCCCTACACCCTGCTCGGCTGTTATCACGTGAGTCAGCAAAACACCTTCACCGGCCGGCTGACCGAGCCCATGATCGACGGCGTGTTTTCACGCGCGCTCGAGATTGCGCGGCAACGAGCGGAGCCGACATGAGCGGCCCCAAGATCGCGCGACTATTCGATCGGCTGCTCGGTGGGATTTTTCTGATCGCATTTTTGTCGCTCGGCTCGCAGATCCATCTACTCATCGGCAAAGACGGTCTGGAGCCGCTGGCGACTTTTCTGCCACGACTGGTCGCGCAGGGCGGCACCTTTTTGGATTTTCCGTCGCTGTTTTACTTTTTCCCCAGCGATCGCGCGCTGACCTTGGGAATCGCGGGTGGAGTGATCTGCGCGCTCGTCATCGTCATCGGGCCCCGCGGACCTTGGACTCGCCCGGCGCTCGCCTTCGCCACCGCGATCTATTTGAGCTTCGCCGTAGCAGGCCGAACTTTTTTCTCATTTCAGTGGGACAACCTGCTCATCGAATGTGGCGCACTCGCGGTGCTGCTGCCGCGCGATCGACGATCGAGGCTGATGCATTTCATCTTTCGCGCGCTGCTCTTCAAACTCTATTTCGAATCGGGCCTGGCGAAATGGCAATCGTCGATCCGCGACTGGCAGGACGGCAGCGCCATGACCTACTACTACGAGACCGCGCCACTTCCCACCTGGCTGGCCTTCTACGCGCACGCGCTGCCGGTGTGGTGGCACCATCTCGAGAGCTGGCTGACACTCGTGCTCGAGCTGGCCGTGCCGTTCGCCATCTTCGGTCCGCGCCGCGCCAGACTGACCGCGCTGGTACTGCTCACCGTCTTTCAGCTCGCCGATGCTGCCACCGCCAACTACGGATTCTTTTGCTACCTGGCGCTGGTGCTGCACCTGTTTCTCCTCGACGACGGCGATCTCGGCAGCGAACCTGCGCCCGAGAAGGAGCGAATTCGAATCTGGGAAGGTGCGGTCGCATTCCTGTTCGTGTTCGTCTCGCTCACCGAAGGCATGATGACCTTTGCCGGCGGTGCGCCCTGGTCGGATGCGCTTCTGTCGGCGCGCGTTCGCTATTTGCCGTTTCGCGCGGTGAACACCTATCACCTGTTCGCCAGCATCACCCGCCAGCGCATCGAGCCCATTTTCGAAGAGACGTCCGACGGCAAAAACTGGATCGAGCTCGAAATGCAGCACAAAGCGGGCGCGGTCGATCGCCGCCCCGACTTCGTCGCACCGCATCAGCCGCGCGCCGATTTTCAACTCTGGTTCTACGGCCTCAGCTATCGCGCGCGCACGCCCGCCTATGTGGAGTCGCTGGTCGAGCATCTGTGTCAGGCGCCGGCGATCGTGCAGCCACTCTTTCGCACCTCGCTTTCGCCACGCCCGCGGGCGGTGCGCATTCGATTCTGGCAGTACCATTTTGCGCCACCGCATTCGGGGGCGTGGTGGACGCGAACCGCGGTGGACTCGAGTGGAACGCTCGACTGTGACAAAAGTCTCGCGCCGGCGGAAAATTAGCCTTTAACATCAGCGCCTTGGTCAACGAATCGAATTCTTGAGCTGGCCGCCTTCCATCTGCTAGCTTCCGCCTGTGATTGAGCCGCTTGCCGTCGAAAAAGCCGAAGAGATCGACTCACCGGCGGGGAAGGTGCGTCGCACGCTGGCGACGCTCGGCCTCGACTACTCGCTATTGCTGTTCTTCGTAGCGCTCTTTTTGGTGCTGGGCATCATCTACGGCGCCAGCTTTCACGTGCTCGGGGAAGGGTCGATCGCCATCGCGGTCGGTGCACCGCTCGGACTAGTGGCGATTCGATTCTTTTATCGTGCGCGCGCCATCCTGTCTGACATTCCCGGCTACCGCTCCGCCTTTCGCGCTTCGGCCGGCGAGATCGTGCGCGACTGGGGTCCGCTCATCGGCATCACCATCATCTTCGAAAATCTGCACAACTTCACCGGCACCATCCGCAAATTTCCCATTGACGATCAGCTCTACGCGCTCGATCTGAAATGGTTTGGAGTCGAGCCCACCGTCTGGATCGGCAAGTTCGCGCATCCGGTGCTGACCGACTATTTCTCCTTCGCCTACGGTCTCTATTTCATACTGCCGATGGTGCTGATGGTCATGATGGCGATGCGTGGTCGCCGCCACGATTTTCGCGAGATGGGCTCGGCCATCGTGATTCACATGTGCGTCGGGTTTCTGCTCTTCATCGTCTTTCCCGCCGGGCCACCGCGTTTTTACAAACCGCTTTTGCACGGACAATTTCAGCCGCCGTTTTTGAGCTCGGCGCTGGGACTTTGGGAGTGGTCGCAGACCGCGTGGGATTCAGCCAACAGCGTGGTCGACCATTCGTCGTTTCCATCGATGCACTGCTGTTTGGCGACCTTGACGCTGCTCTACGCCTGGCGCTTCGGCGACGCAGTGTGGCCGCATCGCAAACGACTCTATTTCTGGGTGGCCATGCCGCTAGTAGTTTCGCTGTGGCTATCGACGATCTATTTGCGCCACCACTGGGTGCCGGACTGTCTGGCGGGAATTGCGCTGGGAATCATCTGCTTCGTGATCACGCCCAAGCTCCGAAAAGTCTGGCCGCACAATCAACGCGCGTAAAGAACACTGTCAGCCCAAATTGAATAACCACCTAAACAAAAGCGAGCAGGATTTCGCGTTCAGCGCGAGCGCGACCGGAGCGAGGCGAGGGAGTGGGCTCTGCGCCCATGACCGACCCGAGTGAGGACGTAAGCCGCGATGAGCGCGAAAGACAAGCGCGTGGCGTGACTACATCGGAGGGGGGCAGGTATAGCCGACCTTCACATCCGCGCCGCTGGTCTGCAGCTTGGTGCACGACGATCCGTAAAACGTGAGCGTCTTCGAGCTCGAGTCGACATCCCATCCATCCGCGTGCGTCTTGTCTTGATAGACCGTCGTTCCACCCACGCTGACTTCGACCGCGGCTTTGCTGTCGGGCAGTGAGTTGAGCGTGAACGAGCACGAGATGAGCTGCGTGGCGATGTTGGTGAGCGCGCCTTCCAAGCTCGACTGGTCGGTCACCGAATAATATTGAGGAGAACCGCTGCGCGCGGTGCCGCCGGCGGCAGCCAAGCTGTCGAGCGTGCTCGAGTCGCCGCCCAGATCGATGCCGACCACGTAGGTCTTGATGCCGAGCGCGAGCGCCGCCTGAATCGCCGCCGCGGTCGGTCCGCCACCGCTCTCGACACAAAATCCGCCGAAGATCGGAACCGTCTGGCAGGTGTAATTCGGATCGCAGTCGGTGTTGGCGGTGCAGCTCTTGGGAATATCGTTGCCGTCGCAGTTGGGCTCGCCGTCGGTGGCCACCAGCAGATAGTGCGCGCGCGCGTCGTCGAGGCCTTGATAGTAGTTGGTCGCGACCTTGACCGCTTGAGTGAGCGGCGTGCTTCCATCCGGCGACTGTCCTTTGATGGCAGCGATGACCGCCGGACCTTCGTTCATGCCGATCATGACTTTGGGAATCGCGTTGACCCCACAGTCGCCATCGGTGGGAAACATGATCAGTCCCCAATTCACCGGCGCGGCCTGCTGATTGAGGGTTCCGATCACGGTGGATACAGCGCCCACGACCTGGTCGTACTTGCTGGGCGTACCATCGGCCATGGAGCCCGACGAATCTTGGATGAGCATGATGTCGGGCTCTTGCGCCTTTTGCGGCGCGAACTGCTGGTTCTGGCAGGTCGCTTCGCCCGGACCTGTGGGATCAACCACGCCATTGGGATCGTCGGAAGCCATGCTCGGCAGAGCGCCGCTTGGAGCCACGCCGGCTCGTCCCTGCGGACCACAGGCCGCCCAAAAAGCCCCGGCTACCACCATGAATTTCACCAGGCTATCCGATTTCATCTGTTACCCCTCTGCGCGTGGAGAGTAGAAAGCATCCGAGCCGCAGCGCGAGCGTAACAGGATTGTGACCTAACCTTAAGCAGATTTTTTACGGGCTCGGCAAAATTTTCCGACTCGCCCGCATAGTCGGCGGGCGATTGATTGTTTCGGGAGGCCGTTTCGGGAGGCCGTTTCGAGAGGGCGTTTCAGGACGGAAGTTTTAGTACGTGTACCGACGGACGCTGACGTTCATGAGCAGACCGAGAACGATCATGACGGTGAGGAGAGATGAGCCACCGTAAGAGAGCAACGGAAGCGTAACTCCGACCACCGGCAAAACTCCCACGACCATACCGATGTTAAAAAACACGTGCCAGAATAGCAATGCAGCACACCCAAGGCAGAGCACCTGAGCGAAACGGTCGCGCGCCTCTTCCGCCAGCTTGATCGCCCACATGATCAAAAACAGATAGCAGGCGATGAGCAGGAGACAGCCACCGAAACCCCACTCTTCGGCCCACACTGCGAACGGAAAATCGGTCCAGTGCTCGGGCAAAAACTGAAGTTGGTTTTGGGTGCCGTGGAGAAATCCTTTGCCGAACCAGCGACCGGAGCCGACCGCCATCAGCGCTTGCCGTGCGTGCCATCCGGCGCCCGACGGATCGAGCGAAGGATCGAGAAAGGTGAGCAGGCGCTTCTTCTGATAGCCGTGCAGCTTGAACACGAACAAGATCGCGCCGGCACCGATCTCGAAAGCCAGCGTGAGAATCTTCACGTGCAGCGCCAGCGGCACCAGCAAGAGTACGGTGGTGGCGATCAAATAAAGGATGAGCGCGGTGCCGAGATCGGGCTGCTTGGCCACCAGCACCGCCGGAATCGCGAACAAGAGAAGCGCAACGCCGACATGGCGCCAAGGCCGAATCGCCCGATCGATCGGATCGCCGGAGAACAATTTGGCCATGGCGATGATGAGCGCGATCTTCATCAGCTCCGACGGCTGAAGGCCGAGCGAGCCAAATCCGATCCAGCGACGCGAGCCGTTCACCATCTTGCCGCTCACCAGCACGCATAAAAGCACCATCACCACCACGCCGTAGATGGCGTAGCCCATCCGTTCGTAGAGTCGATAATCGCTGGCGGCCACCGCCAAAAAGATGATCGCACCGAGACCGAACCAGCAGAGCTGCTGATTGTAGAGTCCGTGCGGCGCCACGCGCGTCGCCGAATACAAATTTGTCAGACCGATGGCGATGAGCAGCACGATCATGATCGCCAGTGGGCGATCGAAATGGAAACGAAGCTTGCGGAGCGCGAGCGCGATCATTTTGCCGCTGCCACCTTCGTGCCGTCTCCAGGCGCGGCGTCGAGCTTGGCCTGGCGCTGCTTGAAGTAGGCCTGATAGATGCGCATCGCCGTAGGGGTAGCGACTTTGGCGCCGAACCCGCCATGCTCGACCAGCACTACCACCGCGATCTCGGGCTTCTGTGTCGGCGCGAAGCTGGCGAACCAGGCGTGGTCGTTCGATTGCGCGCCCTCTTCCGCTTCACCCGGCCTGAGCTTGCGCGCCTTTCCGATCTGCGCGGTTCCAGTTTTGCCGGCGACGTCGAGACCCGGCACGCGCGCGGAGTAGCTGGTTCCCTTGGGATCGCTCACCGCTTCGGCGAGCGCCCGACGAACGCGCGCTAAAACAGTCGCCGATGCCGTGAGCTGATGACGAAGTCGCGGCGCAAAGGCCTGCACCACTCGATTGCCCGCACTGCCGGGNNGCCAGCGGGACGTTCGATGCGAGCGATGAGCTGCGGGACATACAGCTTTCCGCCGTTGGCGATGGCAGCGTAGGCGGCCGCGAGCTGCAGCACGGTGACCTCGACCGATCCTTGGCCGATGGCGGTGTTGAGCACGAACCCCTTCTGAAATCCGCCCGTTTTTTTGTAGTAATCGGTGGTGGGCAGAAAACCGGGAACTTCGCCGTTCAGTCCGAGCCCGCTCGACGCACCAAATCCGAGATCGGACGCGACCTCGGCCATGCGATCGAGCCCGAGCGCGTCGCCAAGCCCGTAGAAGTAGACGTTGCACGATTGTGCCAGCGCCTGGTCGAGGTTGACCGGCCCGTGCGCCTCGACGCAATGAAACGCTCGATGTCCGTAGTTGATCGATCCTTTGCAATGCACTTTGGCGTCGGGATCGATCGAATGATCTGCCAGCGCAGCGATCATCGGCACCACTTTGAAGGTCGAGCCGGGAAAGTAGTTTTCGCGCGTGGTCTTGTCGACTAGCGGACGGAGCGGATCACTTCGCAGCGCTTCCAGATCTAGGTGCGAAATTCCGCTCGATAAAAGATTGGGATCGAATCCAGGATGCGACGCGAGCGCGAGGACGCGACCGGTCTCCACCTCCAGCACCACTGCCGCTGCCGAGCGATGCTTGGCGATCGCCTTTTCCACTGAGCGCTGTAGATCGACATCGAAGGTGGTCACGATGTCGAGGCCCGGCTGCGGTTCGGTACGCTTCTTGTCGCCCAGGAGTTGAGCCAGCTCGACATTTTTTTGCGAGTCGCCAATACGCTGGCCCTTGGCGTCGACGATGATCGGATCGACGCCGTCTTTGCCGCGCAAAAATGCTTCCCACTGTCGCTCGATGCCGGCGCGTCCGACCAGATCGCCGGAGCGATATCCCTCGCCGCGTCGTTCGGACAGCTCGTCGGCGCCGATCTGTCCCAGATAGCCGACCGCGTGAGCAGCGAACGCTCCCTTGGGATAGGTGCGCCGCGCCCGCGCTGCCACCTGCACGCCGGGCAGAAGCAATTTGTCGGACTCGATGAGCGCCACCTGATCGCGCGAAACGTCTTCCGCCACCAAAAGCGCGCGACTGCGATCGGCGCCGCCATGCGCGCTCACTTTTTCTTTCAGTGAAGTGGTGGCGGGCCCGTCGAGGCCCAGATAGCCGGCCACCTTTTCCAAGATCGTGTCGTCGGCGAAGCGCGGCGTAACCGAAATACTGTAGGCGGGACGATTGTCAGCCAGCGCATTGCCAGCGCGATCCAAGATACGTCCGCGCGGCGCCGGCAGCACGATCTCTTTGACGAAGTTATCGGCGCTGCGACGAAGGTAGCGATCTCCATCGGCGATCTGCAGCTGCCAAAGTCGAAGCGCCAGCACGCCGAACGCCAGCACCACCGTCAGATGGGCGAAGCGAAATGGTTTACGCGGTCCGTGCGCTCCACGAAAGCGGCGCGCGAGGGGGAACGATCCGCGAAACGAGGGCAGACGTCTCATTGGAACGAAAACCCGAGCGAGCGTGGTTTGGCCGGATCGAGCGCGCGATCCATGCGACGGCCGATCGCAAAAACGATAGGCGCCGCGATCGCGGTGGTGAGCGCCATGGTCAGCATCTGCGACACCGACGAAGCCATCTCTGCCGCGCGCAACACCGCCGCATGCCCTAGCGAAGCCAAGAACACGATGATGGCAATCTGCCAGGCCCTGGCCGAGAGGAGCCGCGTCGCCGCGGCACGCGCGATCATCGAAAGCACCGCGAAGCTGAGCGCATGAATTCCCACCGGCGCACCCGACTGCAGATCGCTCAAGTAGCCGATGATGAGCGCCGTGGCGACCTGCGAAGGTAGCTCGCCACGCGAAGTGAATGCGAGATAGAGCACCCAGGCGAAGGCGACCTCGGGAGTGGCCAGGCGAAATGGAAAGAGCGCTTGCAGCGACGCCACCATCGCTGTCATCAGCACGGCGACGATCACCGCGATCACATTGCGGCTCATCGCAGGGTCCCCAAATTCGACGGGACCACGCGCTCGGCCAGCGAATCCTCGTTGATCAGCACCACCACTTCCGACAGCCGCGAAAAATCGACCGCCGGCTTGATTTCCGCTTCTTGATAGAGACCGAAATCGCGGCGCGTCACTTTGGCGATGGTACCGATGGCGAGATTGCGCGGGAAGGCGCCCACGCCGGAGGTGACCACGCGATCGCCCTCCTTCACTTCATCTTTGCGCTCGAGATATTCGATGCGCGCCCGATACGAATTTTCGGCGGCGACCCCTTTCAAGATTCCGCGCACGCCGGTGTGCGGCACCACCACGTCGATCGAGGATTTCGGATCGACCGCGAGCAGAACATCGGAATAACTTCCGAACACGCGCTCGATGCGTCCGACCACTCCATCGGCGGCCAAAACCGGCATTCCCGGTCGCACTTCGCCTTCGCCGCGATCGACGCGAATCCTCATCACGCGAAAAAATGACGAGGTCTGCACGCCCACCACGCGCGCCGAGATCGCATCGGGCGGCTGTTTGGTCTTGAGCGCCAGCAATCGTTCGAGCTCGGTCGAACGCGCCGCTTCCAGCTCGAGCCGCTCGACTTCGGTTCGCAGCTTGGCGTTTTCGCTGCGCAGATTGTCGTTGTCCGACGAAACGTGAACCAAATAGGCGTAGCGGGTGAACAGTCGCACGCCGAAGCGTCCGGTGGCGGTGGCGCCGCGCTGGAGAGGCGCAATCACGCGCAGAAGCCCGCGGTCGACGAACGACAACTCCGAATCGGATTTCGCGCGCGCGCGCAGTAGCAAGACAGGGATGGCGAGCAGTGCCGCGACGGCGATGAGCTCTTTTGCGCGCCGGCTGAACAACATTTTCTAGTACCTCGCCACCGAGATTTTGATCGGTTGGCCGAGGCGCCAAAGGCGCCGTCGGGTCGAAGTCGACCCGCGAGCAAGGGGGAGGCTCGGCGGGCTGTGCCC
>PLXG01000160.1 GCA_003153195.1 Myxococcales bacterium
CCGAGTGAGGACGAAAGCCGCGATCAGGCCGAATGGATCAGGCGTGACTAGAAGCGGGCTTGGAGGGTTAGGTTGAAGCCTAACTCATTCGGCGAATTGAAGCTTCGCAGCGAGCTGCCATCGACAGCCTTGGTGAGATGGGTGTAGTTGCCGTCGTACTCGTAGAAGACCTGGGCGATGACCGCGAAGTATTGCAGGAAGTCTTCGCGCGCTTCCACTTTGGCGGCCACCACCGGAACGTCGGTGGCGCCGTACGGCAGAATCGAAACATCGCCTTGGTTACGAATCACCACCGAGCCCGACTCGCCGACGTTGCAGATCGAGTTGCCGGTGTTTCCGCACAGCTGCGACGGCAGCGCTTTGCCGGCTGGCGGGGTGAACGAGGCCGAGCGCTGAAGTCCGAGCGAAGGTCCGATGGTGAGACCGATGCGCTCGAAGTTGTAGTCGACGCCCACCACACCGAAGAGCTCCGGCTTGACGGTCGAGCCCTTCGAAAAATCCTGGTAGGGAACCAGGCCGGGCTGATTGAGCAGAATGAACTCGAGCGAACGAAGCTCGAAATCGGCGCGGATGCGAAGGTGTCCCACCTGCGCGCGCAGGTTCACGTCGCCGGCGAAGGCGAACTGGGTGTCGGTCGAGTTCGGCTTGTCGGGATTTTGCAGCGTCGAGCCGATGAAGGTCCACTCGGTCGAAGCCAGCCAGTTGAATCCCGGCTTGTAGGCGTACGGCTGAAAGTAGCGCGCCGCCGACACCATCGGATCGTTGCGATAGAGCGCGAAGTCGATCGACTGCGACGGCGAGATGCCGCTGAACGCCGACAGCTGAACCGATCCACCATAGGTGACCACCTCGTGCACTTGCACGCCTTGGGTCGGACCGACGCTGGTGCCGAAGAAGAGTTGGTTGGTGCCGCGATCGAAGTAGCCGCCGTTGGCTTCTAGGCGCAGATGATTCGGCACGACGTCGCCGCCCACGCCGCCGAGCGCCGACCAAACCGAAACCTGCTGGTTCACGTTCGGATTGCGATCGAGCAGCTGCGTGGTCTTGAAGCCGATGTACACATAGTAACGCTCGTCGGAGAGCTGCAGCTTGGCGCCCGGCGCGGGATTGGTGTTGGTGATGAACGCCGCCGAACCGGTGGGAAGATCCGGGTTGTACTTGAACAGAATCGGCGAACCGCCCCACGAGATGCGGTAGCTGTAGCCGAGACGCATACGATCGGAGTTGAGCGGAAAGACCGTGAGCGCCAGGTTGCCCTTCCGGCCGCCCTCTTGCGCGTGGTTGCGATCGAACCACAGCTGAAAGCGCATGTAGCTGCCGTCGTCGATCGACGAAAGGTTGACGTCGGTGAACTGCAGGAAGCGCAACACCAGCGCGCCTTCCGCGGTCAGCCGCGAATTGCCGAACTGTTTGTAGACCGCGAGATGGCTCAGGTTCTCGTAGCCGGTGTAGCGTGTGTCGTAGTTGTCGAAGAACAGAATGCCGAGCGAGTTCGGCTGACCGGCATGAACGCCCGGCACCGAAGGCTGCGTTTCTCCAGGCTTGACGAGCAGGTTTTCGTCCCCAATATTGAAAGATAAACGCGTATCGACGAAATCGCCGGCGAACGCCTTACCCCCGCACACACTGAGAGCCACCAAACAGAACCAGAAACGGCGCATGAAGTCCCTTTCCTAAAACGCTATTGAAACTGAATGTCGTCCACGGTGCGTGGATAGATGGTCCAAAAGTTGTAGACGCCTTTTTTACAAATTCGGTCGAGCGGATCGCAGGTGCCCTTGGCGGAGGGCGCGTTCAGGCAATCCTGCGTGGTCGAGCAAGTGACCGGCTGATTGTTGGTATCGAGCACCGGGTTTTGTCCCGATCCGTTTTGCAACATGCCGGTCACGGTGATGACCTTCATGTCGTTACCGACCGGCGTGAACGTTCCGAACTGCTTGGACGGAAGTCCCACGGCAAAGTCGATGAACGAATCGCACTGGCCCGAGTTGTCCATGCTGAACGAGCTGTACTTGAGCCAAGACGAGAGGCTATTGGCGCCGCGGGTGGTGGTCGGATCGCAAATCGGCCCGGTGTACGTCACCAGTCCCGACGAAAGCGCCACCAACTTGTACTCATGCGGCGCGTCTTGTGTGGCGACGTCGGCTTCGGTCACCACCACCGGCGCGGGCGGCGTGTTCAAACATTCTCCGCCCAACGAGCAGTGCTGTCCCGGCGACGTGCAGTCTGCATCTTTGGTGCAGTTGATCTGACAGAGCCCGTTGTAACAAGGCAGGCCGCCCGTGCAGTCGGTGGCCACTTCACACGCCTGGTTGGCGAGCGTGAAGAGCGGAAAGTTCACCTCGGTGAAGCCGACGAACTTGGAAATATTTCCCGAGAATGAGCTCACCAGGCGACCCGGCTCCACGTAATCGGGCGGCTTACCGAAGGAGAAGATGTAGATGTTGTTGAAGCCGCCGGTCTGCGCGGTCGAGTCGTAGGGAGCCACGCCGGTGTCGGTGATGGTGAAGGCGTCGCCGAAAACCGATCCCACCACCAGCTGGCCGGAGCCAGTGGCGTGATCGACGACCACGAACTTGCCGTTGTAGGCCGTGCAGAAGGTCAGGTTGGTGGCGGTCTTGTCGACGGGCGTCTGCACATCGGCGATGCGCGGATTGGGGAAATAGATGGTCGGCGAAGCCCCTACCGCATGCCAGGTCGGCTCGTCGATCCAGATCGCGGTCGGGCCAAACGCTTGCGGCAGAGTGACGTGCACGCCGAGGGCCTGACCGTTTACCAGCGGCACGGTAGCAATCGGCGTCGCGTCGGGCGCATCGGCGCCGCAGGCGGTGATCATTCCCGTTTTGACGCCGCCGAACGAGATGTACACGTTGACGCTGACGTTTTGCGGACCGCTGAACACCGCGCCGGTCTCGTCGCGGGCGATGATGTCGAAGGTGGCCTCTTGCGAATCGGAGACTGGATTCGAAGGAGTCCCGAGACTCGCCGGATCAGGCGTGGTGAGATCGACCTCGAGCGTCGCAACCTGCCCTGTGGTCGGCGATGGATGAATGGTCATACAACCGGTCGCACAGAACGCTAGGCCGAGCGCGAGGAGCGAGTGTTTGAGCGAGGTCATTAGTTATTACCTTGCTGCGACGTGCCGCTGGTGGTGACCCCTTGAATGCGACCATCGTGGATCTGGACGGTCTGGCAGTGCTTCTTGTGGTCAGCGTCGGTGTCGTCTTGGACGCTGCAGTCGTCTAGACAGGCGGCGTCTCGATAGTCGTACGGCTGCGGCGACAGCGCGATCAGCTGCGGCTTGAGTCCCATCGCCGCGCAGGCCTTGAATTGCATCACGATCGGTGAGCAGGTGCTCGGGCCCGAGCGATCATCGTGACCGCAGCAGTCGGCCGAGCAGTCGTAGGGATTTCCGTCGGTGCCGATGCACTGCACGCCGCCGATGGCGCACTTGGCGAACGCATCGCAGGTGGTGTCGGCGATCACGTTGCTGTTCGCATCGCGGCAGGCGCAGGTGCTCGAGCAATCGAAGGTCTCGCCCAGCGAATCCTTGCAGGTCACGCCGACAATGTTGGTGTATTTGGTCGGGTCGCAGCGATTGGGGAGACCGCGGATGTAATCGACCAGCGCGTCGCGAAGGCTGATGCCGGTGTTGCTCTTGGTGGTGTTGCGCTTGAGCACGTCGAATCCCGATCCGCCCTGCGCGATGTAGTCGTTGACCGCCACCTTGTAATAGCCAAACGGGTTGAGTGGATTGCACATGGTGCCGTTGAACGTTCCGTCGGGCATACGGCAACCATCACCGAGATAGATATTCTTCGCGCACGGGCCATTGGGAACTCCAGCGTTGGCTTGTCGCGCGTTGCAGTCGGCGTCGTCGAAGGTGCAGACCATGTCGTAGTAAACGCCCGACACCTGCGCTTGGGTGGCGCAGGCGCGATCGGCGGCGCGCGCCGATTCCTCGTCGAACATTTCCTGAACCTCGCCGCCCGACAGGTACATGACGGTGAGCGTGTTGTCGAACGGGAAGACGTTGTACATCTCCTCGAGCGTGAGCGGACCCGACTCGAAGTCGGCGCGAATGCCGAGACTGTTGGTGACGCCGATGTCTGCCGCGACCTCTTCGCGAAGGCGCATCGACGCGGCCACCAGATTGCCGAGCTGTGAGTCGCCGCCGTTCGGGTCGGTGCGGGCGATCTTCGGACAGGTGCTCGAATTGATCGGACAGGCCACCACCGAGTAGACCTGCGTCAAGTTGAGGTACTGGTTCATCTTGAACAGGTACGGCTCGAGCATGTTGTCCATGACCGGGTCGTTCTTGATGTTGTCCTCGATGGGAATGATCTTATAGGTGTACGACTTCACCGCCGGACGGATGTCGGGCGTGGTGGTGCGCTCTAGGGCGGAAGGCATGTGGATGACCAGGTCCAATCGTCCGACATATTTCGCGAACGCACCTGAGTGACAAAGCACGGTGTGACCGGCCAGGGTTCCGTTGGTGTCGAAGTGTTCGATGTCCTTTGGCGGATTGAGCACGATGTGCAGATGGCCGCCGAAGATCACGTCCACGCCCTGTTGGGCGATGGCTTGGTTCTGATCGGTCGACTCTGCCGCGCTGGCGGCGACGCCTTCGTCCTCGTCGAGACCGAGATGTGAGGTCACGAACAGCATGTCCACTTGCGGACGCACCACGCGGACCGTGTCAGCCATCGCCTGTGTCGCTTCGATGGGCGTGACGCCGAGGCTGTTGCCGCCTTCGATGATGCCCTGAATCGACGACAGGTTGCCCATGCCGATCACGCCGACCACCAGACCGCCGACGTTAAAGATGGTGTAGGGATGAATGAGCAGATCGAGCTTGGGCTGCGTCGGGTCGGTGGGATCGCCGAACATGTAGTTGGCAGCCATGATGGGAAAGCCGCCGAACGCCTGCATCTGCTGCGCGAGGTTGACCGATCCTTTGTCGAACTCGTGGTTGCCGAGCGCCNNCATCTCGACTTCGCCGTTGAACTGGTTGAACACCGGCGCGCCTTCGAAGATGTCGCCCGAATCGAGATGGAGCGAGCGCTGTGCCGGCGGACCTGCGATCGGCTCACCCGCGTTCGGATCGCTCGGATCCTGTTCGGTGATGCCGTAGCACGACGGTCCGGAATAAAATCCACGAATGCACTTCACCACCGTCGAGACGCGCGAGATGCCGCCGACCACCGCGGTGGTCTGCCCCGCCTTCGGCGCAAGACCGAGCCCTTTGTCGATCTGGCCAGGCGCAAAATAATAGGGAAAGAAACGCGAATGAAGATCCGACGTGTGAACGATGGTCAGGTGAACATCTTGTCCGTCGAGATCCGGTGGCTCGGTCTCATCGGTACAGCCCGACAGCGAAAGTGCGAGCGCTGCCGAGCCAATAAACGTAACAACAGATCGCAGAGCGAGCGTCTTTAAGCTACGAAGAGAAAAATACTTCATGGTGCTCCTGCCGTAAGGCGACCCGTGTATACTCGGCCCCGCTTCCGGCTTTCAACCCAAAAAGAGCAGCCGGCGGGACCACAAAGGATACGACCACATGCGACGGGCCAAGATCGTTTGTACCCTGGGGCCAGCTTCTCGCGAGCCCACATTCATCGGCCACCTGATCGAAGAGGGCATGAATGTCGCCCGAATCAACTTTTCGCACGGTGATAAAGCGGACCACGCCGCCACCATCAAGGCGGTGCGTGACCAGGCCGCGCTCAGAGGCGTACCGGTGGCAGTACTGCAAGATCTGCAGGGACCGAAAATTCGCGTCGGACGATTTGCCAAAGGGCAGATCGAGCTCGAACCGGGCGCGGATCTGATCCTCACCACGCGCGACGTGGTCGGCGATGAGACGATGGTCTCTACCACCTACTCCGGGCTTCCGCATGACGTGAAGGCGGGCGACGTGCTGCTGCTCGATGACGGACTTCTCTCACTCGAGTGCGATCGGGTCGACGGCAGCGAGGTCTACACCCGGGTGCTGATCGGCGGCACACTCAAGAACAACAAGGGCATCAACCT
>PLXG01000157.1 GCA_003153195.1 Myxococcales bacterium
AAGCACCTTCGCCGCTTCGTTGGCGTCGGCGCAGAACTCGAGGATGTAGCGCAGCACCAGTGGAATGCCGAAGCCCTCGCCCGTCACTGGACGACCGCCGAACGCGAGCGAAACCGCGAGTCCGTTTTCGTTCATGCCGTCGAGCGCGCCCCAAAGACAATCGTTCATGGCGATGACGCGACGTTGATTCCAAGCTGACTTGAGCACTACGCCTTCGCATAGGTTCGCGGCGTAGTCGTAATTGCGAATGAGAAAAGGCTCGACCGAATGGCCGGTCACCGCTACCTGCGAACAGCCGGCGAGATAGGGCGTCGGACACCAGAGGCTGAGAAGGCGAGCCGCCAGATCGCCGCCGCCCGCCAGATCGACCAACTTTTCGTAGGTGGGGATGAGCTCGGGCAGATGCTGCTTCAGCGCGCGCGTCGAGGCCAGATACGATGGTCGCGCCTGGGTGCCGTCGCGCAAGAACCAAGTCTGATACGCGGGAGACAGCTGAGTCCACAGCGACCGCCACTTGTCGCCAGGCACCGCCTCGTCAATCGATCGAAAGGTCAACTGCACTGGGGTCACCTGAGATAGGGGTCACTCACCTAGGGTATATCTTCTGGGTATCATGAGTGATTTTTGCAAGAACGCGGAAACCCGTTTGGTCAGGCGGTTCTCGCGGTGTTGAAAATTTCACCTGTGATGACATGGGCTTAAGGTGGAGCGGAGTGACCCCTAAAGAATCTTGAAGCGGCCGAGTTTGGCGAATGGCGCCTGCACCGGCTTCTGCTCTGGCTCGAGCGGACGACCCTGGTAGGCCGCTCGAATGGCGGCGATCCACTTTCGCGCGCGATCGGTGAGCTGATGATCGTCGGTCATGAGGCGGCCGCGCGCCAGCAGAATTCCCAGGTCCGCGCCCTTGTAGCGATAGTCNNAACGCTTCCGACTCTTCGACGGCGGCGCGGCGATGAACCGCGTTCTGCAAAAACTCCGCTTTGCCTTCTCTGAGTCCCCAAAGTCCACTCTGCGGCGCGTGGGTGATGAAATCGACATCTTCGCCGGTGTGCTTGATGATGAGTTGGCTCCAACTGTCGATGTTGGTCGGATCGGAAAATCGCTCGTTGAGCTCGTTCACGTCGAGCTGAAACTCCGCGCCGCTAAACTCCAGTAGGTGAAACAAGAACAGCGGCACATCGCCGTGCGCGAACGCCGCTTGATTGGTCATGAGGCTGGCGCCGGTGACGCGCGGATTCACCTCGCCCAAATAGACTTCGTTGGTGTCGAGGTCGGTGAGGTAATCGATTTCGAAATAGCCGCGGTATCCCATCTTGCGCAGCTCTTCGCCGAACGCGAAGGTGTTCTTGCGCGCGCGCTCGCGCACCTCCATGGGAAACGCGCTCGGGTACATTTCGTTTCCGCACCATCCGCCGCGGTAGGGCGTGAGCTCTTTGAATCCGACCAGCTCAGTCATGAGCGGACCGACCAGCGTGCCGTGCCTGGTGACGCACGCCTCCATCGCCGAGCCGCGGCAGCGAATTCGCTTCATCACTTTGACTTCGGATTCGCGCGCGATTTCGGACGCGTGTTTTTCGTACTCTTTCTCCGTCGAGATGAAGAAGGTGGTGTGGCCCGAGTCGCCGAACGCGGTCTGCACCACCAAGTCTTGTCCGAGCGATTTCGAAGACGCCAACTGACGAAGCTCGGCGTAACTTCCCACTTTCCCGAGCGCGTTCGGAACGCTGGGGACGCCGGCGCGATCGCCGATGCGCGTGGTGTTGATCTTGTTGTCGACCTCTTCGCGCAACTTGTGCGGCGGAAAGGAGACCGAGAGCCCGAGCTCCTTGCAGATCGCTTCGGTCTTGGCGTCGAACATGAGGAAGACCGCCTGTCCGCCACCATGCTTCTTTACGTCGGCGCGGATTCGATCGACCACCTCTTTGTGTTCCAGTAAATAATTGTTGATGTCTTCGATGCTGGCGAACTCGGCGTGCGGCGCCTCGCGCGGAACGAACACATTGCGGTGCGCGCCGTCGAAGCAGTCGATGTAGCAGATGTACTTGAAGTTGCGCACCCACTCGTCGATGCCGAGTAAGTTGAAGTTGGTGGCGCTGACGAAATAGATGGGCTGATCGTTGCGATAAAAGAAATTGCGAATGTCGGACATATTGCGAAGCATGATGTCCCCTTATTTCTTCGGACGGCTGAGCTTGGCCAGCGGCCCGAGCTGACTGAGCGACTCGAATCCGGGCGCGCCGCGCGTGTAGACCGAGAAGTCGACCTTGCGATCGCGAAAACTTTTGAGCGGTTGTCCCAGTCCCCACATACCGACTTCGCGCTGCCGACGCACCTGATCGAGATCGAGCTCGAGTGGAATGAGCTCCTCGACTTGGCCAGCTTGGTGCAGCACGTCGCCGTTTGGCGCGCACACGATCGATCGGCCGTTTCCGCCCGAGCCCACACCGTTGACGCTGAAAATGTAGCACTGGTTCATCGCCGCCGACGCGCGGGTCATGGCCAGTTCGATGTCGCGATCGATGGTGGTGGTCATCACCGGATGCAAAATCACTTCGGCGCCCATCGCCGCCAGCGTGCGCGTGGTTTCCGGAAACCAAAGGTCGTAACAGATCGAGACGCCGAAGCGTCCCACCGACGGAACATCGAAGACACAAAACTGATCGCCCGACTCGATGCCGTTTTCGTACGGGCGAAAGGGAAACAGTTTGCGATAGCGCGCCATCACTGTGCCGTCGGGCGCGATCACCGGCGCGGTGTTGTAAATGCCGGTGTCGGTGCGCTCGAACAGCGATCCTGGAATGAGCCAGATCTGATGCTTGGCCGCCAGCTCGCGAAAGGTCTCTTCAGCCGGGCCCGGCATCGGTTGCGCGTGGTTTGGCGACGGACCGAAGGTGGCGAGCTCACTCAGCAACACCATTTGCACGAATGGAAAATGGTCGACCAAATGTGCGAGTCGCGAGCTGATGCGGGCGAAGTTGTCGTGGTCGCTGGCCAGATCGAGCTGCAGTCCGCCGATCGGAAATGGTGTCATGCCGATTTGCGCGCGGCGCCCAGCGTACGAACCTCCCGCTTGACCGTCATGCGACGTTTGGCCAGCTCGCGGAAGAACGGATCGGCCGGAATCGCCACTTCAGGCGGAAGCACGCCGCGCTCGCTGATCTCACCGCGATACATCATCTGCACCGCGATCGACGGCGGACATCCGGTGTCGACATCGACGCCCATGTTCCACGCCGGGATTCCGGGCGTGTGACAATCGACGGTCTCTTCGACGGCGACGCCTTTGCGAATGCCGCGCACGACCACGCGTAAGATTTCATATTCGTCGGGCTTGCCGTTCCATGAAAGCTTTGGTTGCTGCGCCAACATGGCGAACAACACTTGGCGCGGCACTACGTTCACCGCGTCTTTGCCGCGACCCACCTTGAGTGGCTTTTCGCTGGTGAGCCCGAGTGCGCGCACGAATCGCAAACGATCTTCCAACTCGTCGCCGAATGCGATGCGGAAGCTGCATTCGCGGATGCCCTTCGATTTATAGCTGAGCGGCAGCGTCGCCACTTCCGAGTGAATGGTGTAATGCGGACGTCGCACACCGACGGGCGCGGGGTAGTGCGTTTCCTCCGATCCGCTCATCGCTTCGACGAAGGTGAATTTTCCGTTGGTGAAGAGCGCGGCCGGGGTGGTCGCCTCTTCCAAGATGGTTTGAATGGAGTACGAAGTCCCGAGCGGATTGGACGGTCTTCCGACGGTGCGGTCGATGTTGCCAACTTTGACGTGAACTTCGTACACCTTCTCCATGGTGTCGGCGGCCGAACGCGCCAGCACGTTGACCACGCCCGGCGCCGCGCCGATTCCCAGCACCGCGGTGAGCCCCGCCTTTTTGAACTGGTTGTGCAGCTTGAGCTGCTTGCGCGTGTAGTGAAAAAGTCCGCCCAAATCGCAGTAGTGAGCGCCCGCTTTGAGCGCCGCCTGCATGATGAACAAATTGAACTGATGCTGAACCGCGGTGATGACCGCGAACGCGCCGGAAAGAACTTTGGCGGTCCCGTTCACATCGGTGGCATTTACGAAGACGCCCTCGACCTTGCGCTTGAAACTCTTGGCCAGCGCCTTGGCCGCCTTTTCGTTGAAATCGGCGACCACGATTTCGAATTCGGGCGGCGCGGTTTCGACCAGATCACGGACGGTGATCGATCCCATCGCACCGGCACCAATGACGACCACTCTTGGACGCGCTTCTGCTTTTGATTTTTTCATGGCGAACGACTTTATCATAAGTGTGGTGCGATTTTGAATGGCACAATCGCACGATGACCGATGAAAAGCCGAAGCTGATTCAGACCCGGCCGCGACTGGTCGGTACAATTCTTCTCGCCTTTAGCGCGGTCCTCGGCAAGCTCACCGTTTACGATTTGGTCAAAGCCGCGCGCGAGGGGCAGGACCGAGTTTCGATTTCCCACATCGGCATCGCGATGTCCGCGCTCTTCCTAGCGATGTCGTTGGCACTGCTGATCTTTGGCGGTCAGGCTGCGGAAGTTTTGCGCGATCGCGGTGGTGCGCCCTGGCCGGCGGCGAGAAAAAAAGGGGTGGCAGGACTGGTGATCGTGCNNCTCGCGGTCGAGTGCTACCTATCGTCGCTGAGTTATTCTTAGAATTTTAACTCCGAAGGGGGGCTAGTTGCAGGTGGTGGCGGTGCAGTAGACCGGTGCGGTTGCGTTCGGACAGGCCGTCGGTGTGGCGCTCGGACAGTTGAGCGAAGACGACGCGTGTCCATAGGCGCGCAAGCCCGGCGCATATCCGTCCGGGTTCGCCATCCACGTAAAGGGTGCGGTCAGCGAGGCTGCATAGTAGTTCCCGCCAGCCGGCGCAGATCCCATACAGGCGGCGATGTTGTTGGGGTTGTCGATGGTGATGAACAGATCTTGATCCGAGTTGATGACTAAGGTCGTTGGCAGCGCCACATGAACCAGCGCAGATCCGGCGAACGTGCAGGTGCCGACACCGCATCCCGGCTCAGTGGTCGTCGGCGTCATGAACGAAATCGTCGGCACTGGAGTAGCGTCGGGAGTCGCCTCGCTGTGCGCACCGGCCCAGGCGGTGACGCTATGCTGCGGAATGGTGACATCACTATTGCTGAACGATGTGTAGTAGGCGAGAAACTCCACCGCGTCGACGAAGTACGGATAGGTCGGCGGTGTAACGCGCGTCAGCGTAGTGAAGGTGCTCTGGTGATTGCTGTACGGAGAGTTGGTGCAATCGAAGTAGCCTAGCGATCCCGGGGTCTCGTCGATCCTAGTCATATCCGGGTGAGCGAAGTCGAGCGGGCCAGAATCGACGATGGTAGACAGATCGAGCGCGACGGACATATCGGCGGAGCTGCCGTTACCGCCACCGCAACCAACCGCACAAAGTAGCCCCAATAAAATAGGTTTTTTCACGGAACGATTATAACCCGGCCCGTAGGTGGGAGGCAATTGGCGTCCCACTCAGGTCGAATGATGTAGGCGATTGACCACCAGCATGCGCAGCTCGGTCATTTCTTCCATAGAAGAGCGCAGGCCTTCGCGGCCAAACCCGGAGTCTTTGACACCGCCATAGGGCATGGGATCCAGGCGATAGGCCGGCATGTCGTTGAGAATGATGGCGCCCATCTCGAGCTCATCGAACGCCTCGAGCGCACGGTCGATGCTCTCGGTGAAGACACCGGCCTGTAGACCGAAGGACGAATTGTCGACTCGCCGAAGCGCGTCGGAAAAATCACTGAACGGTTCGACCGCAACCACCGGCGCGAACACCTCCTGACAGGAGATGCGCGCATCGGCTGGAACCTTGGCCAAGATCGTCGGCGGAATGACGTTTCCTTTGCGCGGACCGCCTAACAAAATCTCGGCGCCGCGATCGGTCGCTTCCTTGAGCCAGGTCTCCACTCGATCGGCGGCGGCCTTGTTGACCAGCGGCCCGACCAGCACCTCCGGGTCGCGCGGGTCGCCGACCTTGGCTTTGCGCGAGGCCTCGATGAATTTTTTCACGAAGGTGTCGTAGATTTTTTCGTGCGCGTAGATGCGCTGTACCGAGATGCACTTTTGTCCCGAGTAGGAATAGGAGCCGTAGACCAAGCGCGGAATGGCGAAGTCGAGATCGGCGCTCTCATCGAGAATGACCGCAGCGTTCGATCCGAGCTCGAGCACCACCTTCTTTTTGCCGGCGCGCTTCTTGAGCTCCCAGCCGACCGCCGGCGAGCCAGTGAAGCTCAGTAGCTTCATTCTGTCGTCGGTGACGAGCGCATCGGCGACATCAGGATCGCACGGAACCACCGAGAACGCGCCCTTGGGCCACGCGGTCTTGTCGATGATCTCGGCAAGTTTCGAGCAGGCGCCCGGCGTCTGCGGCGCCGGTTTGAGAACCACCGGGCAGCCGACCGCCAAAGCCGGCGCAACTTTGTGGACGGCGAGATTGATGGGAAAGTTAAAAGGCGAAATGGCAGACACCGGTCCGACCGGAAAGCGTTTGGTGATTCCAAACCGGCCGAGCGAGTAGGGCTTGAGATCGAGTGGCATCATCTCGCCGCCGAGTCGCTCGACCTCCGAGGCAGCCGTCTCGAAAGTGAAGATGGCGCGATCGACTTCGCCACGCGCGTCGGCGATGGGCTTGCCGCTTTCGACGCAGACAATTTGCGAGAGCTCTTCGTGAATCGCCTGCAGCCCGCGCGCGACGTTGCGACAGACTTCCGCCCGATCGTAGGTAGATAATTTGCGGCACGTTTTCGCAGTGGCCGCGGCAGCAGCAATCGCCTCTTCGACGTCAGCCTTGTCGCATTGCCAAACTTTCGCCACTTCGCTGTCGTCCCAAGGTGCCTTGAGACTTACGAAATTATTGGTCTTACGGAACTTCCCGGCGATGTATGGCAGCTGGTCCATGGCCCGCACTCCTTTTCTCGAAGCTTAAGATGGTGCCCCTATGATAAAATCTTCGCCATGAAAAAACTGCTGATCAATGGCGAATGGACCGCGGGTAGTCGCGGTCGGACGAGGAAGATCGAAAACCCGGCTACTCTCGAGCTGGTCGATGAAGTGGTCGAAGGCTCGGCCGAGGACGTGAAGCTTGCCTGCGAGCGCGCTGCCGAGGCGCAGAAGCATTGGAAGGAAATTCCCGGGGTCGAGCGCGCCAAGATGTTCCACGAGATCGCGGTCAAGATGCGCGAAGATCGCGCCATTCTTTCCGATTTGCTGACCCGCGAAGGTGGCAAGCCGCGTATCGAAAATCTCGACGAGGTGGAGTGGTCGGCCGCCTGCTTCGATTATTATGGCGAGATCGCGCGCCATTCGCACGGATCGTCGATCCCACCGACGGGCGCGCATCAGGTCAACTTCACCATTAAAGAACCTCTCGGCGTGGTGGGCGCGATCGTGCCGTTCAACTATCCGCTGCTTCTGCTCACTTGGAAAATTGCGCCGGCGATCGCGGCCGGCAACAGCGTGGTCATCAAGCCATCGGAGCTGACGCCGCTCGCGACCTTGCGAATGGTCGAGCACTCGATGGACATGCTCCCGCGCGGAGTGGTCAACGTGGTGACCGGCACCGGCGCCGACGTCGGCGTGCCGATGGTCGACGATCCCAACGTGGCCTGCATCGCGTTCACCGGATCGACCGCAGTCGGAATTCAGATCGCCGTCAAGGCGGCGCAGACTTTGAAACGCGTGAACCTCGAGCTCGGCGGAATCGATCCGCTGATCGTGTTCGAAGATGCCGATGTCGACGTGGCGGTGCAGGGCGCGGCGTGGGCGCGATTTCTGAATGCGGGACAGGTGTGCACGTCGGCCAAGCGCATCTACGTCGTCAAAGCGATCGCCAAAGAGTTCGTCGAGAAATTCGTCGAGCATACGAAGACTATCAAGGTCGGAAATCCGATGGACGGCGAAACCGATATGGGCCCGCTGATTTCGGCCAAGGCGCGCGAGCGTGTGGAAGATCAGGTGAAACGCGCGATGGCCGCCGGCGCCAAGTTGCTCTACGGTGGAAAGCGACTCGACGTGGGCCCTGGATATTTCTATTCACCCACGGTGCTCACCGAAGTGACGCCCAATCATCCGGTGGTGTGCGAAGAGGTGTTCGGTCCCATTGCGTCGATTCAGGTGGTGAAGGATGCCGACGAAGCGATCGCGCTGGCCGCGAAATCGGAGTACGGCTTGGGCGCGAACATCTATACCAAGAGCCTGAACTACGCCATGCGCGCCATGAACGACATCAAGGCCGGCACGTTCTGGGTGAACGATCCGCTCACCGACAACGACGCCGCGCCGTTCGGTGGAATGCGAAAGAGCGGCATGGGGCGCGAGCTCGGCGAGGAGGGACTCGACGCGTTCCGCGAGCCCAAGCACGTGCACATCGACTATGTGCAGGAGAAGAAGTCGTCGTGGTTCCCGTACGCGCGACGTAAGGGCGAGATTCCCAAGTAACTCGCTCGCGTCGTTCTACACATCCTCAGTACTCCACAATCCGCCGCCCGCTCATGGCCTCTAAATAGCTGGCGTGCTCTTGCATTCGCAACTCCCACTGAAAAGCGAGCGCCTCGTTGGTGGGCGGATGTGAAAGGAGCTGCACCAAGTGCGCGCACTGTCGGTACTGATGACGCGTCTCCTCCAGAAGCTGCTTTCGCATGTCGCGCAGATCGGCGTCGTTGAACTGGAGCGGGTCGGATACGTTCGAATATTCGCCGAACACCATCTCGCTCAGGTTCCACGTGGCCAGCGCGACGAAGCCCGGCTCGTCGGAGAAGGCGCCGCCCCAAGACGAGCTGTTGGTCGAGCTGGCGGTTCGATAGCGAATGGGAAAGGTGTAATCGTAGAGAATGTTCGAGGTCTGGGCCCACCCATTCGAGATCTGCAGATCGATGCGCGGCAGAATGCGCGCGTACCAGCGACTGGCCGGCTGCTCGCGCGTGTACGAATGGTCGCGCTCTTCGGCGCGTCGATCACCAGGGCGATCGATGCGAGTGTCGGCCGGCTGCGTGATGTGAAAGCGCGTGGCGACCGCGCGCTCCACTTCGATGAAGGTGGAAACCATCTTGGGCACACGAATGGCCTTTTCGCGCGCGAGCGGTGCGCCGATGCGAAACACGCCGCGTTGGGTGAGCGCCCATGCGGTGCCGTGTCCGTCGCCGACCAGCGCCAGGAAAGGATCGTTGTATCCGGTACGCAGGAGGATGTGCTCGTCTTCGCCTTTTTTAACGAAATAGAGCGCCTCGTCGGTGACGGCCAGCGCGGAATTGTCTGACAGCGGCAACACGCCCGCTACCGATTCCTCTTTTAATAAGGGCTCGTCCTCTGCGCCTTCCTCTTTTTTCGCATCGCCCGAATCTTTGAGTGACACGCAGGACACGCCGCCGCCGGTCGCCACCCATAGGCAGCCCGCGCTGAGGCTGAGCGCGTTCACGTCATCATCGGTCTTCTGCATCGACGAAAAGCTCTGCCCGCGATCGGTCGAGCGAAAGATCTGCTGCGCCGAGGCGATGTAAACGTTCTCGGGATTTTTCTGATCCCAAAGGATCTGTTTGATCTCCTCTTTGATCGAAGAATCGGGATGGTGGGCGAAGTTGAAGCCGCCGTTTTGCGACAGAAAGAGGCCATCCGACGTCGCCGCCAAGACTACTTCGGGTTTACCCGGATCGCGTGCGATGGCGTGACCGACGGTCCATCCCTTGCCGAAGGGGCGGCGAATCCCAATCACTTGGGTGTAGGCGCCGTCGCGCATGTCGCTCAGATAGATGCCCGATCCGGACGACACCAGCGCGCGCCCGTCGGGACCGGGGGTGGAGAGCGCGTTGATCTCGATGGGCAACACGAAGTCGGCGGCGATGAAACTTTCCCAGTGCGCCGGCGGCTTGTCGTCGTTGTAGAGACGCATGAAGCGGCGCGAGTAGATGTTGCCGTGCTCAATGGCGCCGAACGGGCGGTTGTTGGGCCCGAGAAAGTCGCGCTTGTGCAGCACGTGGGTCTCCGAGCTGCTCACGCCACCGTCTCGACTGAGTAGGACGTGTCCGTCCGAAGTCCCGATGGCGACGATCTCGGTGTGCTTGGGATCGACCGCGATCGAGCTGTAGGGACCTGGACGAAACGACCCCGTCATCTCCACGATGCTTGGGGTCTCGGTCGCATTGGCGTGGCCGCCGAGCGCGAACGAAAAAAGAAGCGCCCACCAAGTGACGAGTGCGCGCGAAGGCCGCATCGCTATCCGCCGTGATCGATCGACATGTCCTTCTCCCATTTCCAAGCGCGGCCGGCGAACATGCCGCCGGTGAGCGCATCGATGGTCGAGGTCATTTCGTCGAGTCGAAGCAGCTCGTAAAACACCTGGTCGTCGGCTTCGGGCGGCGAGAGAAAGAGCGTGGCGATCAGCCGTTGCCGGGCGTAGTAGAGCGTGGTGACCTCGCGAACGAGGTTTTCTTCGAGCGAGTTGAGCGAACGAACGTCGAGCTCTTCGGAGTTGAACACCAAGCGATCGAGATAGAAGGTGCCGCGCACATGCCAGGTGATCCCGTTCGAGTTCTGCGCGGTCTGCTCTTTGTAGGGTTGCAGGTTGCCGTTGATGTCCTTGAGCGCCGGATAGAGTCCGTCGCGCAAGTTGCCGTAGGTGGTGGAAAGGCTGTTGTCGAGGCCGGCTTCGAAGTCGGGCACCAGGCCCTTCAGGCGCGAGGCGGTTCCCATGCGCGACAGTCGCTCGGGCTCGAGCTTGTAAAATCGCAGTGCTGCCTTCTGCACATCGGTTGAGCTCGGCTCCGCTTTGAGAATTTGACGAAGCTTGGCGAAGTTCTTCGAGTGTTTGGGCGTGGCCGATTCTTTGGTGGCATCGGCGCGCAAAAAGCGAAAATCGACGTCGAGCTTGGACGGAGGCGCGTCGCTCTTGGTCGCAGGGGTCGCTTCGGTCTTGCTGGCCGGCGCTTTGACCGGCTCGGGCGCCGCCCACGTGAAGCTGGGAGCCGCGGTGATCGTCAGTGCAACAGTCCAGATGCGAATCGCTTGGTTCATTGCAGAGACTCCACGGCGTCGATTCCGATGCCACCTGTTCCGTTGTCGCGAATTCGCACGAAGCGAATCACGTTCAGCTTGTTCTCAGCGATGAGGTCGAGATCGAATGTCGGATTAGAGTTGAAAAAACCTCCCAGCGTGCTGTAGCTCGATCCATCGTAACTGACGTCGACAGTCGCAGCCGCGCCGTCGGGAACGGTCGCCCAAATCTTGAAGTCGGCGCCGCTTCCGGTGTGCTCGACAAATCCGCAGCGAAATGCCACCTCGAGCAGATCGTTCGCGCCCAGCGTGAAGACCATTCCATCATTCGGACCGAGCGCGGGATGCGGATAGCAGGGTCCGGTCTCAGCATCACCGCAGGCGGGCAGGGTGGTCGAGCAGGTGCGCACCACGCCGCCCGTCGAGTCGTCGATCACCGTATCGGCAAACGCCGATCCTCCGTCCACCGTCGAATTGCCCGGCGGCACAATAATGGGTGCGTCGAGCTCACATCCCGCCAAGGAAAGGAGGCCGAGCGCGATGGCGGCCTGACTGTTCATTGACCTTGAAATTTCTGCCCCGGCGGCAGGTTCGACGGTGGCGGACAGTTGAGGCCGCTGGCGATGTCGAAGCCCCAGTTCCAATCGGTGAGGGTGGCTTTGCCGGCTTCGGTGGAGACGCCGCATGCGTCATAATAGACCAGCGACACCGAGCGTTCGATCTGTTCGCGCTGTCGATAGCAAACGGCGTTGAAGAACGGCACGATGTGCGCGGTCAGGTTGAGTGATTTTGTCTGCTCCGTGCTCGACGTCATCTGGCTTTCGTAACCAAAGGTCTGTGCCCAGTTCACGTTGGCTTGAAAGTAGATGTCGACGCCGACACTCCCGCCCGACGTAACGTTGGAGTTGAGCGTGACCGAACGCTCTTCGGTATCAGCGCTGCCTTCGGAGTAGGTGATGTCGCGTCCGATGTCGCCGCCGGAGATGCAGGCGGTCACCGCGTCGGGCGGAAAGCGTTCGATGAGCTTGGTGTTGCCGTCGTACGGGCGAACTTCGCCGAGGTTGTAGACGCGAATGCTGGCGATCTGCTGCGCAGTGACGCTGCCGGCGTCCATCTCCACTGAGAAGTTGGCGATGTTGTAGCCGACCGGCTGACTGACCGCGCCGGACTGAAGCTGCGTCAAAGTGGCGGACGAATATTGCGCCATGCCGACCGTGAGGGGCGGCGTGATCTGATAGGTGTCTTGCGAAACAGTGGGATCGATCATGAGCGTGCGACCCGACGTGATGGTCTTGGCGATCTGGACCTGTCCCATCGCCGGTGCGGCTGCTACCGTCGGTTTGGTTACGCCGTCCTGGCCTTGGAACATCGAGACCAGCGTGGGGTTGTCGAAGCGAACCTTGAACGCGATGGGCTGATCGGTGGTCGCTTCCGGAATGCCGATGGCGCGCAGTCCGACGGCTAGATTTTGTCCGCCAATGGTGGCGCTGGTGATCGCCTGACATCCCTGTCCCGCCGCCCGCAGATATTCGACCATCACCGAAGGCGTGACGGACACCGCCACCGCGGCCTTGTTGGATTGCGTGGTGGGTGCGTTCACTCCGCCGGCCAGCGCGGCATTCAGATGGTTGATGACCTGCGCCTCGCCGGTGAAGTCACCGATCTGATCGCCCGAGTCACTGAAGATCACGCGCGGACCGAACGTGAAATGCGCGATGCCGGGGCTGTCGTATATGATCGGAACTTCTTGGCTGGTGCGCTTGGTGGCGCCGGTTTGATCGGTATAGCTCCCGTCGAAGGAGATGGAGAGTGTGCCGTGCACTGGATCGACGAAATTCGAACCGAGGATCGTGACCGTGTCGCCCACCTGCACCGTGCCCGGCGCAACCGCGGTCACGGTTGGCGTTTTGAGGACGTAATCGGCTCCGAGATCGGGCGAATCGGTATTCGAAACGGGAGGCGAATGAGCACTCGCGCCGCAAGCTCCTAACAGGCAGCCGAACAGGCTCGGAACCAGGCGCTTGAGCATGTTCGGAAGGAAGTGCAGGCCATGTGCCGGGAAAGTGAATTCGAGAAGGCATCGGTTTTCATGCACTTCGCGGTCGTTCGGGTCGCGAAAACTGCGGTCTGGGGTCTCTAGAACCGGCCACTGGAAGAGCCGTTTAAGATGAAAAAGTCTTAATAATCCCAAGCTCTCGCCGTCTTGGCCGAGTAGAACGCGCGGCACGAGCCTTGCTGACCTCCACCTAAGAATGGCCATGGAGAGAGCATGAAACGGAGCGCGCTTCTCGCTATTTTGTGGATGGCGGCCTGTTCACTCGGACCTCCAGGCCCGACGTCGATCACGCTCACCGATCACGACGCCGGAATGGGAAACACGCCGGCCGATGGAAGCAGCTCAGCCGACGGTGGTAGCGGCGATTATCTCGACGTCAACAAGCTGCCAGCCAACACCAAATGGATGGCGCTGCCGGTTCACGCGGCTGCCACGCCTGGCTCGACGATTCTGGCCACCACCGACGAGGGCAAGTCGTTCATCGGCAAGGAGCAGACGCCCGGAAAATATTGCGTCGACGTCGGTCTCAAGGCCAACGCCACTACGCAGGTGACTTTTTCGGCCAAGGACGCGAACGGAACCACCATCGCCACGTCGGCTATGGAGAGCATCGTGCAGCAAGCTCCGCCCGCCGACACCACACCGCCGGCGAATCCCCCTCCAACCTCGTCGCCGAGCGCAAACGTCGCCATCGGTGGACTCGCCTACGTGGACGGATATCTGGGCAGCGACACCCAGCTCACCAGCCTCAACGATGGAAACAACACCACCTACACTTCGATCTCGGGATTTTGGCCCGATGATCTTTGGTATGCAGTGCGGCTCAAGGACGAGCAGTCGTATCAGATCGCCAAGATCATCGTTCGCGGGCTGGGCGAGCCCGACGGCGCCAGCTCCTGTCTGAACGGTCCGCTCAAAATTTGGTACACCAACGTCGCCAATCCGGGCGCGGTCGACAACGGAAGCCTGTCCGATTCGCCGCATGGAAGCATGAACGAATGGACGCTGGTCCCGGGCGGAAACTCCGATGGCTCGCAGGCGGAGTTCACCATCGATCTATCGATGAGCCCGATCGACGCCACGCATATCGCGGTCACCTTCAACACGGTTGGCTGCGCGCATGTCTGGGAGCACGAGTACTACAGCCTGAGCGAGCTCGAGGCCTGGACCGCCAGCTCCGCCACTGTGAGCAGCCCGACGGTGTCCCCCGCGCCGACTTGCGCCAACGGAGGCTAAAGCGACTACGGACCTCCGACGCGGACATTTCTGAAACCGGTATTTTGTTTCTGTGAAATCGGACTCAAGTACGTGCGATAGGCACATCGCAAAATTCCAGCCATATCTTCCCATCCGCCGCCGCGAATCACGCGCGCCGCTCCACTACTAGGTCCGCGCGGATCGGAGGCCGGGGACGTCTGATAATAGCCAGCGTCGTACTCGTCCCAAACCCACTGACTTACATTGCCGGCCATATCGTAGAGGCCATAGCCGTTGGCGGGATATTGGCCGACCGGTACCGTGCTCACGCCTCCCGACGAGACGGGGCCTAAGCTGGACCCTTGCAACCCGCAGGTCAGTAGTTCGAGAAGCGCTTGTTACTTTGGCGTCGCGCACGCAGCAGACTTTTCACGTTCACCACGTGCGGTCCGTCCACCGAATGAACGGTGCCGTGCGCAATCAAACCGGCCAGTCCGCGGAGCTCCGCGGCTTTTTTGGAGTGCAGCGGCGCCAGTGCGGCCGAGAGCTCTCTTTCCAGCACCGACAAATTCTTGCCGGAATGGGCCGTCGCGCTCGAGTCTCCGCCGGAGACGGAGAACGTGTGTAGCGCCTTGATTTTTGTTGCCGCGCGCGCGGTCGCAGGACCGCAGCAAAGAACGAAAAGGACGAGGAGGCGACGCATGTCGCTCGAACCGTGCATTGCGTGAACCAAGTTCAGCGTCCATGAATTCAGCTAGATGGAGACCGTGAAGGCCTTCCGACCCCAGGTCCGGAGGCCCCATGGGTCTGGGGTGAAATCCCCAGTTGTAGTCGGGATCGCTCGACGCCTAGGCTGCGTGTGTTGGAGGTGCCTGGTGCGAGCTTTCGCTGCGGCTCTCTTGGTGATGGGGACGGTCGGATTCGTCGGTTGCAACGATCAACCTTCGGGACCGCAACCGATCGGCATGCCCGATACGGCGGGCGACGCAGGTGCGAACACCGACGGTGCGGTCGTAAACAGCTGCGCCGACACCGCGCCCGATCTCTACAACTGCGCCTGCAGCGCTACCACCATGCGCGCCTGCTATCCAGCCTCAGCCAGCGCGGCGACGCGTGGAATCGGCGCCTGTAAGGATGGAATGCAGACCTGCACGCTGGCAGGTGAATTCGGAAGCTACGGTGAGTGCACCGGCGCGACCACTCCGGTGACGGAGAATTGTCACGACGGTATCGACAACAACTGCGACGGGCGGACCGACTGTATGGATCCGGCCTGTTCGACCGATCCATCGTGCAGCTGCCAAAACGGTCAGACCAGAACCTGTTACGACGGCCCGGCCGCCACCCGTAGCGTCGGAACGTGCAGGGACGGAACGCAGACTTGTACCAACTCGCAATGGCAGACAACTTGTTCCGGCGAAGTGCTGCCGTCGACAGAAAACTGTTCGGACGCGCTCGACCACGATTGCAATCATCTGCCCGGATGTCTCGACCTGTTCTCTTGTATCTTTTCGTCGGCGTGTCAGTCGCATTGTGATCAGACCAAGCTCGATCCGGGCTGCGCCTGTCCGCAAGGCGAAGGCGATACCGCGCTCTGTCCGGCCGGCACCGTCGGTGTGACCAAGGGCGGTTCGCTCACCTCACCGGGCAACGACGAGTGCTGCGCGTGCAAGGCGAGCGACTGCGCCAACAACACCAACTGCTGCTCCGATCCAGTTTGCGCCGGAAACTCGGCCTGCAATCAAGTCACCTGCAAGCCGCTGCCGGCATCGTGCAATGGCATGACCAACTTCGATTGCGACGATTTTCCGGAAGACTGTGACGAGCCCTGCTGCCACTGCAGCAGCTGCCCTTAGTGTAGTCGGGCGCGACGTACGGCCGACCGAAGGGCGCAGGGCGGCGAGCGCAGTGAGCGAGCAGAGCTCCAAACTTGTGCACGACGCCTTCGACGTTCTTCGCCGGTTTTGATTTTTCTTACTGACCACTTCCTTCGGAGTGGCCCTCTTCGGTCGCCCAGGGCCTCCGACGGTGTGTTACCCGGGCGGCACCAACGCTCGGCGCTGACCGTCCACCTAGTGTCCCCTGGCCCGACGTGCGGTGTGCGCGATTGCGCCGACGATCTCGTTGGCCAACTGCGTACGCGCGGCGGCCATCGCCGGCGAAGTTTGTTCGGAAACTTTTGCGTGCACGCCAGTCTTTTCGGTCAGCGAGTGCTGCAATCGGTCGAGCGCATTCGGACGAACTTCACCATCGACGAAGTCATGAACCACCACGTCGCGCGCGCCCAATCGATTCTTGAGCTGCACTTTGAGCGAGTCGGCATTCGACGCATCTTTGGCGTCGAAATGAAACAGCAGGTCGGCGCTTTCGCGCTGCGGCCGCACGAACGCATCGTGATGCGCCAGCTCTTTTTCGAATTGCACCCGCACTTCATCGCGCGTCATGTGGCGTTCGGCGACGTCGCGCTTTTCTTTCCACGCGAACCGCAGACCATCCGACGGATCGACGAACACCGACACATCGAGCTTCTCTTTGATGGCCGGAATTCCGATCGGATGTAGCCCCTCGACGATCACGATCGGCCGTGGCGCCACACGCTCGGCATCGCGACGAATCTGATGTGCGCCATGATCGTAAATATTTTTGGTGATGGACTGTCCGGCGCGCAGCTTTCCCAACTGGGAGGCGAGCGCGTCGAAGTCGGTAAACTCTTCCGGCCTGAGCTCGTCGGTCTTGCCCTGCTTCGATCGCTCGGCCAAAAGTTTGTTGTAGCCATCGCCGTCGTAGCGGAAGTAGTCGTCGGTGGAGAGAATGACCACGCGCTCTTCGCCGAGCATCTTGGCCAGATCTCTGGCGAGCGTACTTTTTCCCGAGCCCGATCCACCGGCCACGCCGATGATGAACGGCCGGCCCAGCGACTTCAGCGTTTGACCGAGCGGAGAGGCATCCGAAATCTGCGCAGTCTGCGCCGCCGCGGTTCTCATAGGCGAGAACGCAGTCAGAAGCGTGAGCGCAAAGAGGACGGGTCGAAGCATCTACCCAGAACTAGAGCAAAAACGAGACCATTAGCGATTTTAGCTAGTTGGGCGACGGTGCGGGGTCAGATGTCCCCAGTTTGGTTCAGTTTTCGAGCGCTCCGGCAGCCACCCAAGCGGTGAAGTCAGTGACCGCTTTGGGGTCTTGAACATTTTGATCGCGGGGCATCGGTCCGCCAAACCAGCTCAGAACCGATTGCCCGTTCACCGCAATGTGGGAGCGGGTTCCGTCGATCTGTAGCCCGTCCTTGAGCATGATGTAGAAGTCGTGCGGAGCCGATTCGTGGCATTGCGTGCAGTGCCCTTCGGTGCCGTCGCCGAGGTAGCTGTCGAACAGTTGCGTCCAGGTCGGCGCTTGACAGTTTCCGTTTGGACACGCGCCGCGCGTCATGTCGTCTTGAGACAGGTCTGCACTGGTCGAATCGACCTGGCTCATGTCGAGCGCGAGGACAGTCGCCTCCCGCATCTGATCGCCGCAGGCGGACGAGAGAAGGATCAGTGCCAAGAGCCAATTGCGCATGGGGACGGTCTAAAGCAAAGAAAAGCCGGTCAGGAAACGTTGAAACTATTGGAGGACCCGAACTGCCCGCAACGAGTTGTCGGACATTTTGGTCGCGAAACGACGGTTTTCTGAGGGCAACTACGATCGGCGCCGAAGAATGCGCCGCCTGAACGCGAGCGCCAGCGCAACTCCAACTACCAGGAGCCACGTCGGCGTGGGAGCATTCGGACCCACGCTGCACGCGGAAGCCGGTTCGGTTTTCGGCCGAGTGCCGCCGTCGCCGAGCCCGCCGTCGCCGTAGATTGGATTGGTGATCGGGCCGCCGCCATCGGTCATCGAAGCCGATGCATCGCCGACCGGAGTGCCGCCATCAGTGNNTCATCACCGAGTTCATGCCGCCGAGCCCGTCGCTTTCGTTGACCGAATCGTTCGGATCGGCGAACCATTTTTCCGAGTTGTCATTATAGACCACGCGAAACTTGTAGGCGACGCGCGTGTTCGCCGGCAGCGTGAGTGTGGTCGACCAGGCACTGCCCGAATGGGTCAGCGCCGCGCCGCTTCCCCAACCGTCGAAGCTGCCGTGTACTTCGATCGTCTTCTCCGTCCCATTGAGTGGCGTGCCTGAAGTGCCGGCGTAATCGAACTCGTGCGGACAGGTGAGCCCGGTGGTGCTGGCGCCCGCCGCAGTGGTAACCCAGCTATCGATGGTGGTGTCGTTGTCGTCGAAGGTGTTGACGGTGATGGTCTTGCCGACCACGTGTGCGAGCAAATAGTGATGCGATACGCTGACCGCCAGCTTGGTCGCTGCGCTCGATCCGGTGGCGCCGTACAATTCCGATCCGCCGCCGCCGGTCACGATGTAGGTCACGTGCGATCCATTTGTCAGACGTTCGTAAAAATGATCGTGCCCAGTGACCACCATCGTCACTTTGTTTTGTGGATCGTCGAACATCGGTTGCCACTCGGAGATCACGTTGGCGTTGTCGCCGTGCATGCCCGACGAGTAGACCGGATAGTGGAACCATACGAACACGTGATCGATCGACGCATCGGCTTTGGCCGCCGCGAGCTGATTGGTCACAAACGTTTTTTGATCGGCGTTGGTCACATCATTCGAGTTGAGCGAGATGAACATTCCGTTGCCGCAGGTGAACGAGTAGTAGGGCGCCCACGCGGCGTTCATTGCGGTTTGCGGTGCCGCGAAAAGTCGGCCGTAGTTCGTCTGCATATAGCTGAGCGCCGACGAACCGGTGAGTTGATTGGAGTCGTGATTCCCGGGTGCGGCCATGAACGGAACTTGCGCGACCAGATCTTTGGCGACGGTCATGAACTCGGAGAGATACAGATTGTACGTCCCGTCGACGACCACGTCGCCGCTCTCGAACACCATGTCGGGCGAGCGCTTCACCACCAGCGCCACGATCTTGGCGTGCTCCGCCGGATAGGATCGACTGTCGCCGTAAAAAACCAAATCCATCGGCGCGCCCGGAAGTGGACAGGTGCCGAACTGATTGGCGCTCGACGTCGCGCTGCCGGCGCTCACCGTGTACTGATATTGCGTCGCCGTTTGCAGGCCGGAGAGCTCGACCTGATAGTCGCACTTGCCTCCGCTGCAAGTCGGCGTTGCGCTCGCGGTCGCCGGTGTGCTCGAGCCGATCGGCTGATACGAAATCTGTCCCGACTGACTGGTCGACGACGCCAGTCCCCACTTCACGATCATGCGATCGCCGGTGACGCCGCGACCGAGCACCGGACCGTAGGAGAGCGCATCCGCGCTGGCGACCGTGGGAATCAGGAGCAGGATGAAGGGCCAGAGTTTCATTTTCTAGTTCGACAAGTTGGTGAGGGGTGCGTCCGTCGCCAAAATGGGCGAGAGGAACTGATACCCAACCGATCCCGACGTATCGTAGAAGAGAATTCCGGAAACGACACCAGAAAGTGTAGTGGTCGACGAAACCAGTCCTGGATAGGGTTTGCTGGTTTTGGTCGAGATGCAGCCGCATTCGGAGTTGGCGGTGAATCCGCCGTGAAAGTCGGTGCCGATCAGCACTTCGCTCGCGTTGACACTGGTCTGTCCGGTTGGCTGCGTGGTTCCGCTGCAGGCCGCGCCCGCGGTTCCGGTGGCCGATTTGGGCAACATTCCAAATCCGTATTCCATGCCGCAGCCGCTGGTGGTGGTGGTCGATTTGAATTCCGGCGGCGAGAAATCGAACATCTTCAGCTGATCCGTCGAGCCGATGTTGAGCGTGACCTTTTGGAACCACAAATTTGCTTTGTTGGCGCTGCGTTCGATGTCGCTCACCGGTACGTTGCTCGCGGCAGGCGCGGTCGCGCTGCTGTTGTCTGACACCGTGTCGAGATCGAACGTCTCGTACGATCCTTTGGTGGCGCTGCCTTTGTAAAAGGTACCGGCGATGGTGAGCGCGCGTCCGGCGAGAATATTTTTGGCGGTGGTGAACGCCGCGCAGGGATGCGTGCTGCTGTTTTGCGAGCACGAGAGCACGATCGCCGAATAGTCGCCGCCTGCTGGATCTTGAACCACGATGCGCACCGACGTGCTGCTCGCACCGACCGGCGTGACCGCCAGGCTGACCACGTTTTCAAATTGAAAGCAGCCGGTCTTGGCGGCGCTGCGCATGGCGGCGATGGTCGTTGCGGCGTACTGGCCGTTGCACGCACCGGCTGTTCCGCTCGTAATACCGACGGCGAGATCCGTCGTGGTGTCGCCCGTCTGCCCGGCGAGATCATTCGTGCCTTGCGAAAGATCGAATACGTTGACCGGCGGACCGAGCGCGCTGGTGTCACCTCCGCAGCCCGCCATTAGACCCGCTACCAGACCCGTCGAAATCCATCGCATGGTGACTCCTAAGTTCGTGTTCATTGCGGCGGCACGTTGAAGGTATCTTTGACCATGCCGGTCGACTGGTCGTAGACGTTGACGTAGAGATGATCGTCGGGGCACTGCATGATGGTGCCGTAGCCCCACCACATCTGATTGGGATTGTCGAAGGGCGCGCCGCCTAAGCCCATCACCAGCGCGCGCGGATCGCCGGCCTGTCGTTTGTATTCGTGCGAATGTCCAAGCAAGAAGAGCGTGTACTTGTGCGCCTTCACCAAATCGTAAATGGTTTGGAACTCGGGCCGGTCGGTGTTGCCGTCGGGATGATGCTTGCTGACGATGGTGTACTTGGCGTGCACGTCGGCATCTTCGAGCTGATCGGTGAGCCAGTTGGCCTGCGTGGTGTCCCAGGCGTCGTCGGCGACTATCAAAAACACCGCGAGACCGGTGCTGGTCATGATGTCCACGCGGTAGTAGGGAAGCGAAGAGATCGGCGAGAGCGCCGACTGAAACGCGCTGCATTTATAGTCGGTGCCACATTTTGAGCCGGCGCAATCGGCGCCGCTGGCCGACGTCGAGCATTCGTGATTGCCCATGGTCATGAAGACCGGTTTGCCGAGCATGCCGGTGGCGGTGGCGTAGTTGGCCATTTGCGACGTCGCTTGCGTTCCGTTCGACGCTTCCATGTGGTCGCCCTGATCGACCGCAAACTGGACGCCGCCCTGTCCCATCTGCGTGAAGATGTTGTTCACCACCGTCTGCAGCGAGCTCGGATAGCTCGAACCGCTTGACATCGGGCGCGTGTCGCCGGTGAAGCCGAAGAACAGGCGATCCACGACGCCGCCGTTGCTGCCGCCGTCGGTGTTGCCGGTGGCGCGGACGGTTCCGCCCAGCGGCTTGGGACCCGGGTCGGGGATCCGAAGATCGGGCATCGGCGCGCCGGAGAGATCCGCCTCCGGACGACCGATCGACATCGCCGCGTCCGCGCCGTCGAGCGCCGAGCCAGTGCAAGCGCCGCCACAAACGACGGCCAGCAAGACGCGAAGGAAGGCCGCGGCGGAGCGCATGCGCCGACAATATCCCAAGGGACCCGCTCGTGGGGTGCAGTTCCACCGCGTCGGGTCAAGCCGCGAGTAATTGTCGCGTGCGGTCGGCCCATCGCCCATTGAAGAGGTCGGCTCGAAGGTAGGCCATCTCCTTGGCGCCCTGTTCGGACCAGCGCATTCCCTGGAGCTTCAGGCGTGCACCGGTGACGTGATAGTTGGCGCTCTCGACGGCGCCGCTGCCGACGCGCAGGCCCATCGCGCGATATTGGGGGTAGTCCATTCGATCGCGGTTGTTGCCGAGGTAGTCCGCCAGCGACGTGACGAGTTCTTGCACCTCGGCCCGAGACGGCTTGAGGAAACGTAGCGAATGAATGGTCCTGTCGGCCTCCCCAGCTTCGATGCGCGCACATTGCACCTCGGCCCAGCGCCGAGCGGCAGGCGTGTGCTCCCCGTAAAGAGCATGGGCGACCTCCCAGATTCGATGCTTGACGTGATAGAGGTCGAGGATCAGCACGACGGACGTTGGTAGCCACTCACAGACCGATCGTATCCACTCGGCCCCGTCGCTGAGGACCACGAGCAACTGGGCATTGTTGTAGTTCTGCCGCAGCAGCTCGATCCAGACAAGCAACGCAAATCCCCGCCAGTCGCCCAGGTGCGAGACGTAATGCCTCTCGACGATACATCCGCGGCTGGCGCTTTCTTGCAGACAATCGGAGCCCGCATACAGCACGGCGTTTTTCACTTCGCGGCCGACAAGCCGGTAGCGTCTGCCGCGGCCTCCCCGCGCGCCGGCCTTCTTGGCTCGTCGCTGCTTTCGACGGTCTGCGTCCGACAATTCGCTGCCCACGAGTTCTTCGCGCGTCATCGGGACCACTCCGTCCATCTCCAGATAAGCGACTTGCTCGACGGTCGTGGCGGCATCGGCCGGAAGCGCCTGCACTGCCACCGGCAGCCCGCTCTTGTCGTAGGGCGTGAGGCGATCGGCGTCCTCGTCCAGACAAGAGGTCACGCCGCGTGCCCGCCACTCGACCATTTGTTGCACGCCTTTTTCACTCACGTTGGTTTGCAACAGTTCCTCGGCGAGCTTGACCGCCATACCGTGCGGCACCGTCGTCGCCAGCATCGTGATGGCCTCCTCCAATCGCGGCGTAAACGGCCCGATACCCAGCCCGATGGCCTCCTGCGACGGCCACTGCCCCGACGCACACGGCCCACAAGTGCTGTACCGCCTCGTCAGCCGCAATGGCCCCAACAGACTCTTCCATGTCCGCGGCCGACGCCCCTGCGACTCGGTCACTGCGCCGCAGCGCACACACGGGCAATCCCCCCACGACAACGCATCAAGCTCATCGATCCGCCCCTGCAACCGCGCCTCCCACAGCGGACCCACCACCCGCCGAGCCAGCGCCATCGCCTCCATTTCGCCATCCAACGCCATCGTCTCCACCGGCGCCCGGGCATACCCCGCAAGCTGCGTCACCGACGCCACCCACGCCTTGGCCACCGCTCCGTCCATCGTGCCAAACAGACGATTTGCCAGCTCCTCAATCATTCCACTGCATGCCGCCACATCCACTCCGGTAGACTCCATTTGGGGTACCTCTCCCCGGGCGCCAACCCGGCTGGTCGTGTTCGTCGCACGAGCGAGGTACCCCGCTTCTTTCTCCGACTCCAGTTTCTGTCCCGACGCTGGGGATCCTCACCCATCTCAATCTCCGGAGCTTGACAAACCGACGATGACTCACGTACTTCTCAAAGGCTGGTCATGCTGAGCACCCTGCGAAAGAGCCCGGCTTCGAGGTCGAACATCGCGCGCTCGAGCGCGCTCGCCCTCGCCGCTCTCGCAATCGTCGCGCAGCTTTCCGGCTATGTTCACCTCGCATTCGTCGAGCACACGCGCTGCGCGGAGCACGGCGAGCTGGTCGACCGCGGTGGCGGCGGCTCGCTGTCGCTTGAAGCCGGAGTGGCAACGGTCGCAACGCCCTTTGCGCGCGTCCATTCCTCCTCCGAAGCAGAGCACGGTCATGGCCATGATCACTGCCTGCTTTCTCCATTTCGCCGCGACCGCACCCCGATCGTTTCCGCCCTGCACGCCTCCTCCATCGAGGGAAATACCGCGAACGAAGCTGCCTTCGCCGCGTGCGCTGCGCCCCGCCCCACCGCCATCGCCGTATTCCGCCTCGCGCACAAAAACTCTCCTCCAGTCTAGACGCAGCTGATCGCGAGTCGAAAGTCGCCGCGGCGCTTGCATGCGCGGCGGACTCGATTCGCGCCTGAGCCGTAAGCCGTGGCGGGTCAACGCCATGGCTTCGATGTCGCTCGGGCGTAGCGGTCTCCGACGCAACGTCGCCACAGACCAGTTGATCGCACTGCCGAGTCTATTTTCGGTCGTGGCCAACTGCCGTGGAGCGCCGCCGCGCCCAGCTCTCCAAGGAGCTGCGCCGTGTCTCTCAGTTCGCGTCAAATCATACTTTTCGGC
>PLXG01000189.1 GCA_003153195.1 Myxococcales bacterium
AAATTTCTTTCGATCCTCCGCACAATCGATGCTCTCGGGGGCGGTTCCGAGAATGTGCACGCCATTTCGCGCCAAGGTGAGCGCCAAGTTGTTCGGTGTCTGTCCGCCCATCGAGACGACCACGCCCTGCGGCCGCTCTTGCGCATAAATCTCGAGCACCGTTTCGAGCGTGATCTCGTCGAAGATCAATCGATCGCACATGTCGTAATCGGTCGACACGGTCTCCGGATTGCAGTTGAGCACCAACACTTCGTAGCCGAGGCGAACCGCCTCTTGGGCGGCGTTGACGCAGCACCAGTCGAATTCGACGCTCGATCCAATGCGGTAACAGCCCGATCCCAAGACCAAGATCTTGGGTCGAGACGCAGGTACGGTGTCGCTCTTGCGACTGTGGTAGGTGAGGTACAAGTAGTTGGTCTGCGCCGGATACTCGGCCGCCATGGTGTCGATCTGAGCGAAGCGGGGATGTATATCGAACCGGTCTCGAAGGCCGCGGACCTCGGCCTCGGATCGCGACAGAGTGCTAGCAATGGCTCGATCGGAAAAACCATCCTGCTTGAGCGCGAGCAGCTCTTTCGCGGAGACTGTTTCCAAAGAGCGATCGCGCAAGGACCGTCGGATCTTTACGATGCGCTCGATCTCTTTGAGGAAGAAGTGGTCGATCGAGGTTAGTCGATGGATTTCGTCGATCGAAATACCGTCTTCGATCGCACGCGCGACTGCAAAAATTCGCCGCGGTGAAGGTGACTTCAACTCTTCTGACAAATCGGCGAAGGTAAAGGCGTGCGGGTCGAGCCCATCGACACCGACCTCAATCATGCGCAGCGCCTTTTGAATGACTTCGGCGAAGCAGCGGCCGATCGCCATTACCTCGCCGATGGATTTCATTTCGGTGCCGATGCGGCGGTCGACGCCGACGAACTTTTCGAGATCCCAGCGGGGCACTTTGCAGACAATGTAATCGAGCGCCGGCTCGAAGAATGCGCTGGTCGATCCGGTGATGGGATTCTTGAGCTGCGGCAGTGTATAACCGAGTGCGATCTTGGCCGCGATATAGGCGAGTGGATATCCGGTCGCTTTAGATGCCAGCGCGGAGGAACGAGAGAGACGCGCGTTGACTTCGATGACTCGGTAATCGCTGCGCTTGGGATCAAGTGCGAATTGAATGTTGCACTCACCGATGATACCGAGATGGCGAATCGTCTTGAACGCGATGTCCCGGAGCATCTGATGCTCCTCATCGTTCAGGGTCTGCGAGGGAGCCACCACGATCGATTCGCCGGTGTGTATTCCCATCGGGTCGACGTTTTCCATGTTGCAGACGATGAGGCAATTGTCCGAAGCGTCGCGGACCACTTCATATTCGAGCTCCTTCCAGCCAAGCAGACACTCTTCGACGAGCACCTGCGGAACTCCGGTGAGCGCGCGCTCTATGGCGTTTCGACAGGTGCCCTCGTCGTGCACGATCGACGAGCCCTTGCCTCCGAGCGAAAACGCACCGCGCAAGATCACCGGATAACCGATGGTACGGGCCGCTTCGAGCGCTCCATCGATGGTGGTGCAGGCGCGACTCCGCGCTGTTTTGACACCGATCTCGGCGGTTCGATCGATGAAGAGCTGGCGATCCTCGGTCGCGCGAATTGCCTCGATCGGGGTAGCCAAAATACGGATGCCCAGGCGCTCGAACACCCCTTGAGCGGCGAGGCGAAGTCCCGCATTGAGCGCCGTCTGTCCGCCAAAGCCGAGCAGCACCGAATCGATCCTCTCCTCGATCAGGATAGGCTCGATGAACTCAGGATCCACCGGCACCAAATACACGGCGTCCGCGACACCGTCTGACGTTTGATGCGTAGCGATGTTGGGATTGACGACGACGGTGTAGACGCCTTCTTCTTTGAGCGCTTTGATCGCTTGCGACCCGGAGTAGTCGAATTCTCCGGCCTCTCCGATCTTGAGTGCGCCCGATCCGAGCACGAGAACTCGCGACGGACGTGGCCGAGATTCAGCGGCGGTCATCGCTCGATCCGTCGGTTGGAACCTACGCTCCGCAAAAAGTCATCGAAGAGGTAGGCGGTGTCGTGTGGGCCCGGTGCTGCCTCCGGATGGAATTGCACCGAGAAGATCGACTTGTGACGATGGCGCATGCCCTCATTGGTGTTGTCATTCAGGTTTACGAAAGATGGTTCCCAATCTGGAGGCAAGGTATTGTCGACCGCGTAACCATGATTCTGGCTGGTAACGTAAGCTCGCCGAGTAAATAGATCCATCACCGGTTGGTTTTGAGATCGATGGCCATATTTGAGTTTGTATGTTTTTGCGCCCGCCGCCAGCGCGAGCAGTTGATGCCCCAGACAGATGCCGAAGAGTGGACGTTCTCCGTTGAGAAGCCCGCGAAGGTCTTGCACCAACCCGCCGAGATCCTGCGGGTCGCCCGGACCATTGGTGAGCAACACCCCCTGGGCCTCTTGCAGGAGCGGTTTCCAAGGTAGGAAGAAGGGCACACGAATCACCGATGCGCCGCGCCTTTGCAGCGAGAGAAAAATACTCTCTTTCGCTCCGGTGTCGATTACGAGAATGCTCGGGCCACTGGCCGGATAGCGCTTGATCTCGCGTGCTGCCGCCAGCTCCGCCACCTTTGCCATATCGACGCTCTCGCTCGGCGCATGTTCATCTTGGTCGCAAACGAGGCGGCCCCGCATCGTCCCGTGTTCTCGCAGGAGCCGCGTGAGTCCGCGCGTGTCCACCTCGTCGAGCGCCGGAACGCCGTCGCTGCGCAGCCACTCGCCCAGATCTCTTTGTGCCGCGTGGTGACTGTACGCTTGGCTGTGGCGAGAAATCAGCAGACCTTGCACCTGCACGCGAGGTGCTTCGAACGGCCCTCGAGGCACGCCATAATTTCCTTGTAGCGGATAGGTCAGGACCAATATCTGTCCGCGATAAGACGGATCGGTCAGCGTTTCGGGATAACCGATCATTCCGGTATTAAAGACAAACTCGCCTTCGACATTTTTTTGCGCTCCGAACGAGCGGCCGGTCAGGATCGTGCCATCTTCGAGTTCTATTCTCATGCGAGCCTCGTGAGATCGTAAATCGGAGATCGTCTTTCACTTCACCAAACGTAAACGTGAACGCCGAGCTCTTCGAAAGAATCGGTGAACGTGCCTTGTTCGGTCGAGACCTTTCGGTTCTCATCGGCCACCCGAACGCTCGTTGGGACCTGCGCTCCAAACACATTGCGAAAGACGACCTTGGCAGGATATCGACTGGTGTTGGTTGCGATCAGATAGTTCACGCCAGCGTATGTCTTTCGCAAAAACTCGATCGAGGAATCGTTGGAATAGCCGAGCTCGATGTAGTCGATCGCTACATTGGATTTGATGGTTGGTGACAAGAAGACGGGAGACATTTCCTTGAGCTCTTTCGTCACGCGAGAGAGGTCGCGCCAAAAACTCGAGGTAGAGTTGATGTGGTGCGCTCCCCAAAACAGAAGGCCATTGGCTCCGTGCACGATTGCGTCGAACGCCATGAATCTCGTTTCCGCGTAGCTCGGAAAGAGGAGGTAGTCTTTGAGGTTCTCTTTGTCGCTGAAGCTCCAGGAAAAAGCCTGTAACGTGGTCCAGACTGAGCGGTTCCATCCGACGACCTTCCTCATCTTGTCGGTATATTCTCCGACGGCACTCGCGCTCTGATTGGGAAGATCTCCGTGAAATCCGTATTTGTCCCGGCCGTAGGTCTTGGGCAAGTTCGGCGGAATGATCGGATAGAACGCAGGCGAAATCGCGTCAACGCCCTTCGAGTAGTGCGCGATCGTCTTCACCAGCTGGTGCGGCGCGTGGGTGGCCAAGATCAGATGGTGAGGATCGAGCGTTTTCAGATACGCGTGTCCCGCGGCGAGGCCCTCGGCGGACACGCGATTCTTGGTGTAGTCCTGATAGGTCCACGACGGCTCATTGATGCTTTCCCACACCAGCATTGCCGGGTGATTTGCAAAATCGCGCACGGCCTTCTGAAGGATCGCACGGTTCGATTCGAGCGAAATGTCGAGCGCCGGTCCCAGGTAAAGAATCGCTTTCAGTCCATGGCGATTCAGCTCATCGAGCGCAGATTGCTCGAAGGGTGCGGTCACTAGGTTGAATCCGGCTTCGGCAATTTCTGCGTAGGAGAACCCGCGAGGAGGAGCGCTTCCGGAGGAGTAAAGGCCGATGGGAAAGAACGGCTTTCCATCCACCTGCACCGCGCCACCCTGAACGAGTTGCACGTCCGGCGTCACGGGTGGCGCTTTCCGTCGCGCTGACGCCGGATGCGCGATCGCGGCGATCGCGATCAGAAGACCTAGACCTCGAAGACCCGCGCGAAGAGGGATTGCCATCCTAGTTTCCGCCCGGAGAAGCACCACTCGGGAACAGCTGCTCGGCGACGAACTTACCCAATTTCACCTGGCCTTCTTCGTAAAGATGGACTGAATCGAAGAAAGTCGCATCCCTGGGAGCGAGCGCAGTTCGTCCCCAAAGATCCAGATCGATCAGTTGGACGTCGAGCTTCTTGGCGAGCTCTCGGATCCCGATATTGTATCTTTCGGTGACCTTCGCCAGCACGTAGGGATTGTTGGTGTACGGAGGGAGATGCCCCTTCATGAGCGCGGTCGCCGTCGGCTCTTCATCCATCAGATAGATTCCGGGGAGCGTCATGAGAGCTACTTTGGCGCCGCTGGTTTTGAATTGAGTCGCGATCTTCTCGACTTCGTCCAAGACGGGTGGTCGGTAGTTTTCGAGAATCTTCAGCTCGGGCGCTTGGCGATCCGGCACCCTGGTCTTGTAGAACTGCCATAGGGCGTAACGCCTCTTTCCGAAAACCAAAATATGGAACCCCTCGTTTGCCCGTCGGAAGAGTCCCTTTATCGGCGATTCGAGCCCTTTTTGATCGGTACCAAGCTCGAGCGATTGGCGATACAGTGCGTTCCACCCGATGTAAATGGTCACGAGATCAGGTTTGAGCCCCAGATATTTGGGCATCTCTGCCAGCACGTTGAAGGGCGAATATCCCTCGACTCCGCCGTTTACGACCTCGTACTCCGGGCCGCGATGCTTCAGCTCCTGCTCGACGACGCGAGGGTAAGAATAGCGATCGAAGACAGATCCAAACGTGCATGAATCACCCAGCATGAGGAGGCGCGGATGCTGGTGCGTGCGGTCGATCTCGGGACCCTTGAAACCGTCTGCGTCGATGGAAAATACAATATCATTGGGTCCGTAGCCGAGTTGCGTAGCGGCCTCACGAATATGCGCGAGAGATAGGTCCCTGCCTTGCTCGGTCCGGTCTTGGATCAGCCCCTGCAGCGTGAAGGAAAAGCCCGGCACCAGTCCGTAATGTCCAGGGCGATTTGGATCGACCACCATGTACGGGTCGAACCCCTTCTTGAACTGCTCCATGGGCGGAAAGTATTTGGTGAACAGCACGCGTCCACCGACGAGGACGCCGGCTAAGCAAAGGAGGCCAACGGCAATCAGGACCGTTCCGCGCCTACGGTTGTCACTCACCTTGCGTCCTCCCGACTGAAATCATAGGAGCGCCATCTTATCACCAAGGGCGCGAATGTCATTTCCCTCGGGAACAAACACCTGATTTGGTAGCAGCCTTGTTCGACACGCGCGAAATTGATACAATGGAAGACGCAATGACCGCCGTGCTTGGGATCTCCGCCCTCTATCATGACGCTGCCGCTGCGTTGGTCATAGACGGCAAGATCGTCGCCGCCGCGCAGGAAGAGCGGTTCACTCGTAAAAAACATGACGAAGCATTTCCACGAAATGCAATCGACTACTGTCTCGCCGAAGCCGGTCTGAAAGCGAGCGATCTCGATTTCGTCGGCTTCTATGAAAAGCCGCTTTTGAAGTTTGATCGGCTGTTCGAGACCTATCTCGCTTACGCGCCCGCCGGTTTTCGATCGTTTCTAAAAGCGGTTCCACTTTGGATCAACCGGAAGCTTCACATCCCTCGTGAGCTCAGCCAGGGACTTGGTGGTCTCTATACCAAGCGGTTCATTTTTCCCGAGCATCACGAGTCGCATGCGGCGAGTGCATTTTTCCCTTCGCCTTTCGAGGAAGCGGCGATCTTGACGCTCGATGGAGTAGGAGAGTGGGCCACCGCGAGCTTCGGCTTTGGGCGAGAGCGAAAAATTTCGCTTACGCATGAGCTTCGCTTTCCGCACTCGATTGGCCTTCTGTACTCGGCGTTTACCTATTACTGCGGATTTCGCGTCAACACCGGCGAGTACAAGCTAATGGGACTCGCGCCCTACGGCGAGCCGCGCTTTGCAAACCTGATCCGCGAGAAGCTTCTCGACATCAAAGAAGACGGCTCGTTCCGCATGGACATGTCGTACTTCAACTATTGCCAAGGTCTCACCATGACCTCGGAGAAGTTTCACCAGTTATTCGGTGGAGCCGCTCGGCGCCCCGACGAAGATCCGATCGATCAGCGCCACATGGACATCGCCGCGTCGATCCAGCAGGTGACCGAAGAGATCATGTTGAAGATCGCGCGGCACCTGCACGCCCAAACTGGAATGAAGAATCTCTGCATGGCCGGCGGTGTGGCGCTCAACTGCGTTGGCAACGGA
>PLXG01000396.1 GCA_003153195.1 Myxococcales bacterium
GCGACGATGCACAGCGCGACCCAAAGGGTGAGATAGCGTTCGAACAGAGACATTGCGTTTCCCATGCCGTTGCGAGGCGCAGGGCGCGATCGTCGATCGCGCGCTCGCCGTCATTCTTCATCAGCCCTGCGCTGGCCGCGGCGCAAGGATTCTAGGGAGCGGCCGGAATGCGTCTGTCGGCCAGGTGACACCCCACCGCCATTTTTGACGGCCCTACGCCGTCGCGACGCGCCGCCCGTATTCGTCGATCACCCGCTCCCCGTCTTCCTTGATGAATTCTCCGCGTTGCGGCGGCAGCAGGTCGAGAACCTTCTCTGACGGTCGGCACAGGCGCACGCCCTTGGGCGTCACCACCAACGGTCGGTTGATCAGGATGGGATGCGAGCCGATCGCGTCGAGCAGCGCATCGTCGGAGAGAGCGGAATCGCCGAGACCGAGATCGTGAAAAGGCGTGCCCTTCTCGCGCAGAATTTCGCGCACGCTCAGACCAGCGCGCGCCAGCAGTTGCGTCAGCAACAGCCGCGTCGGCGGGCTCTTGAGATACTCGACGATGTGCGGCTCGACGCCGGCATTGCGGATCATCGCCAACACGTTGCGCGAAGTTCCGCAGGCGGGATTGTGGTAGATGACGACGTCCATCACGCGACCTCGGGGCGGGGTTTGCTCGCCCCTTCGAGCGTCCCGATCTCGCGCAGCTTGGCCGTCAGCGACAATTTGTCGAGGCTCTTCAGCGGTAAGACGACGAACGCGCCGATGCGGTTCCTGACGTAGCGCGCCGCGGTGTTGAAGGCCGTTTCCTTCTCGATGTCGGTTCCCTCGACGGCGGCCGGGTCCTCGATGCCCCAATGGGCGGTCATCGGCTGGCCCGGCCAGACCGGGCACGCCTCGTTCGCCGCGTCGTCGCACAGGGTGAAAACGAAATCCATCGTCGGCGCGCCGGGCGCGGCGAACTCGTCCCAACTCTTTGAGCGCAGGCCTTCGGTCGGATACTCCAGCCGTTCGAGCACCTTTAGGGCGAAGGGGTTGAGCGCGCTCTTGGGATGGCTGCCGGCCGAGAAGACGGCGAACCGGTCCGACCCGAGCTTGCGCAGGATCGACTCGGCGAGGATCGAACGGCCGCTGTTGCCGGTGCAGAGAAACAAGACGTTGAATACGCGCTCAGCCATGAGCGGCCTCCTTGGGTGGGCAGCAAGGGGTGAGATCGGCGATCAGTGGCGCGCACAGATCGGCGCGTCCGCCGCAGCAGTCTTTGAGCAGATAGAGCGCGACTTCGCGGAAGCGCTCGAGGTTGGCGCGATAAACGATCGAGCGACTTTGCCGCTCGCCGACAATCAGACGAGCGCGCGCGAGGATGGCGAGATGCGTCGACACGGTGTTTTGCGGCGCCTCGACGAGGCGCGCCACTTCGCCCGCTGCGACGCCGCCGGGCTCGCGCGCCACCAGGAGGCGGAACACGTCGAGCCGCGTCGGCTGCGCAAGCGCCGCCAAGGCGGCTATGGCGTCTGTTTCATCCATACATCCAGACTAACAGATGTATCGGAAACAGCAAGTTCACCTCTGCCAAAAAACTCACCGAAACGCTCTGCGATGGCGCGTGAAACCCGCAAAATCGAGCTTGGACGCTGGCGACAGATGGTTCGCTACGGCTGTCTCGACTCAATGACAGCCGGGGGAAACATATTCCGCGATGCCGAGGTCCGGCGCCCAATCACGGATCAGATCGCGGTTCTTCGGTTTGGAGGTGATGCGGATACTGGCGGCGATGGATTGCTATACCGAACACAAATAATGCAATCGGGTAGAGAATTCTGTAATTGAAGCCCACGAGCAGGAAGCTGCATGAGACCAACGCCAGCGACGTCACAATCCATCTCTGCACGCCGCGAGTCACTTTCCAGTAACACAAGAGGCACACGAGATAGAGCACAACGAAATTCTGGCTGACGATCATCACAAGGTCTGCGATCTCCAAGTGAAAGACCTTCACCATGCCGAGCACAAGCGCGAAGAAGGCGCCCGCCAAAATGATCGCATTGCGCGGCAGTCCCCGTCGATCGACTCGCCCGACCGTGGCGGGCAGAAGGCCGCTCTTGCCGGCGGCGAAAACCAGGCGGCTCACTCCGAACACCCAGGCATTCGCGTTGGCCAGGATGATGACGACGATCACCAGTGTGAAGGCGTTTCGCCATTCGGCAGGAACCAAGGCGGAGGCGCTCTCGGTCCGATCCATGGATAACCCCGACAGGGCGGCGCCATTCGTGATTGCCGCCAGCGCTCCGTACAACAGAGAGACAACGCCGAAGCTGAGCATGTAGACCCAGCGGATCGTGCGTTGCGGATCCCTGAATTCTTCAAGGCCGAAAGACAAACTTTCCCAGCCGATGAAGGCCCAAAACAGAAGAGCGCTGATCCGCCACACTTCACCGACGTTCACCTTGGACCAATCGGGTTGAAGCCAAAGAGCGACACCGGCCGTCAATTCGTCCGGATGGAGAAAGCCCAGCAAAACGACCGCCAGCACCATCAACAGCAGGGACAGACAATTGACGGCGTTCGACGTCTTGACGCCAGCGATATTGAACAAGACAGCCAACAGTATGAAGACGGCGGCAATGGGAAGCAGCGCCGTTGCCTCCAGTCCCAGA
>PLXG01000216.1 GCA_003153195.1 Myxococcales bacterium
AGATCGGCCGAGCCATCGCTGGCCGACGGGGTTCCAACGGCGATCAGCACCACTTCGGCGTTCTTGACCGCCTCCGCGATGTCGGTGGTAAAGGCGAGCCGACCTTCGGCAATGTTGTGTTTGACCAGCTGCTCGAGACCCGGTTCGTAGATCGGCATCTCGCCGCGCCGAATCCGCGCAATCTTCTCGGCATCCACGTCCACACATAGGACATCGTTACCGAAATCGGCGAAGCCCGCGCCGGCAACGAGGCCCACATATCCGGTTCCCAAGACCGCTAACTTCATGGCCCGAGACTACTACAACCTTATCTCAGTCCAAGTGGTAAAATGTCTGCGTGCGCATCGCTCCCCTCTCCCGGGATGATTCGAAGTTCGCCTACCCCCTCCTCAAGGATGCGCTGCCGTTCGATGCCATCTCGGTGGTCGCCAACGAAAAATTATTCGGATCCAATGGCAAGCGCGCCGGAACCGCGCTCGGCGCCTGGGATGGACAGACCCTGGTGGGCGTGCTCGCCACCGCCGGCCGATGGATCAAGCTCATCGCGGTCGCCCCTTCGCACCGCCGGCGCGGGATCGGCTCATCGCTGGTAAACGCCGCGCAAAAGAGTGCCGGCACCAGCCAGCTGCGCGTGTGCGATCACCCGGGCAATTACCTCTCGCCCGGGATTGATGCTCGCTACACCGACGCGCAAAAGTTTCTGGAATCCTGCCGCTTCAAGGTGATCGGGGAGGTGTTCAACCTGCGCGCGCAGCTGGTAAACAATCCGCGCATCACCGACGGCAAAAAAGCCGAGCTCGTCGAGAAGGCGGCATCCAAAGGCTACGTCGTCCGTCGCGCCGAACGCGCCGAAGAGCTCCCGCTCGGCGGCTGGATCGAGCACACCTTTGCACCGGTGTGGGCGCACGAAATGCTGCTCGCGCTGGCGGGCCCACGCCAAGCCGTCCACCTCGCCTTCAAAGACGATGTGCCGGTCGCCTTCGCCTGCGCCGACGGCAACAATCAGGGATTGGGCTGGTTTGGTCCGGCCGGAACCTCGGAAGAACATCGCGGCGCTGGACTCGGCGAGGCGCTGCTCATCTCCTGTCTGCTCGATGTGCGCGACACTCCGGAAGGCGGCGTCATCGCCTGGGTCGGCCCGCGCGAGTTCTATCGCAAAGTCTGCGGCGCCGTCGAAGACCGCAAGTTTCTCGTGTTCGAAGAGAGTCGCTGATGCGCGCGCTCATCTTGGCGGCGGGCTTTGGCACCCGCCTCGGCTCGCTCGGCAGCGAGCGTCCGAAGCCAATGTTTCCGGTGTGCGACGTTCCGCTCATTCGCTATGGGGTGGCTCTGCTGCGCGGATTCGGCATCACCGAAATCGCGGTGAACTTGCATCATCACGGCGAGCTCATCGAGGCCGAGCTCGGCGATGGCGGCGCGTTCGGGGTGCGCATCACCTATTCACGCGAAGAGATCATCCTCGGCACCGGCGGCGGAATCGTCAAGCTCGCCGACTTTCTCACCGATGGAGGGCGCGAATCTTTTTTGGTCGTAAACGGCAAACTGGTGATCGACGCCGATTTGAACCAGCTGATCGCGCGCCATCGCGAACGGGACGCGGTCGGCACCATGCTGCTACGCGAAACTCCCGACGCGCAAAAGTGGGGCGCCATCGAGCTCGGCGAGGACGAAGCCGTCACCCGCATTCTCGAGCAGGGTCGCGCGGTCGAAAATGCGCGTCTTTGCATGTTCACTGGAGTGCACATTCTGTCGCCACGTTTGATCGCGCGACTTCCCAACTCGGGGGAGTCCGATTCGGTGCGCCAAGCTTACATCCCCGCGCTCCTCGACGGAGAACGCATCGAGGGCGTGCTTCATCGCGGATATTTTCACGAGCACTCGACGCCGGCGCGATATCTCCAAGGCAACTGGAACGTGCTCGGCGGCAAAGCTGCCTTGCGCCACCCACCCGAGGTGCTGGTCGGCATTTCCGAAGCGGCGCAGGTATCGCCCGAAGCGCGAATCATTCAACCGGTGAAAATCTCAGCGGGTGCCGCGATCGCCGCCGGTGCCCAGATCGGACCCAACGTTGTCGTCGGTAAAAATGCCGTGGTGGGAAGCCGCGCCCAGCTGAGCCGTGTGGTACTATGGCCCGGGTCGCGAATCGATTCCGCGCTTACCGACGCGATTGTGACCCCACGAACCGTCTACCAGGTCGAAGGTGAATGAGGAGCTCAGCCATGCTGAATGATTCTCCCGACAACGCACCAATCGGACCGCCGGCTCAGGGAAAGTCGATCAATGCGCTGGTGCTAAACTGCATGATCCCAGGTGTGGGATCGCTCTATCGGGGACAGACCGCCGTCGGTGCGGCACAGCTCGGATTGGCAGTGATCGGTGTATTTCTCATTCCCCTTTTGCTCATCGGCATTCCGTTGATCGTGGCCGCTTACGGCTGGTCGATCTATTCGGGCGTCGTGCAGATTCGTTCTTAGGAGAGCCTCGCGTGAAAACTTTCTCGCTGTTCGCCCTGTCGATCGCACTTTTTATTTCATCGAGCGCACGCGCTGACAATCCCACCGTTGGCGGCAAGGTCGTCATCAATCGCGACGTGGGCGTCGAGCTGACCATCGTGAATCTGAAACCGGCCGGCGACAAGCAGCAGGCGCTCTTGCTGTTCAGCGGCACGCAGAATGAATTCGATGGAAAAGTATTGCCGGCGACAGTGGAAGACGATCGCGATCGATCGCGCTATCACATCCAAAGGCGCGGTCAGGACTACGTGCCGCTCATCGTTCAGCACGGATCGAGCCCGCGCTATCAGGTCTACTACCCCGGCATGCGGGCCGACGATATCGAGCTCAAGCTCGACGACGAAAAATCGAAATCGCTCAAGCCAGAAGCGATCTACAAGCAGTTTCAAAAGCAGGGATCGATCGAAGCGATCACCAAGTTCAATCGCGCGGAGCCGATCGGGCGAGGCAAAAAAGATCTGGCCGAGGAGCAAGAGCGTTTTCACAAGAAATGTGACCTGCCGATTCCATTTGAGGTGGATTGGAACGGCATCAGCGACGATATTTTGAAAGATCTCAGCATCGGCAGCTATTGCGGCGCGCCCTTCGAAGCGATGGAGTCGTTGTGCGACGAGTCGAAGGAGGCCAAACACACTTTTCAATCGCGCATCAAGAAGATCACCTGCCACTTCGGCGCAGCGCAGAAGCTCGAGCTCGAAGGTGCCACGCTGAAATGGACCACCGCACGCGACGCGTCCAATCAGACTCAATTCGCCCGCGACTATCTTTTGAAAAACCTGTGATGGGAGATTCCATGCGGCCTCTGTTCCTCGCGCTCTTTTTTCCGGCGATCGCTTCGGCCGATCCGATCTTCGGCAAGACCCTCAAAGATCGCATGGAGCTCGAAAAGAGCGTGGTGTGCACCAACGGAAGCTCGCACTACGTCGCGGTCCTGCCCCACGAAAAGCAGATCTCGCATCTACTCTACGGCGACGGAAAGCGTTTCTTTCAGGTGTCGCTGCCACCTTGGACGGTGTCAGGAAATTATTTTCTCGACCCACGCTACTTGGACAAGTCGCGCAACCCCGATTTTCGCGGCGTCGACATGCGACTGTATTCCTCTATTGAAGTCGCCGATGGAGTTTGCAGCGTCGAATGCGGAGGCAAGACCGCAAAATGGAAGGCGCTGCCGCCCGCCGAAGCCAGCGCGATGCTGTCGTCGCTGGACGTGCTGCCGAGCCCGCAGACGCGCGAAGCCTACGCGCTCGCCCGCGATCAAAACGGGGTCTATTACTATGTCGATCGCGGCAGCAGCGAAGAGACCAAGAAGAGTTTTCACGTCTACATCGGTCCCAAAGGCGCGCTCAAGCTGCAGAAGATGAAGGACGTAGTCTCCGATTCGCAAGGTGAGATCTTCGCCGCACGCACCGGCACGCTGCGCTTCGTGCTCGACAAAGAATCAGATCCGGTCTGGATCGCGGAAGGAAAACAGAAGAAGTTAAAGCGCGTGTCGGTGATGGAAAATCTGCCGCTCATCTACACGGAGCTCGGCGTCTACACTCGACAGCGACTCGAAACTCCCTGCGAAGATTTCTAAACAAGGACAGATGGGTTGTCGATTCAATGAAGAATCAGTGTGGAGCTTGTCCTTGTTTAGTCGATCTACACGGGCGTGCCGCCCGCCCTCTCGGCACGGCCTCGAGG